>CALVDL010000022.1 GCA_944326305.1 uncultured Bacteroidales bacterium
TTTCTGATGTACGATTGTTGCAATTTTTGATGTAGCCTCGTTGCCGATTTTGATGTATTCCTGATTTCCGGTTACAGCCCGGCATCCGCGCTTACTTCGGACACACTGTTTGAAACACTACCCCCAAATCCGCATAATGCAGGTGGAACCGGGGCCGCCCCTCCAAGTGCGCTATCCTCTCCCTGTAGTCCACCGACGAGCGCCGTATCGTCCCGTGGACATCATACCCCCTATTCAATAGAAATTCGGCCAGGAACGATCCGTCCTGGCCGGTGACGCCGGTGATTAATGCGGTTTTCATTATTTTTTTTTAGCAATCCCTTTTATTTAATATTCGCTGTGATTTTTTTATAAACTGCTATAACATTCTTCACATCAAATTCTTTCTCAGCTTTTTCCCTTCCATATTTTCCCATCAACTCTTTTTCTTTTATAGGTAAGCTTATAAACCGGCATATTGCATCCGCCAAAGCCGGCGCATCTTTAGGAGGAACAATATAACCATTTTTCCCATCTTCTACAGTTTCACGACACCCTGGTATATCTGTTGTAATAATTGGCTTGCCCATAGCCATTGCCTCCATTAAAACTCGAGACATACCTTCATTATAAAAAGTCGGATGAACAATACAATCTGCTGATTGAATAATCGGACGCACATTAGATCTATAGCCAAGAAAATCTATTATTCCATTATTATGATCTCTCTGCACTATAGCTTTGGGAACATGATTAGGATATTCTTCATCAATATTTCCCAATAATTGGAAATCCGCATCAATACCTTCATTTTTTATTATCCTTGCCGCATCAACATACTCTTGATAACCCTTATCATATAAGACACGAGCTATCATTAAGAAAGTAGTTTTCATATTATTGATCTAAATGAATTATCCCCTATTTTTGACTCCAAGGAAATTTGAATAAAACCAGTTCTGTATGGTAAATCAAATAAATTTGTCCAAATTGATCCCTTCGCCTCCGGGAAGTAGTATTATCTTATTGCGAGAAACAATATGTTTTTTAATCATTACTTCAAAATTATATTTATTGAGAACTAAAACATGTTCAGGGAAATGTAATGCAAAACGATATAACGCACGAGCGATTATACTTCCTATACTATTGGAACTGAATACATATCCAAGTCCGGCAATCATTGCAGTAGATGGAATATTGCATAGTTTTGCAGCTATCGATCCATAGATATTAGGTTTTATTGTGTAAAGAAAAATGTAATCCGGTTGTTCTTCTTTGTAAATTAGATATAATTTTTTCAAGTAAACCAATTCCCTTATTGGATTCATTCCGGATCTGTTCATTTCAATCTGAATAAATTTAATTTTAGAGTTATCAGGATGATAATCATAGTCTTGAGGGGCTACTAAAATTACACTATAACCATCAGCGACATAACTATTTATAACATCTCCTCTAAAATTTATCAAATTACGCAAACTATTATCGCAGAATAAAATCTTTTTACTATCAGTCATGATTGTGAATTAATTTCTATTGACAAATTTTGTGATATAAGTGTACAAAATCTTCGATGTGATTTTAGACCGAATATTGATTTGACAGTATTGACCAGTTTTACTTTCGGATTCAAGTCATACTTCAAAATCCAAAGATATTGTTTCAAATTATTTAATTCTCGTTCCCGTAATTCACCTGAAAATTATGGGCTTATCCGAGTAAAATACAGAACTCATATGCCATAAAAGACAGCAATGCATTTTTTAGCTCATAATCTGAATAATTGTCTTTGATCTTTGCTGTCTCGGTTATAAATATATTGTACAAATCCCTATATTTCTTTTCACTGAAAGAAGAAGATATAGTACCTGTCACCTGCTTTCGATAAATATACATATATTCGTTAACAAACCTGAAAGCTCTGCTCTTGGAAAGAATTTCCTGTATAGACAATGGTCCGAATTTATTGAGATTACATCCTACGTCATCAATCCTATAAATTTTACCATGAGCCATCTTATGTTTAAGAGCAAAATAATAATCTTCATTATTTATTGTTACAATTGCATTTGTATAACAGGATAAAATAAGTTCAATTGGGCAGTATATTATCCAGTTAATTAATGAAGCCCCTTTAAAGAAATGAAATCCATGTACAGTATAAATGATTTTAGTCCCTTTTCTTCGAGTATGAGCCAACATGGCTGCAAGTCTTCCTAAGACAGCCCCCATGGGGGTATGACAATGTATTATATCATAATGATTGGAAGATATTATGCTTTTTAATTGAAATAATGCACTTATATTTTTTAATGAAAATGGGGATCGTTGAATATCCACATCATATTGATTATCAACATTACCAACCTCGATTCCTGGTGATGCATTATCCACCACCCACCCATTATTCTTAAACCATTGCATATATGGAGCGTTAAACTTTGAAAAACCTTTATGATTGGCAATAAAAGAACTTTTTTTATTATTATAATATGTGATTAGTAATTTTAGAAATAAACAACAGAAGAGTACACATATCCCAATGATATTCCCGACCTTTGGCGGACAGGCATGGTTAATTCTTTCATTATATCAGTTCAAATCCTCTCTCCAAAGTAGGGACTATTTAGAAATAATCTCATAAATTCTAAACAAATTTGCAGTTAACACTATTTTTTATAACATATTTAATGAAAGTAAAAAATAAAATAAATCTATATGAGATTCTAAATGAGAGGGGATTTTTAGGCCCATCTATATTTTTTGAGGCATTATTCCCATGCCTGCGATATAATAAATATGGTTTATCTATAAATGTAACTTTACCATAATAACACCCCAACAAAGCAATCCATATATCATGCATAATAGGCTCTTTGGGTAATGGTAAGACCTTTTCCAATAGTTGCCTATTAAATGCCATACAACAACCTAAATAATTTTGATGCAATATATTATTCAAAATAGATTTACTCGGTTTGTTTAATGCAAAATTAGAAGGAACAATCTGATTTAAAGCAGCATCAGTAATAATGCAATCAGATAATACTAAATCCGATGTCTTTAATGCCGTCAAAAAAGCATCAACTCTACCTTTCAACCATACATCATCTTGATCTGCTAAAAATATAGACTCTCCTTTAGCATACTTTAGCGCATTTTCAAAATTTCTTGCCACAGAAAAACATTTTCTAAAAACGCCTTTATATTTACATGTATATTTTGCATTATGATAAATTCTTATCCGATTATCATTTATTCTTTTTATTAAGTCAATAGTAGAATCACTTGAATTATCATCAGAAATAATTATTTCATCTTTGCTTGATAGCTGAGAGAGGATTGACTCTAATTGTTCTACAATATACTTTTCTCCATTATACGTAGCTAAGCAGACTGATATCATATCTTGAATTAAATTGATTTAGTTTGTAAATAACAATAAATAACATCAGAAAAAATGGATTTATCAGCAAAGGATTTGTGCCTACTAAAATATATGTTACAAAAAACGCGACTCCAATATACCGCAAAATACCTTGCTTATTAAATAAACTCATTGATTCAGCAAATATAAATAAGGTGAATAATACAAACCAGATTAGGCCAAATTTTCTTATTGTATTTAAATGATCGATTTCAATGTTATTGACATATGCATTAAATCCAGATGTATAAAATTCTGTTCCCACACCTTGTCCAAACAATAAATATAATGGGTGCTCTTTAAATAGGATGATTAAAGACTTAAAATGTTCTAATCTCACATTTACTGTGTCAGACTTACCAACTAATGAGTCATAATAATAATTATATAAATCAGACAAGGACTCTTTGGATAAACTTATAAAAAAAATTATTAATACCGTAATGGCAGCAAGAAATACAATTTTAAATTTTGAGAAGACTAAAAACCCGTTACGGATTTTAATCCAACTAAATATGTACAATAAAACAATAAAACCGACAACGAATAAAGATGATTTAGAAAAAGAAAGGACTATTGCTAGCAAAACGACACATGCCTTGAAATATTGCTTATTATACAAATAAATTATAAATGCAAAATTATAAAATAATGATATCTTAAAATATACACCAGGTAAATTAGATGCTTCTACAGCTTTAATCCCAAACATTCCCATTTCTTTATTATTAAGGAAATCTGATACCGGTATTATTAAAGATGGGATTGTAATAAAAACGGCATATAATGCTATAGTTAATAAAGACATTAATAATATTGAATGTAAAAAACTATTTATCGCTAATTTGATATTTGTATTATCTATTAGAAATAAAAATATTACAGCAGGGATAAACGGTGTAATATTTGATACGCCCAATGAAGCAGCTCCGTCATTTAACTGTCCTATAAAAAAACTCATTATGGGTGCAAGTCCCATAAGACATAATACAAACTCAAAATATCGAATTCTTTTTACATTAAATCCTGTTAATATCAGACAAAAGCATCCATATAAATATGATAAATATTTAATATATAGGCCTCCCCCCATATCAATGGCTGTAGAATATACCATTAACAAAATTGCGAAAGATCGGAACTTTCTACATGACACATTTAAATTAAGGTTAACAAACATTACGTGTCAGAACTTTAAGCTTTAACAATAAATATTTAAACAAAGATATATGTGCCGCGTCTTTCGCCATCAAATAATACTTTATATTATTTTTCAGTACATTATTTAATTTCAAAAATTTAACAACAACAGATCTGTATTTGACAGCCCCCAAAGCATTAGACGCATGCTGTCGATATAAAATATCAGATTGTTCTGTACATTTTATAATACCTTTTTCATAGTATACCCTAAGCGCTAACCATGAATCATGCATAACAACATTACTTGACACAGGAAATGTTATATCTTTAGCTTTTCTATTAAAAGCCATTGTACATCCTGTAATAAAATTCAAGACTGGGAGAAAAGACAATTTATCAACATAATACGATATTTTAGAGTATTCAAAAAAAGATTTGTCTATTATATTTAATTTTGCGTCAACGATTATTAAATCTGAATATATTAAGACAGGTTTATTTTTATATTCTGACTCTAATATTTTAATTTGTCTTATTGCATTCAATATTTTATTTGGCAGCCAAATGTCATCTTGATCGCAAAACATATAATAATCGGATTCAACCTTATCTAATAACCATAAAAAACTACCAGCGGAGCCCCTTTTCTTCGTATCCGAGATAAAAATTATATTTTCATATTTGGATGAATATTCTTTTATAATGTCGAAAGTATTATCCACCGACATATCATCATGAATATATAAAGTCCAATTTGTGTAAGTTTGACTTATAATAGAATCGATCAGCTGTCCCAAATACTTGGCTCCGTTATAAGTCGCTAATAAAATAGATATTTCATTACGCATGATCAAGTACACTTAGATATGCAGCAAATGTTTGATCTGCTGTTTTTTCCCATGTAAACTTATTCCTATATAAAGTATTTTCTGTCTTTGAACAATATTCATTAAGTACTGTTTCCTCTATATTTTTCAAATTCAATGGAGAACATTTTATTGCATAATCAGTAAAATATGTATCGTATGGCAGGAATCTATTATCCGATACAATAATTTTACATCCTGACTGCAGAGCTTCAAGACTTACCAGACCAGGAGATTCTCTTAAAGATAATAGTACATGTAATTTGGCGTAATGATAAAAACTATATATTTCATCATGAGGTACATTATTTATAAATATAACATTGCCTCGTTTATCTGCCAGTTTTCTCAATCTATTGTAGTATTTTTGTTCGCCTACAGCACCAACGAACACAATTGGAATCTCTTTATGTTTTTCTAATGCCTTTAATAAATTTAGCTGATTTTTTATAAATTCAATCCTCCCAACCTGAAGGATATAATTATCTGGAAGATGGTATTTATCTTTTATGTTGAAGATTTTATAATTTCCGACAGAATCTGTAGCATTATAAATAATTGCAATTTTATTAGAATTACAATTGTAATTAATATTAGCAAATTCAAATAATAGCTTACCCTCTTCGACAGAATTTGGGGATACCATATCTGAATTTGCTATACACCAGGCTATATAATTGCTGAATCTATTAGATAGAAAAGTCGGCTTCTTGAATAATCTGGCAGAAATTTTTACCATTAATAGCGCAATCTTCACTATATTCTCTGACAGAGATATACTATAGTTGAAAATAGAAAATAATGACGATATAGCCAAATATGAATAATCCCAATAAATACTTGATGTTATTATTTTTAAATTTAATGATTTCGCCTTTTTGATAAAAGCTGTTGTTTCATATATCGTAGCATAATTAAAAATATGAGCAATACTATAATTAGAAGTCAGTTGATTAGGTGTTGTGATAATTTCACATAGAATATCATATTTTTTTTCTAAATATTCTTTCGTCTTTAAAACCTGAACAGAGTCCCCTCCATACTTTGTTAAATATGTTGGACGAATACATAATGCAACCCGTAACATATAATATTAAAATTTAGCTATGATTCTTTTACATGCATTTCCATCTCCATATGGATTTACTGCCATACTCATTTTTTCATATGCAATTGGATTATCTATTAGATTTGAAACTTCTGTGACAATCTTATTATAGTCGGTACCGACTAATTTTACAGTTCCGGCACTAAGAGCCTCTGGTCTTTCCGTTGTATCACGCATTACAAGTACTGGCTTACCAAGACCTGGAGCTTCTTCTTGAATTCCTCCACTATCTGTTAGGACTATTGATGATTTTTCCATCAGATAAATAAAACTCAGGTATTCAAGTGGTTCAATAAAAAACATGTTACCAAGATGTGATAGATTATCACCAAAAACTTCATGTATTGGCTTTCTTACATTCGGATTAAGATGCATTGGGTATACAAAATCTACCTCTTTGTATTTCTTCGCAAGATCCTTAATTGCCCTACACATATTGATAAATCCATCTCCAAAATTCTCTCTTCTATGCCCTGTAATCAGGACTAGTTTCTTTTGTCCTGCTAAACGATTGACATCATACCCAGCATCGGCCAATTCATTTTCAAGTGATTTGTCTAATGTCTTATCCAACTTTATCTTATCTACAACCCAATATAGTGCGTCTACAACTGTATTGCCAGTAACTGTAATATTGGATTCACATACATTTTCTTTGAGTAGATTATCTCGGCTAAGAGGCGTAGGAGCAAAATTATATGTTGCAATACGACCCGTAATCTGACGATTCATTTCTTCTGGCCATGGACTATAAATATTATTTGTGCGAAGACCAGCCTCTACATGTCCTACAGGTATTTGTTGATAAAATGCTGCTAAAGCAGCTGCGGTAGATGTCGTAGTGTCCCCATGCACAAGGACAACATCTGGATGACTTTCTTTTAATATGCTACGCATTCCTATAAGTACCCGAGATGTTACATCATACAAATCTTGGCCTTGTCTCATTATATTTAAATCAAAATCTGGTTTTATATCAAATATTCTCAATACTTGATCAAGCATTTCTCTATGTTGGCCAGTAACGCATACTATTGTTTCAAAAGATTCAGGGTGTTTTTGAAATTCTTTTACTAAAGGAGCCATTTTTATTGCTTCCGGCCTGGTCCCGAAAACCAACATTATTTTTTTCATTATAGTGACTATTTAAATGAATTAATCTGATGTTTTATATTCGAAATAATAGATACGAGTTTAAAAATAGGATTATAAAATCCAACACACGATAAGTACATTAATATAGAATGGATAAGATTAGACCGTTCATCAAAAACATATTTTTTTAATTCAAAACATTTATCTTTAAATTCTGACGATGAAAATATACCGCCACAAAATGCTCTTTCAACAATAGAAAAAGACAATCTTGCATAAGCATCCTCAATAACACTTGTAGTATTGAGAAGAGCACATATTTTATTCAGTAACACTATATCTTTATTATAAGTATCTCTCGAATAGTGTCGAACTAATGAATTTTTATTTAAATCTAAAGTATAATGATAATATGCTCTTGCTAAATAAGATACTTTGACATTATTCATAAGAAGGCAACAATTTACATACAAGTCTTCAGAAAAAGATAAATCCAAAGGAAAACTTATACTATACTGCTGGAATAAACTTCTTTTAACTAACTTATTCCAACAGCTACCATGTAAATGATGAAACAATTCTTTTAAAACTATGTCGTGATTTAAATTACTTGGTTGCTGTTTTACCAACATTGACTGCCTATTACAATCTTGATAATAATCACAAAGTAAAATATCACAATCATCTTTATATGCATTATCATATAATTCACATAACATATTAGATTCTACCCAATCATCGGGATCGACATGAATCACATATTCTCCAACGGCAGAATCTAGTCCGCACTGGCGAGCTGAACTGACACCCCCATTTTTTTTGTGAATAACTTTTATTCGTTTATTTTTTTTTGCATATTCATCGCATATCTCCCCACTTTTATCTGGACTACCATCATCGATAAGCAGTATTTCATAATTTTCAAATGTCTGCGACACCAAACTATCCAAACACTTGTGGATATATCTCTCTGCTTTGAACACAGGTACTATTACAGATATGCCAATTGATGAATTCATAGCGGCTTAACCCTATTTGAGAATTCGATATAATCTCATTGAGTGAATATAATGATACAATTTTTGAATATTAGTCCAGAACAATATCGACATCCTACTTGGATATTTTTTTGAGATTCTCCAATTTTGTATCCAATTTGAAATATATCCTCTATTATTTACATTGAGGCTATTATATAACTCAATATTTTCTGTTTTTATATAATTGTCTAGTTCCATTAAATCTTCTGAAAATTTCTTTTTTCGAGTCAAAAAAAGAAGATATAAATCTATAGATCTATTACATAATGTTTTAAGTAAATATTTTTTTAACATTATATCTCTGTCTATATCATCTTTATTTTTGTTAAAAATCTCAATCATTCTATATAAGCCAAGCATGATATCCCGATATCTGCGTATGATTACCTGAGGATCCATTGTTTGCCCAGACCTTCCGCATCTATATTGATATAAATTATTTTTTATATAATACACTTTTTTTACAGCAATCATTGGCCAGAAACACCATTCATAATCCGTATAAAAGATACCCTCTTGTTGAACATAATTAATCGATTTTAAAACACTCAACCTATAAGTAATCTGATGCATTTGTATATTAATATCTTCTAATATAGAAGTATCATACACATGCCCAGATAACATTTGAGGAGACCTTATTTCTTCCCGTCTGTTTGAATATATCAGAGTAAAATCAGTCAGTATTAGATCTGCATCTATTTTTTCTAATTCACAAATAAATCTTTCGAATGAATTTGAATTAAACCAGTCATCTGAATCAAGAACCTTTACATATTTTCCTGTAGCTATAGACAAGCCTTTATTAATGCATGAGCCATAATTTGCATTTTGTTTATCAACAACAATTATTGAATTTGGATATTTTTCTGCATACTTATGTGCAATTAATGATGATGAATCCGTACTACCATCGTTAACTATAATTATTTCAAGTGCCCTTATATTTACAATATTAGTTATAGAATCCAAACATTGGGGCAAATATTTTTCCATATTATACGTTGGAATAATAATAGATAAAGTTTTAGTAATCATATGCAATATTTTAAATAAATAATACTTTCTCTATTATCGGAGCCATATCGTAATACTTGTATTCCGCAAGTCGGCCTCCGAATATTACATGTGCTTCTTTATCTGCTAAATCTTTGTATTTCCCGTACAGTGAAGTGTTCTTCTCATCATTTACCGGATAATACGGTTCCATTCCATCTTTCCATTCCGTAGAGTATTCCCTGGATATGACAGTTTTCGGATTCTCATATACCTTTTCTCCAAACATCTCGAAATGCTTGTGCTCAATTATTCTTGTATATGGAACTTCCCGATCTGTATAGTTTACGACAGCATTACCCTGCCAGTTCGGACAATCCAATATTTCCTCCTCAAATCTGACTGTGCGGTATTCCAATTTACCAAACCGATAACCGTAGTATTCATCTATCTTGCCTGTATATACTATCTTGTCAGCGACACCTTCCCAATACGACCTGTCATCAAAGAAATCTGTGCCAGTCTTCACTTCTATCCCATCAAGCAACCCCTCAATCAGTTTGTTGTATCCACCTTCCGGTATGCCCTGGTATTTGTCATTGAAATAGTTGTTGTCGAATACAAAGCGTACTGGCAATCTCCTTATGATGAATGCCGGAAGATCTGTGCATTTCCTGCCCCACTGCTTCTCTGTATATCCCTTTATCAACTTCTCATATATATCCTTGCCAATCAGTATCTGCGCCTGCTCCTCCAGATTCCTCGGCTCCGAGACCCCGGCGGCTTTCATGGCTACTACAGCATCATGTTTCTGTTCCTCGATGATTCTTCTTGCCTCATCAGGTGTGCGCACTCCCCACATCTGATGGAATGTGTTCATGTTGAACGGCAGATTATAGAGCTCTCCCTTATAGTTTGCCACAGGAGAATTCGTATATCGGTTGAATGGAACTATGGAGTTGACAAAGTCCCAAACTTCCTTGTTTGATGTATGGAAAATATGCGCCCCGTACTTATGGACATTGATGCCTTCTATATTTTCACAGTACACATTGCCGCCGCGATGTGGTCGTTTGTCTATCACTAGGCATTTCTTGCCTGCTTTTTGTGCCCTGTATGTAAATGAGGCTCCGTACAATCCTGAGCCTACTATCAGATAATCATATTGTTCCATCTCCTTGTTTTTGGTATCGGTTATATAGTATCAATTCTTTAGTCTGAATGTCTGTAAAGTATACTTGAGCACATCCAATGTCAATGCGTCTTTCCGGACAAGAAGGAATATCAGATACGAGACTGCTCCTATCATTATCGACAATATAACTTGCATCCAGACTCCTTCTACCAGATGGATGATCGCCAACACGGGCAGTGTCAGGATAATGGCACCAGCCATATAGTTCAGACACGCCCTATCGAAAAGGCTAAACGGGATATACTTCCTGCCTAAAAGGACCTGGATTGCAAGCACTGCCGCCTCTGTCACGAATGTGGACATCGCCGCTCCAACATGGGCATATCTTGGCAACAGAAAAATGTTCAGCAGAACATTGATGACAGCACCGATGAACACGCTCCAAATCACTATGTTTTCTTTTCCCTGTGGGTACAGGACCTGTATCCCAGTCACATTGCTCACACTTATGAACAATATGATAGGGGAGGTCCATGCAAGGACCTTTACCGACGCTGAATAGTCAGCGCCGAAAAATATCTCTACCGCCTGCCCTGAAATCATGATAAGTCCTGCAATGATAGGGAATGACAATGCGCAAACGATGAGGTATGATTTCCTTGTGACTTCCCTGAATTCGTCAGACCTTCCACTTTCTACCAGATTTGAGCACCTCGGCAGAAGGACTGCGCCCATAGACCCAACGACCGTCAGTATAATCTGGGACAACTTGTAGCCTGTCGTATAGAACCCCACAGAGGCCTCCCCATTCATAAACCCGAGCATCACTGTGTTTAGGTTCAAGTATATGCTCGTTATAACATTGAATACGAATATGTGCAGCGCAGGTTTCAGGTGTCGCCAGATCTCCAGTCTACTCCATTGTATCTCACCTATATGTATGTATTTTCTTAAGTGTACGAAGTTGATTATGTTGTTGCCTACTGTCGAGCCGACTATCACAAAGGAATACATAAGCAGGTCTCCGCTGTCTTTCACTAAGATAAACAGCGCTGCCGCAGCCAGCACCCGGAATATCAGGCCACGGATCGTTATGAATTTGAAATCCTCCACCGCCTGATAGAACCAGTTCACCCCCAATGCGGTAAACAGGATCGTTAGACTCAGGACATAGAAAATGGACAGGTCGGAATTTATCTGCGGGACAAGCTCGCCTATCACCAACACACATATATATCCAGCAAGGCACAAGAAAAGGCTTAGTAGGATGATTTCCACTGTCGCCTTGTTCCTCTCCTTGATGTCATCCCTGTGCCTTGCTATTTCTCGTACCGCATACATAGGGATACCCAGGCTTGTCAGCAGGACTATGTAACTGACTATCGACTGGAGAAAATTGATAGTGCCTATACCATCCGGTAGAAGTACCCTTGCCGCATAGGGAAAAGTGATTATCGGGAAGAGTATTCCAGCAAGAGTATTGATGAAGTTGAGAATTATGTTTCCTTTTAATGATGACATAAAGTCTTCAGCATTATAGACATTCTCTTTTTATCGTCAAAATGTAACATATAGCTTATTAAGTACGTTCAATAACATTAATATTTATTACATTTCTATTTGTTCTTATACATCTGATCGTAATATTTCTGATAGTCACCACTTGTGACATTATCCAGCCAGTCCTGATGGTCCAGATACCACCTTACCGTCTTTTCTATCCCTTCCTCGAACTGAAGGCTCGGCTCCCACCCAAGCTCACGCTGCAGCTTCCTCGAGTCTATCGCGTATCTCATGTCGTGGCCCTTACGGTCTGTCACATATGTGATAAGGTCCATATCTTCATCCTCTCCCCTGCTAAGAAGCCTGTCTACGGTCCTGATCAGGACCTTGACGATGTCGATGTTCTTCCACTCGTTGAACCCGCCGATGTTGTAGGTCTCGGCCACTTTGCCTTCATGGAAAATAAGGTCTATAGCCCTCGCATGATCCTCCACATAAAGCCAGTCGCGGACGTTCTCTCCCTTTCCGTAAACCGGGAGGGGCTTGCGGTGCATTATATTGTTGATGAAAAGGGGGATCAGTTTCTCGGGGAACTGGTAAGGGCCATAGTTGTTCGAGCAGTTGGTCACTATCGTCGGCATGCCGTAGGTGTCGTGGAAGGCCCTCACGAAATGGTCGCTCCCGGCCTTGCTCGCAGAGTACGGGCTGTGTGGCTGGTACCTAGTCTCCTCTGTAAAGAACTTGTCTCCGTAGGCGTGATGATGGTCCGATGATGCCTTAGTGGTGAACGGGGATTCGATGCCCTCGGGGTCGGTCAGTTCAAGGGCGCCGTAAACCTCGTCCGTGGAGATATGGTAGAACAGCTTTCCGTCCCATCCCTGAGGCTCCCATACAGTCCTGGCTGCCTGAAGAAGGGACAGGGTACCCATGACGTTCGTCCTGGCAAACGTGAACGGGTCCAGGATGCTCCTGTCCACATGGCTCTCCGCTGCCAGGTGGATGATCCCGTCCACTTCGTATTTATTCATGACTTCCTTTACTGCATCGTAGTCGCAAATGTCAGCCTTTATGAATTTGTAATTCGGCCTGTCCTCTATATCCTTGAGGTTGGACAGATTCCCGGCGTAGGTCAGCTTGTCCAGGTTGATGATATGGTAGTCCGGGTATCTGTTCACGAACAGGCGCACGACGTGGCTCCCGATGAAGCCGGCGCCGCCGGTAATAAGGATGGTTCTTCTATAGTTCATGGTCGTTATTTTAAATTCAGCAGATTTCTCGACCTCGCCTGGCGGCTCCGCTCGAAATGACAAATAGGTTTTGCTTTTAAGTCGTTAAGGATAGTCATTCAGCTTTTATATTGGCGATACATTTTTTCAGGGAGTCTGTCCAGTACGGGATGTCAAGGCCGAAAGTACTCTTGATCTTCGTCTTGTCCAGCACCGAATAGGCCGGGCGTCGTACCGGACTCGGAAACTCGTCGCTATGGCACGGGCGGATGTCGCATCCGGTATGACCGGCATACTCAGCTGTCATCTTCGCGAAGTCGTACCAGGAACAGACCCCCTCGTCGCTGTAGTGGTATATGCCGTTTCTGCTGTACCGGAAGCCAGGTCTTTTGTCTGCGGGCAAGACGGCGGAATCATGCCGCCCCGTTTCCCTTTTATAGTCAGCCAACACAACCATGACAGCCTGTGCAAGGTCGTATGCATAGGTAGGAGTGCCCGCCTGGTCGAATACGACATCCAGATGCGGCTTGGCCGCTGTAAGATCCAGCATTGTCCTGACGAAATTCTTCCCGTACTCGCTGTAGAGCCACGACGTCCGGATGATCACGTAGTCGCAACCGCTTTCAATTATATTGTGCTCCCCTTCAAGTTTGGTAGCTCCGTACACCCCCGTCGGGGTGCCTTTCTGCTCCTCCCTGCACGGAGTGTTGTACGGGTCCCCGCCGAACACGTAGTCCGTAGAGATATGTACAAGCAATCCTCCGGCACTTTTCATCGCCTCTGCAAGTATCTTAGGGGCCTCCGCGTTAAGCATGCGGCATAGGGATTCATCGCTCTCGGCCTTGTCCACGTTCGTATAGGCCGCGCAGTTGACTATGCAACCGATGCCGTTTTCTTTTATAATACGGCTGACGGCTTCCGCATCCGTGATGTCGAGCATCACGGTCTCAAGCCCTTCCGCCGGCATTATGTCCGTAAAAAGATATATGTCTCCGCTGCCTTTGCTGACAAGACGCATCTCGCGGCCAAGCTGGCCGTTCGCCCCTGTTACCAGAATATTCATAGCTTGTAATAGTCTGTATTATAATCAAATAGAAAATCCGCATCTTTGAGCCGTCTGTGGTGGCGGTCCTTCTCTGAAAGGATGACATCACCGGCAGGGATCCTCCAGTCTATGCCGAGATCCGGATCATCCCACGCTATGGCGCCTTCGCTCTGCGGAGCGTAGAAGTTGTCACACTTGTACTGGAAGACAGCCTCGTCGCTGAGCACACTGAACCCGTGCGCGAAGCCCCTCGGAACGAAGAACTGCCTGTGGTTCTCGCCGCTCAGCTCTACGGCCACATGCTTCCCGAAGGTCGGGGAGCCTTCCCTGATGTCCACCGCCACGTCAAGCACCGTTCCCCTGATGACCCTCACAAGCTTGCTCTGGGTAAACGGAGGCTTCTGGAAATGGAGCCCGCGAAGGACGCCGTAACATGACCTGCTCTCGTTGTCCTGGACGAACCGCACCATCCTTACCTGAGAGTCAAAATCCCTCTGCGAGAAAGATTCGAAGAAGTACCCCCGGGCGTCTTCGAAGATGCGCGGCTCGATGATCACCACGCCCTCTATATCTGTCTTTATTACGTTCATGCTATTCAAGGTTGCTCCTACCCGTCTGTTTCACTTCATCTATCACTTTCAGCAGATACTGCCCGTACTGGTTCTTCAGCATCGGCTGTGCGATCTCGCGCATCCTCTCCTCGCTGATCCATCCCTGACGGTATGCTATGCCCTCCAGGCACGCTATCTTCAACCCCTGACGCTTCTCTATCACCTCCACGAAGATCGACGCGTCGGCAAGGGAATCGTGAGTCCCCGTGTCGAGCCATGCAAACCCCCTCTGCATCGTCTGCACCTTCAGCGCACATTCCTTCAGGAATTCCTGGTTTACAGTGGTAATCTCAAGTTCCCCCCGCTCTGACGGTCTGATATGTCTGGCCACATCCACGACCCTGTTCGGATAGAAATAAAGGCCGACCACGGCATAGTTGCTCTTGGGATGCGACGGCTTCTCCTCGATGCTCAGGCAGTTGCCCTCACCGTCGAACTCCGCCACACCGTAACGCTCGGGATCGTCGACCCAATAGCCGAAGACCGTTGCCTTCGACTCCTTCTCGGCCGTCTTGACTGCGTCCTTCAGCAGCGATGTGAGGCCTGCACCGTGGAAGATGTTGTCCCCGAGCACCAGACACACGCTGTCTTCACCTATGAACTCCTCGCCTATGATGAAAGCCTGGGCAAGCCCGTCCGGACTCGGCTGCTCCGCGTATTCGAAACGCACGCCGTAGTCGGAACCGTCTCCCAGAAGGCGCCTGAAGGAGGGAAGATCCTGCGGTGTCGAGATGATGAGGATATCACGGATCCCTGCCAGCATCAGCACCGATATCGGGTAATAGACCATCGGCTTGTCATAGACCGGGAGTAGCTGCTTGCTTACTCCTTTGGTAATGGGGTACAGACGTGTGCCTGAACCGCCTGCAAGTACGATTCCTTTCATTGTGATATAATTTAGTCTCTCCTGAAAATGTCCCTCGTATAAACCTTTTCCTTAACGTCGTCGAGGCAGGTGTCGTATCTGTTGGCGATGATGGCCTGGCTGCGGATCTTGAATTCCTCCAGATCATTGACCACCCTGCTGCCGAAGAACGTGCTGCCGTCTGCCAGGGTCGGTTCGTAGATGATAACTTCGGCGCCCTTCGCCTTGATCCGCTTCATCACTCCCTGGATGCTGCTCTGGCGGAAGTTGTCGCTGTGCGACTTCATCGTCAGACGGTAAACTCCTACAGTGCATGACTTCTCTTCTGTGGGGTCATAGTCCCCGCGGCTGTAGTAGTTGTAGTAGCCCGCCTTGGTCAGGACCCTGTCAGCAATGAAGTCCTTGCGAGTGCGGTTGCTCTCAACTATCGCCTGGATAAGGTTCTCCGGGACGTCCGCGTAGTTCGCAAGGAGCTGCTTCGTGTCCTTCGGAAGGCAGTAGCCCCCGTAGCCGAAACTCGGGTTGTTGTAGAAGTCCCCTATCCTCGGGTCGAGGCTCACTCCCCTGATGATGTCGCTCGTGTTAAGACCTTTCATCTCCGCATATGTGTCAAGCTCGTTGAAGTAGCTGACACGCAGGGCCAGGTAGGTGTTCGCAAAAAGCTTCACCGCCTCCGCTTCAGTCAGGCCCATGTAAAGGGTTTCGATGTTTTCCTTTATAGCGCCCTCCTGCAGTAGGGCGGCGAACCGGTGCGCGGCTTCATCAAGCCTCGTGTCACCTTCCGGACGCCCCACGATGATGCGACTCGGGTACAGGTTGTCATACAGCGCCTTGCTCTCCCTCAGGAACTCCGGGGAAAAGATGATATTGTCCGAACCTGTCTTCCTGCGGATGCTCTCGGTGTACCCTACCGGTATCGTGCTCTTGATCACCATGATCGCATCAGGATTAACGCTCTTGACGAGCTCTATGACCTCCTCCACGTGGCTCGTGTCGAAGTAGTTCCTTACCGGGTCGTAGTTGGTCGGGGCGGCGATCACCACAAAATCGGCATCTCTGTAGGCTGATGCGCCGTCGAGGGTCGCCACGAGGTCCAGGTCCTTCTCCGCAAGATATTTCTCGATACAGTCGTCCTGAATCGGGGATTTCCTGGCATTGATCAGGTTCACCTTTTCCGGGATGACGTCCACCGCCGTCACGTGATGGTGCTGGCTCAGGAGTGTCGCGATGCTCAGGCCTACGTAGCCGGTCCCGGCGACGGCAATGCGGATGTTTTCTTTATTGTTCATTTTTTTCTGGTTTATTCTATAGATTTCTCCGCTCGCTGCGCTCGGTCGAAATGACAGGAGGCTGCGCTCGGGATGACAGGGTGCGCAATGCTCGGGATGACAGTTAAGGCTATTTGGCTCCTTCGACATACGAACTTGCCGCTTCCGGATGGTCTTTGGCGTAGATTTTTATTCTCCAGTTGATGCCCAGCTGCAGGGCGGTCCAGATGACCACATCGACAATGACGATGGCGGTAGTGCTTATGCATGAAGTAAGCAGGATGTTGAGCCCTATAAAGAATATCACTATGCCTATAATCGACATCAGCACATAACGGTTCCGCATCCCCGTGCGCAGGAGCTTGTGGTGTATGTGGTTCTTGTCCGGGAGGAACGGGTTGCGCCCTTTCCTGACCCGGTGCACCACCACCCTCACGACATCGAACAGGGGAACGATAAGGGTTGAGAACGCTATGATCATGTCCCGTGAAGCATCTTCGCCCCCATGGACGGGAGAACTCAGCCGCAGGACAAGGAAACTCAGTATGTAGCCCAGCGTAAGGCTGCCTGCGTCACCCATAAACAGCTTGTGGCCCTGACGGGCATTGCCGAACACATTGTAGAACCAGAACGGGATGATCACCCCGAGGGTCGACAGGGACAGCAGGGCATGTACGTATTCGTGGCGGTATATCAGCATCACGCTCAGGACGGCGAGGGATATGCAGCACAGGCCGCTTGCAAGGCCGTCTATGCCGTCGATGAGGTTGATGGCATTGGTGATATACACCACTATCACCAAAGAGAGCGGTATCCCGATCCAGTCAGGGATCTCATGGATGCCGAACAGGCCTCCGAGCGAATGGAGCCATGTCCCCGTAAGGATCATCAGGGAGGAGGCGAGGATCTGGATGATGAACTTCACCTTGTACCCGACCCCTACCAGGTCATCGGCCTCACCGACGAGGTACAGCATCATCAGGCCTGCCAGGATGAACAGCAGAATAACCCCTGTACGCGACAGTGTAAGCTCGTCAAGGGCCGGGCCGGTCATGTACCGGAAGCCGATGTTCAGGGCCATGGTTATCAGTATCACTGGAAAGAACGACAGGCCGCCCAGCCTCGGGACAGGCGTAGTATGCACCTTCCTCCCGTCCGGCAGGTCGAAAAGCTGTTTCTTGTATGATATAAGGAGAATGTTGGGGATGATGAGCATTCCGAGCAGTATCGCCATGACAAAGCCGCCGGCAAGGAAAATCAAATTCAAAGCACCAGGATTCATAGTACAATTCATCTTTTGCCGGTTACAATATTTCTTCCATGCATTCCGGGCGTATGTACCCGGTAGCCACAGCGATATCCCCCGGAAGGGCGACCATCACACGCTTTGTCTTGCGGATGCGGACCAGGCGGCCCTCTATACCGCTGTACTCGCCAGATGTCACACGGACACGCTGGCAGTCTTTCAGCAGGGTGCTTACCCTCTCCAGATAGACCCGGCTGCCGTCATGCGATTCCGCGACAGTCATGAAGTCACGCATCAGCCTTGCAGGGATGCGGGCAGGCCGGAAGGTCACCCCGTCCCACAGGTAATGCACGGTAACCCCGCTCCCCAGGGCGGAGATGACTGCGTCTATCTCATGCTCTGTGGACCGGGCGAAACAAATATTACAGAAGGCGTCAGCCCTGTAGTAGCTTTCGATACCGGAGGATTCAAGAGCCTGCCTGAACCTCCCCATACCACCGGCGCTTACCCGTAAAGGATACCAGCCGGAGGCTCCTGACAATCTGTTTTCCATGATATTTCACTATACACACTAATTGCTTTCAGATGATTTCCAGCCCGTCAACCCCCACCGATGCAGTGGCGACGGACACTACCCCGTTCAGGCTGACCACCAATTTCCTGTCCCGGGACTTGCCGCTTCGCACAAGCACGCCCTCAACTCCGTCCAGAGGTCCGCCGAGGACCCTCACCCGCATGCCTTCAAGGAATTTGCGGTCTCCCACAGGGAGGTATTCCACTTTTTCCCCGCAAAGGCTGACCACCTTCATGAAATCGTCCATCTGCTTGTCCGGGACGACTATCGGGACATTCTTCTCACCGCGGCTGCGGTCCATCATGTACTGGAGGTAAGGGACACGCTCCTTGAAACTGCGCAGGATGTCACGTGTCGTCCTGACGAAAATCAGGTTGTGGACAGCCGGGACCTCGACCCGTCGGCGGCGCCCCGTCACAACCTTCTCCACCGTCTGCATAGGGATATAACTCACGATTCCGGCATCCTCGAGCAGACGCTGGGCCTGCCGCTCACGCCGGTAAGTTGCCCTCATGGCATACCACACCTCCTGATAGCATGTGCTGTCGGCAGAATCCATAGGACTTTATTTGGAAGGGATATACCTCTGGGGCTTTGAAATCCAGATAAAACACTGAACCCCAAACAAATACGAATTACGCTTCCTACACATCACTCTCTTGATCATGTGCCGTCTCTTACATAGAGACGGCATTAATGCTGCAAAAATATTAAACTACTGACAGATAAACAAGTTTTCAGATAAGAAAATCATCCCTGAAGTTTCCGTCCCCGAACGGGAGTCCTGTCCGGAAAAGGTGGGGAATCAGATCCTATTGTATTGTTGTTCAATAATTTTCAATAATTGTCGTGTCTCTTGATATTGGATTGTGCCGTCTCTATGTAAGAGACGGCATATATTTTTCCCTCTGCCGTTCCGGCCGCACAGTCCTTCACGAAGCTCGGGAGCCATCTTCCGGGAAGGGTGTAACCAATCATATTTTTGATTATTTTTGCGGAGCTTGAAAATCAGGAAATATCCGATTATCTCTTATTTATTATTTATACGATGGAAGCAATTGTCAAAACCGATTTCCATTTTCCTGGGCAGACAGGGAAATACACAGGTAAAGTGCGTGATGTGTATGACATAGACGGGAAATATCTCGTGATGGTGGTCACCGACAGGATCTCAGCGTTCGACGTGGTGCTGCCGGAGGGGATACCTTTCAAGGGACAGGTCCTCAACCAGATAGCGGCCAAGTTCCTCGACGCTACTTCGGACATCCTGCCGAACTGGAAGATCGCCACGCCGGACCCTATGGTGACCGTCGGGCACAAGTGCGAGCCTTTCAAGGTGGAGATGGTCATAAGGGGCTACCTGTCAGGCCATGCCTGGAGGGAGTACAAGGCCGGGAAGCGCACTATCTGCGGAGTGGCCATGCCGGATGGTATGGTGGAGAACCAGAAGTTCCCGGAGCCTATCATCACCCCGACCTCCAAGGCGGCGGAAGGACATGACGAGGACATATCGAAAGAGGAAATCATCGCGCAGGGCATCGTGAGCAGGGAAGACTATGAGAAGATGGAGGAGTACACGAGGGCAATATACAAGAGGGGCACTGAGATAGCGGCAAAGATGGGACTCATACTGGTAGATACGAAATACGAGTTCGGGAAGAAGGACGGCAGGATATACCTGATGGACGAGGTGCATACCCCGGATTCATCACGGTATTTCTATGCAGACGGTTATGAGGAAAGACTGGCGAAGGGAGAGAAGCAGAGGCAGCTTTCGAAGGAGTTTGTCCGTGAGTGGCTGATGGCAAACGGTTTCCAGGGCCGCGAAGGACAGAAGGTCCCTGAGATGACCCCGGAAATAGTAAGGAGCATATCCGACAGGTATATAGAGCTTTACGAGAATATCACAGGAGAGAAGTTCCAGGCCGCGGAGGACAGTGCCACGCAGGATGAAATTCTGGAGAGGATTTCCGCAGGCGTAAGCAGATGCCTCGAAGGGCTTCTGTAGACTGAAATGAATAACGGATGACAATGTGTCATCCGTTATTCAAATAATGCCGAAAGGTCCCACGAGAGAAATTCCTCGAGCGGCACACCACCGGAGCCCACTACAAACGAATGTACCGGATGGAATTTGCCGCCGAACACGGGCAGGCCCTCATTGACAGTCCTGTGTCCGCTCTTTACTTCAACAGCTACACATCGACGGTCATATTCAATTATAAAATCCACTTCATTATTCTTTTCCCGCCAATAATATACCTTGAAGTCAAGTTCTTCTGCCTTATTGAGAATATGTGCCCCGACTGCGCTTTCCACCCACCTTCCCCACAGCGCAGGCGTAATGAAAGCTTTCTTGAATGTGACACCTGACAGAGCGCTGAGCAAGGATGTATTGTACACCATGAGCTTCGGGACGGAATTGTATTTTCTGGCATTGTCGTTTGCATATTTCTGCAGGCCGCACAGCAACTGTGACTCGGCAAGAGTCGTAAGGTAGCCTGCCAGAGTCGTTACATTTCCGGCATCCTGCAGCTGTCCGAGAAGTTTTGTAAGGGAAATCTCCTCCCCGGAATATGAGCATCCCAGCTCGAAGAGCTGCTTCATGAGTTCAGGCTTGTAGATAGTCTTTGTCATCAGAATATCTTTTTCTATCGCAGGAGCAATTATGCTGTCCTTGATGTAGCGGCGCCATCTCGTTTCATTTTCCACAAGTCTGGCCCCTCCCGGATAGCCCCCGAAATAGACATAACGGTCAATGTCCATACCGAAAGCGTCCCTCATTTCCTCATATCCCCAATGCGGCATACGGATAAGTTCATAACGCCCTGCAAGAGATTCCGTGAGACCGTCTTTAAGCAGCAGCCTGGATGACCCCAGAATCACAACTTTCATGTTCGTGCCGCTAAAAGTGTCTGCATCCCACTGTCTCTTGACTTCCTCACTCCAATTATCAAGTTTATGGACCTCATCAATGACAAGGAGATACTCTCCGTGTTTTCCTGCTTTCATGCGTGCCCGGGCAGTATCCCACATTTCACCTATCCATGCGGTATTGTTTTTCGGGACAGAATCAGCAGAAACCATCATGTGCGGAATAGATGTATTTTCAAGGACCTGCCTGACCATAGTGGATTTTCCTACTTGCCTAGGGCCGGATACAACCTGTATCATACCGCGTTCTTCTGCCAGTCTGGATTCCAGTTCTCTATATTGCCGTCTTTTATACATACCCTTAACGTCAGTCCGACGAAATCATGTTTAATTTTGGGGAATAACCCCCAACTCCTCATTATTCTACTGAAAATCAAGAGCAAATTTAATCAAAATGTTCAAATCTCTCATGATTTTTGCTCAAATCCTCACACAATTCTGCTCAATTCCTGCAGCGCGATATGAGGTCATCCCCGAGGGCGGACTTCACCCGCATATGCTCCAGAACGGCCTGGACGAACGGGTTGGAGTCGAAGAGGCCGCCGCGCACCTCCGCAAAGTCCTGGCTCTGCTCCCGCTTGTCACCGTCGGCGCCGAACCCGGTCATCGCAGACAGGGAGAACTCCTTGCGGGCATCCTCATATACGAGCCTGTCAAGCTGAACGACAGCCTCTTTCCATGTCTCGACAATGGAGATAACCTGCTCCCGCGTTATGGCAGCGGGGTCTATCCCGTACCACGGTCCGAGGACACCGTAGACCCATGTCCATTCATAGTCATAGTAGCGGGCATGCATATCCGCAAACTTCCTGTTGACGGCAGCGACATCATCCACGCGGCCGGACTCTATGTCATCGAGCAGTTCATCGACTATCTTCTTGGGGGCGATCATACCTGAAAGGTCCACCCACTTCCCTTCTCCGTACGGCATGTCGGGTACCATCCTTGCACGTATGGCGGCGACATCGGAGCAGTCCGTATCCTCAAGCCTCTTTATCAGGGAGTTGCCGAGGAACTTGTTGATGGCCATCGAGTAGTATTTCAGGCCCTTCTTCAGTGCCGAATTCTTTATCTTCCCGCTCTGGTAGGAGTATACGTCCGAATTCTCTCCGGAGACGGCAGTAAGGTCTTGGAGAATCCGCATTGCGTTGAGCATCTTCTGGATAGTGTACGGGCTGAGGAGGTTGTAGTTGATGCAGTCCAGACGGTCAGGGTCCTTGCGGGCGTCACGGCGCGGCCACTTCTGCGCATCACGTATTGTCCCGACACTCTTGAGGTTAACCCCAGGCACTATATAAGACGTGTTCTGCTGCTCTATCAGGTAGGAGAACGGGAGGTCGGACGTGTCCTGGTGGGTCACATGCCGCCCCATCACCAAAGAGAACGCGCCTACTTTTGCCGGCCACAGGAGGTAGGAATCGGAGGTGGTCTTGGCCCCTCGCTCGAGAATGCCCTGATGGATAGGGCCGAGCTTGTACATGTGGTTGCTCTGGTTGGAGCCGGACCCGGCGTTCATGAAGGAGAACATGCCGGCAATCAGGAGAGTGGATTTGTGGTGCGTGACAGTGAACGGTCCGGCAAAGATGGCGCAGGCTTCGCCGTTCTCTCCCTGGCAGTTGCTGAAGAACAGGGAGTCGGTAGCCGAATAGGTATGCCCCAGACGGCAGCACTGCCCTATGAAACAGCGGGAGAAGGTCACACCGTCCTCTACGGAAGACCCGCTGCAGATGATGAAATCGTCACCGATGACCCCGACTCCGACATGCACGGGGGCGGCACTGTTGCTGTTGATGCTCCCGTTCTTCAGGCGCGAGGTCCCCTCGATCTTGCAGCAGTCCCCTATCCTGACATTCTTGATATAACCTGCATCGACTATCGTGACATCGGAGCCTATATGCCCCATGTCCGAAGACACAGATTCCACATAGCGCACCACCATCGCCTTCATCCTGGCGACCAGTTCGGGTCTGTGGCGGTAGAGGGCCATCACATAGGCCTGCTGTGCCGACAGGTGGTCGTGTATCATGACTTCCCTGCCCCCTGTCTCGTTCAGGACGGAGACCTCCACACCGTTGCCGAAGCTGCTGACCCCGTCCACAAGGACAATATCCACGTTCTCTATGAAGGACCTCGGGCCGATTTCGTAGTTCGCAATGTAGTTTTTGACATTCTCTATGCAGCAGTCATCTCCGACAATGACATTGTGCAGCGTGGCATAGCTGATTCCGGAGTGCTTCTTCATCCCGCCGGGAAGTGTGAACTCCTTGTTGAATGCACCCATCCGGATATTGCCGGAGAACCTGGTACTGAATATGTTGTCTGTCGAAAAGCCTTCTGACACCTCTACACTGTTCCAGTCAGCGGCCGTGCATCCGTGGGCTTCCATCTCCCCGATTTCAGCAGGGGTCAGTTTTCTGTATGTTCCCATTTTCAGGACAATAATTTATTATTACCGTACCACCCACTTTTCTATATTCCGTGTACGGGAGGAGAAGTTCACTCCGATTTTGAATAGTTTTCTGGGGTCGGATGCGAACGGGAGCGCATACTGCTTTTCCTCAATCTGGGCGATGGCCTCCTCGGCACTTCCGTCTAATTTGAACTCCATGACGTAGATGTAGTCCGCTGTCTGAAGCACAAGGTCGATCCGGCCCCTTGAGGTGTGATACTCCACCTTAGTGTACAGTCCAGCGAGGCGGAATACGATGAACAGCACGTTCTGGTAGTGGAGCTCTATGTCCCTGGCCAGTTCATACGGGCACCCGGCCAGGAAACTCTGGAGGCGTTCCATGAAGGAGTCAATGGCCCCTGAGCGCACATCCCTGACGAACTGCTTGATCTCGAAAGGGGACTGCGTCTTGTCCACTCCGGAGTAGTAGGGCAGGAGGAAGTTCATGAACCCGTCCTCGACCTCCCTGTTGGGGAACCCCAGGGTATACATCCCGAACTCCCTGTCGTAGCCCTTTATCGTCAGGTACCCGCTCTGGTAGATCACCGGTATCGGGTTGTCGTCGGTGAAGATGCTGTCCAGGATGTCGGCACTGGTCTCCACGCGGGTCATCCTCTCCAGATTGTAGTCGCTCCTCTTCAGCAGCTCCACGAGGTATGTCGGCGTCCCGGTCTCGAACCAGTAGCTCCCGTAACGCCTGGACTTGAACGTGTTCAGCAGGCTGAAAGGGTTATAGATGCCCGCACTGTCAGGACAGAAATGGTATCCGTCGTAGTCCTCCTTGAGCTGCGCACAGGCCTGTCCGTAGGTCTGGCCGTTGGCCCGGGCAAGTTCCGCGATGTCTTCCGAAAAATTGTCTATAAGTTCCTTTTCACTTATGCCGCAGATGTCAGAATAGTCCGGATTCCTGGAGATGTCCTCAAGGTTGTTCAGGTCGCTGAACACACTGACCTTGCCGAACTTGGTGACCCCTGTCAGAAAGGCAAACTTTATATATCCGTCCTGGGATTTCAGGGCACCGTAGAACGCCTTCAGCGTACTCCGGTACCTGTCCTGCAGAGATTCGTTTCCTATGGCCTGGAGCATGGGCTTGTCGTACTCGTCCACCAGGATCACCACCCTGCGGCCGGTCTTTTCCTTTGCCCTTCGGATCACTCCTGCAAACCTCCTTGCCTGTCCTATCTCGTTCTCGTTCCTCCCGTACAGTGTCTCCCAGTATGCAAGCGACTCGTCAAGGACATTTTCAAGCGCCTCGGGTGTCTCATATTTCTGGGTGTTCAGGTCCAGATGCAGTATCGGATATTCGAGCCATTCCTTTTCCAGTCCATGCACGGCAAGTCCCCCGAACAGCTCTTTCTTCCCCTGGAAGTACGCCTCCAGTGTGCTTATCAGCAGGCTCTTGCCGAACCGCCTCGGGCGGCTCAGGAAATAATAGCTTCCTGTGGTGACAAGCCGGTACATCAGAGCCGTCTTGTCAACGTAATAGTATCCGTCCCTGCGGAGTTTCTCGAAATTCTGGATCCCTACCGGATATAGCTTTCCCATCCCTGTCTCCTGTTTTTTTTATTCCGACTCCAAAAGTACGAATTAATTCGTTTACAACATACAATCAGTTTATCTCCTCTATATGACATTATCATTCAGTATCCTCCGCAGGTACCGGAGCTTCATCTGTCCGGACGTCCTGATAGTCTGAAGGGGACACTCCATATTTCGCCTTGAAGCACTTGGCGAAGTACGAAGCTGTAGTGAAGCCGACCATGTACATCACCTCCGACACCGTCAGCTTCTTCTGCGACAGGTACGAAGCCGCCTTCTGCAGGCGGATGTCACGGATGAACTCCACCACGCTCATTCCTGTGAGCTGCTTTATCTTCCGGTATATCTGCTTGCTTCCGTAATGGCTCTCCTCGCTCAGGACAGAGACAGAAAGTTCCGGGTCCGCGATATGCCTGTTCACGATATCCACTATCTCCCGCAGCAGTATCCCGTCCGGGGACTCCACCTCCTCGGTCTGAGGAGAGAGCATCTGCTGCTGTTTGATCTTCTCCCAGTAATGCTCATGCTTTATGAGCAGCCGGATGACCACGCTGTTCAGGTAGTTCAGGTCGAACGGCTTGGAAATAAACGCATCGGCATACTCGACAGACTGCAGCTGCGTCTGGATGTCGTCCTTGCCCGTGAGGATGATTATCGGCAGGAAAGCCGTCCTGACCGAACGGCGTATCATCCTGCTCATTGTCAGCCCGTCCATCCCGGGCATGGATATGTCGGTTATCACGAGGTCCGTCTTTTCGGTCTCGAGCATATCGAGGGCCGACCTGCCCTCTGAAGCCAGAAGGAAAGTGTAGTCCCTGCCCAGTGAGGCGGTGATGAAATCGCGGATGTCCCCATTGTCCTCCACCAAAAGGATGATAGGCTTGCGGTCATGCTGCCACACTTTGGAAAGGCTGTGCAGCGACAGGGAGGCACTCTCCTGGGCGGAGCTGATGATGAAAGAATCCGCCTTCATGGTGGAGAGCCTGACAGTGAAGCAGGTGCCTTTCCCTGGGGATGAGGTTACGGAGATCTTCCCCTTGTGCATCTCCACTATCTCCTTCGTAAGGTGCAGGCCGATACCCGAGCCGCCCTCATTGTATTTCTGGTTAGAAGGGGCCTTGTAATACTGGTTGAAGATAAAGGGCAGCTCCTCCTCCCTGATGCCGCATCCGGAATCCTCGACCTTCACGTCCGCATACAGCATGTCGGATGTCTGGTCCCCTACCGTCACCGACATGAGGACGGTACCGCCCTCGGGAGTGAACTTCACCGCATTGGACAGCAGGTTCTGGAACACCGACTCCATCTTCACCCTGTCGAGCATGAAAATATAGCTGATGCTGTCAGAGACAAAACGGGCGCTGATGTTCTTCTGCGTGAACGCCGGTGTGAAACTGTCGAATATCTCTTTCGCCATCTCCGGCAGGGATACGGCTGCCGGGATGAAGATGGTGTCCTTCCCGTTCTTGTTGTAGTCGAGCATCTGGTTGATGAGAAGATGCATCTTTTCGGCATTCCTCTGGACCGCCTGCAGTTCTTTCGACCTGATGGCATCGGCCTCGGATGCTCTCATCCTGCTGACAAAGCCGAGGATGATGCTGAGGGGGCTCTTGAACTCATGGGATACGCTCTCGAAGAACTCCGTCTTCATCTTCACCGCATTCAGGGCCTCTTCCCTCTCTATGTGCTCGATCTGCAGCTGGTGCCTCATCCTTATGAAATATGTTATCCAGACGGCCACCCCGGCAAGGAGCAGGGCATAGATGACGAATGCGGCCGTAGTGGCATACCACACGGGCTTCACCCTCACCTGCATCACCGCCCTGCCTGCGCCGGGCACCCCGTCGGCGGTCACAGTGCAGACCTCGAAGCTGTAGGTGCCCGCAGGCACGTTTATGAACACCGCCCTGCTGTCCGATGTGAACTGCCAGCTCCCGTCAAGGCCTGCGAGCCTGTAGGCATACCGCACTCCGGAGCCCGTATAGTCAAACGCGGAGAACTCGAAGGCAAATGAATTCTGGCTGTTTTTCAGCACTACCATGTCCGTGAGGCCGATATTCCTCTCCAAGATGACATGTCCGCCATATTCCTGTCCGACCTCCACACGCTGGCTGTTGAGCAGCAGGGCGGTGACGGCGGGCCTCCCCGCACCGCTGCGGAGCCTGAGCCTGTCCGGTTCAAGGGCGAAATAACCGTCCACGGCACCGAGGCAGATCTTCCCGTCGGGAGCCTCGGCCCCGCAGAAAATGGAGTTGTTCACCGCAGGCCAGCGGGACCATTTCCCGGAAACCGTGTCATAGGCATACAGGTCGCCCCAGTCCGTGATGGCGACTATGCCGGACTCCCTTGGGACTATGAATTCCGCCGGGAAGGCAAAGCCCTCCACCGGGACGGCTGTCCCGTCGGACCCCAGCCTGAATATGCCCCTGCTGCTTCCTATCCATACGGACGTGCCGTCACTTTCCACGGTATAGGCTATAACGCCCTCAGGCAGGGCGACATACCTGACTGAACCGTCCTGCAGGCTTATCATGTCCACGCTGCCGCCCGAAAGGGTGGCGACGAAGTCACGGGTGACTGCCATACCGGAGACCACATTGTACGAAATGGAAGGTTCGGATCCGGAATAATAGTGACTGTCAGCAATATACGCCCGGTCACCGGATGAGAGAAGGCGGGCCTTGTCTATGACCAGCACCCCGGAATAGGTACCGAGCCAGAGACGGCCGTAACGGTCCTCGGAAATGTTGTACATCCAGTTGGATGCATAGCGTCCGGAAGGCTCCATTATATTGAAATGCCTTACCCTGCCGGAGATGTAGTCTATCCTGTCGAGACCGCCGTCGGAGACGGACCACATGGCGGAGCCGTCATTGTAGAGGTCCCGCACCTTGTTGTGCGAGAGGCGCATGCCCGACGGCCCCCTGTCTGACTTGTACCAGAGGCCAGGCCTCCCGCCGGGACGCTCCCTGATAAGGCCGTTCATTCCACCGGACCATAGGTTGCCGTCCGGGTCGAAGGCCATCACGCTCACGTCCATGCCGTCCCCGTCCGAAGACAGGCCTCCGACCCGGCGGAAGAAATATCCGGAGGAGATCTCGGCCACCGAAACACCGTGGTCGGTGCAGACGAAGATATTGTCCTGGCCGTCCCTGAATACGGACCACACGACATTGTTCGGGAGGGAGGAGCTGTTGCCGGAGAGGTGGCTGTAACGGACGAAATTGCCTGCATTGTCAGTGATGAAAAGGCCGTTGTCCGTACCGATCCACGTCATGTCGCCGCTGTAGCGGAAGAAATATTTCACAGGGATGTCCTCAAGGTACATGGAGGCGGTGCCGTC
This sequence comes from uncultured Bacteroidales bacterium, assembly GCA_944326305.1. Classification (GTDB taxonomy): domain Bacteria; phylum Bacteroidota; class Bacteroidia; order Bacteroidales; family UBA932; genus Cryptobacteroides. The sequence goes on from CALVDL010000022.1 coordinate 29,396, forward strand.
CTGCGGGGAATACCGGATCAGGCCGTGCTCCGTACCGAGGAGGATGGTGCCGGAGGAAGGGGATGCGGGGTCGGGGCTGATGTCGATGACAAGGTTGTTGTGGTACCTGTCCCGGTACGGGATGGGGAACTTTTCCGTTTTCCCGTCGCTGCCGATACGGTAGACCCAGTCGTATGACCCGAACCAGAGGTCAGTCCCGATCTTCCGGCAACAGGCAATGTATGGCGAAGGGAGGTCCAGGATCATTTCCGGCTCCGAAACCGAAGAAGGCAGGCCGCCTGGGGTCCGGAAGCGGAACAGGCCGTCGGCAGTGCCGATCCACAGGTCATCCCCGTCACGGAGCAATGATTTCACCTGGCGGTACCCGCAGGCCTTCAGTGTATAGAAGCTGTCACTGCCGAAGTCGTATACGGACACCCCGGCATTGGTCCCGGCCACCATTTTTCCGTATTCGGGACAATACAGCAGGGCATTGACATGGTCATGGCAGAGTGAGGTCGTATCGCCCTGGCGGAAACGGTAGACGGCAGACCTGTAGCCGTCATATTTCATCAGTCCGTTCCCTGTGCCTATCCAAAGGAAACGGCTGCTGTCCTGGACCGCGGTGTATGCGGGGACAGGCCTTCCGGTAGCCACCGGGAGGTTGCGGAAGCCGAAAGGATAGTCCGGCTGTGCAGACAGGACAGAGGCCCCGGCAAGCAGGAGTACGGTATGGATCAGGATATTGCGCAGCATATGGCTTTATGTGGTATATTGTCTTATAATGATTCAAATATAGAAATTTTTGGACATTTGTCTTAATCGGTGCAGAAGATGTCCGATTTGTTGCATTACCCGAAAAACTTATAAAATACCTTTGCCGGAGGTATCCGGGAAGGGTACGGGCCGTACGACCCGGATTGTCATTTCTGCCAGACATGAATTGTCATTTCGACCGAACAAAGTGAGTGGAGAAATCTGTAGAAGGAATTAACAGATCCCTCGGCTCCGCTCGGGATGACAAAAGGACACCCGGGATGACAGGGATTCCGGTCATAAATGATAAAATATTGATTTTTAGGATAATATTGTTAAACATTAATTCGTCAAACTGACGTTAAGTTACATTAAAACTAATAATATATGAAACAATTTCTATTAAAGGCCGCTGCCGTCCTCTGCTCTTTAGCAGCACTGGCGCTCTCCGCCTCCGGGCTTTCAGCCCAGGAAAGGAACATCACCGTGACAGGGACAGTGACGGACGAGGCCGGACTCCCGCTTGCCGGCCTGGCGGTATTCGCCGAAGGCTCCACTACGGGGGCCATCACGGATCTGGACGGTAATTATTCTATAGAGGTGCCTTCCAACGCTGTCCTGGTATTCTCCTACCTGGGATACCGGACACAGAATGTGGCCGTGGACGGCAGGACACGCATAGACCTCGCACTCGAGCCGGATACAGAGCTACTTTCGGACGCGGTGGTCATCGGATACGGTACCACCACGAGGAAGGACATGACAGGCTCCATCTCGGCGGTCAACAGCGATGATTTCAACAGCGGTCTGATCTCATCACCGGAACAGCTCATAAACGGCAAGGTGTCCGGAGTACAGATCACTTCTTCAGGCGGCTCCCCGACAAGCGGAAACACAATACGTATCCGTGGCGGGGCATCCCTGAACGCGTCCAACGACCCGCTCATAGTGCTTGACGGCGTGCCTCTCGAAAGCGGCGGCGTCAGCGGGATGGGGACAAACTTCCTCTCACTCATCAACCCTGCCGACATCGAGTCGATGACAGTGCTGAAAGATGCGTCCTCCACAGCCATCTACGGCTCCAGGGCATCCAACGGAGTGGTGATCATCACCACCAAGAAGGGCCGCAGCGACAAGCTGAGCATCACATTCAATACCACCCTCTCCCTGCAGAACAAGACCAGGACTGCGGAAATGCTCTCCCCGGAGCAGTTCGTACATGTGGCCACCGACGTCGGATACGGCGACCTGCTGGGTGACTGGCAGACAAACGGTTTTACCAACTGGAACGACCAGATATACCAGACGGCATTTGGTACGGACAACAGCCTGAGCGTGGCCGGACAGTTCACAAAGAATTTCCCCTTCAGGGTGTCCCTCGGGTACTACAACCAGGACGGTATCGTAAAGACCGACAACGCCACACGCTACACCGGCAACATCAACCTCAGCCCTTCGTTCTTCGACGGCTACCTCAAGATAAACATCAGCGCCAAGGGAGCGATAAACAAGAACCGCTATGCCCAGTCCGGACAGGCGATATACAATGCCACTGTAGGAGACCCTACCCGCCCTGTATACTCAGGGAACGATGCTTTCGGGGGATACAGCGAGATACTTTCAGGCTCCGAGCCGAGCACCACGTCCGCGACATACAACCCTCTGGGGCTCCTCGAGCAGTATGACAGCAGGGAAAACATGAAAAGGGTGATAGCCAACATCGACGTTGACTACAAGATGCATTTCCTCCCTGACCTGAAGCTGCATGTGACTGGAGGCTACGACTACGCCTCCGCCGAAAGCGAGGTGTCCGTGCCGGCGACAGCAGCGCAGTACTACCGCCAGGGAGGCCTCTACACCCCGTCAGGCCCGAACACGGCAGAGAACCGTCTGTTCACCGCATATCTGAACTACAACAAGGAAATCACGGCAATAAAATCCAGGATTGACATCACCGCCGGATATGACTGGCAGTACTGGAAATCATACGTTTCGGCCGGTGACAGCTATACGGCAGACAGGGTGACAAGCATCAATGCACAGTGGTCAGCAGACGACCAGAGGCATGCCCTGATGTCATACTACGCGAGGCTGAACTGGTCATTCGACGGAAGATACCTCCTCACGGCAACAATCCGCCGTGACGGGTCTTCAAGGTTCTCCCCTGAAAGCAGGTGGGGCACATTCCCTTCCGTGGCCCTGGCATGGAACATAGCCGAGGAGAAGTTCCTTAAAGGCAACGGAGTGCTCAACAACCTCAAGCTCAGGGTCTCATACGGTGTCACCGGACAGCAGGACGGCATCGGCAACTACGGGTATCTCCCTGTCTACTACCCGTCCACCGGAAGCAACTCCCAGTACATCACAAATGGGTACGGTAACTACGGCCAGTATTTCCAGCCCGGAGCGTATGTGGACGACCTGACATGGGAGACCACCACTTCATGGAACTTCGGTCTCGATTTCGGATTCCTGAACGACAGGATTTCGGGAAGTATCGACTATTACACCAGAAAGACAAGTGACCTGCTGGCCACTGTCCCTGCCGCCGCAGGAACCAACTTCACCCGTACCATCACTACCAATGTCGGTAATGTGGACAGCGAGGGACTGGAAGTGAACATCAACGCCACGCCGGTCGACACCAGGGACTGGACCTGGAGCATTTCGGCCAACATGACCTGGCAGAAAGTGAAGATCACCAACCTCTCCATGATCGAAGACGCAGATGTAGCCCCCACCCTTGTAGGAGCGACCATTGACGCACGCCAGGTGCAGGCATTCGCCGTAGGCGAGACGCCTTACGCATTCTACGTCTACAAACAGGTATATGACGAAAACGGCAAGCCGGTCGAAGGGCTGTATGCCGACCTGAACGGAGACGGGCAGATAAATATCGATGACAGGTACTTCTACCACTCCCCTTCCCCTGACGTCATGCTCGGTCTGAGCACGTCCATAAGGTGGAGGAATCTGACTCTCAGCACTTCACTCCGTGCAAACATAGGAAACTACGCATACAATGCGACTGCGGCCAACTCCGGAGCCCTCGAGACTCTCAAATATGCCGACGACGCACTGTACAACCTCTCCACGAGCTATCTGCAGACCGGATTCCATACCCGTCAGATCTATTCTGACCACTATGTGGAGAACGCGTCATTCCTGAAGATGGACAACCTCATCCTCAACTACGATTTCGGAAAGATAAAGGACATTGTAGGGATGAACCTCTCTTTCATGGTGCAAAACGTATTCACCATCACCAAATATTCCGGGGTGGATCCCGAAATCTATCTCGGAGTCGACCAGAATTTCTACCCGAGGCCGCGCATCTACTCGCTCGGAATAGGTCTCACTTTCTAAAAACAATGAAAAATGAAAAAGACGATATACACAATGATGGCGGCCCTGCTGGCAGGAAGCGCTTCATGCGTCGGTTCGCTCGACCAATATCCACACACCAGCACCACTTCCAATGATGTGTACCAGACCGTAGAAGGATACCAGGGCACACTCGGAGGCATCTATGCCGCAATGATCCAGAGGGTAAGCAGTGTATCCACCGAATCCCGCAGCCAGAACTATATCAGGACTCTGATGATGTTCCAGGACTGCTCAACGGATGCCTGCGATGCGGTATGGCTCGCCGGGGAAAGCCTCACAGACGTGAACGGCCTGTCATGGAACGCAGGAGACCCGTGGTGCTCTGCCATGTACTACCATATATACAATATCGTAGCCATGAGCAACGAGCTCATCCGCAACGCATCCGACAGCGACCTTCTTTCCCGGTTCAATGAAACCGAACGCGCACAGATAGAGAAATACCGCAATGAGGCGCGTTTCCTCCGCGCATACGCCTACACCCAGGCTATCGACTTCTACAGCAAGATGCCTTTCGTTACCGAAGAAGACGGGGTAGGCTCATACATCCCGCGCACTTACGACAGAAAGCAGATGTTCGATTTCGTAACAGGCGAACTGGAGGAGATAGCCCCGCTTCTTGACCAGACGAACTACGGGCACGCGAACAGAGGTGCGGCATATGCCCTGCTGGCCAGGCTGTACCTGAACGGGGAGACCTGGACCGGGACACCTTACTATGACCAGTGCATCACCGCCTGCAGGAACGTGATAGCAGACGGATATTCATTGGAGGAGGACTACGGGAAACTGTTCAACGGAGACAATCACCTACGTACCAATGAGATAATCTTCGCCCTTGCCTGCGACGGAACCCACACGACGACCTGGGATGCGACCACCTTTATCACCTGCGGTGAAGTGCTGGCGGATTTCGAGAACTACGAGGAAGTATGGGGCACGCAGGATTCCGGAGCCTGGAACAACCTCAGGGCAAGGCCTGAACTCGTAGACGCCTTCGAATACGGAGACACACGTGCAAGGATCCTCGACTACAACAGGACACTGTCAGGCACAGGGGAAGGCGGAGAACCTGTCTACACCACTACCGAGAGGAGCAAGGACATCGCGGCCCATGACGATGCCACTACAGGATACCGCATCTACAAGTGGACTAATGTCACCGACAGCGGGGAGCCGGCAAGTTCCTGCGGAGAAGGAGGCGGTGCCAATACGGACTTCCCTGTATTCCGCCTTGCGGATGTGTACCTGATGCTTGCAGAGGCTGTAGTGAGAGGAGGACAGGGAGCCACCATATCAGAGGCATTAGGCTATGTGAACCAGATAAGGCACCGGGCTTTCAGCTCCGATGCCGGGAATATCGGGGCCTCCGATCTTACTCTCGATTTTCTCTGCCAGGAAAGACTCCGCGAAATGTATATGGAGTGCATCCGCCGCACAGACCTGATACGATTCGGGAAATATACCGCCGGCTACTCATGGCAGTGGAAAGGGAATGTAGAAGACGGGACGGACGTGGACTCCAAGTTCAGATTCCTCCCTATTCCTGAGGCTGAATATTCCGTCAATCCAGAAATGCAGACCATAAACAATGAACTCGGTTACTAACAGACTATGAAAACATTGAAATACATACTACTTACATTGGCCGCCATCCTCTCCGTCTCCTGCATGAAGGACGGGGAAGTGCTGACCGCGACCCTTGAGGGGGACGGGACGCAGATAGGCACGGCCGACACGGACATCGTGCTCGACATAAACGATCCGTCGGCACTTGCCCTTACCATCTGGTGGGACGAACTGGGGAACGCCTCGCTGAGCAACCCCGATGCCCAAATCCCTGAAGATCTGATCATCAACGCTATACAGTTTTCCACAAGTGAAGATTTCGCCACATACGTGGAAGAGACCGTGGACAACGGGGCATCTTCAGTACAGTTCACCGCATCCGAACTTAACACCATAGCCACTGAACTGGGTATAGAAGGCGGCGTAGCCACCACTGTTTATGTCCGCATGATGTCCTCATTGGGCGACAATACCGAACCTGAATACGGAAACAGCATCGAAATCACTGTCACTCCGTACTTCGTGGATATGAGTTACGTGCGTCTTGCCGGTGTAAGTTCGGGGGTATTCTCCGGAGTGGAGAGGACGATACCGGCTACTGCGGAAGAAGGTGGAGAATATGCAGGATTCGCAGACATCCCTGCCGGATGGTGGAATTTCTTCTTCATAGAAGGTACGGGCAACATCTGGGGAGCCATGACCGACGGGGCCAACCAGTTCTATCTCGAACAGAAAAACGACATATCGAGCTGGAACGCGTGGTTCCCTGAACCTACCGGATGCTACTACATCACCATGAGCACCACCTTATCAGAATGGACGGCAATATCCGTCTCTGACATGCATGTCAGTGTCGCCGGAGCGGAACCGGTACAGATGAAGTACTCCAGCACCCATACCGCGTATACCGCCGTGCTGACTACCTCTTCCGACAATGTTTCAGTACAGGCCGGCCTGTCAGGAACCCTTTATAATACCACTCTCGGAGAGGGTTCTACAGAAAGTTCAGCCATGACACTGGTCGGGAACCCGGACGGCACTTTGGCTATGGCAGAATCCGGAACTTCTACCGGCATAACCGTCGGGACCGCCGGCACCTACACCCTCATATTCAGACTTGCAGACATGACCTGGGAACTTGCCGAAGGGGAGGTGGACATTGATGAAGGCGGAGAACAGATAGAATGGCCGGACGATCCTGACTACGGTGCGGCCACATCCGAATGGCTCTATGTCTACAATCTTACAGACGAAACTCCTTCATCCGTGGCCGGAAGGCTGGCAAGGACAGAAGACGGAATATACGAAGGCTTCTTCTATATGGCTTCATGGTTCAACTTCAAGTTCGGTGACAATGAGAATCCGGCCGCTGCCAGGATCTACGGATCCGCACCTTCTTCTGAAGACGGGGCACTGAACAGGCTGTACTGCGGAAGCGACATGTACAATATATGGTGGGACTCAGACCAGGCAGCCTACGTCTATCTTACAGTCGACACCAACGAGCGCAGCTGGAGTTTCACGGAAATCACGTCCGTCGGCATTTCGGGAGACTTCAACGAATTCAGTCCGGACAGCGATCCTATGACCTTCGACAGAGCCACACGCACTTGGTCCGCAGTGATAACACCGGCAACATGGGGGCCTTACGGAATACAGTTCGTCCTGAACGGGGACTGGAATTTCTGCTATGCCCCTGCCCAGGACGGGACACTCTACAGGTCAGGGACTGCAGCCATGCCATCCACTTCTGTGGAGGCCGGAGCGCAGTACACAGTCTCCATAGACCTGAACGACCCGGCTGCCATGACATGGAGCATAGAGCCTTACGATGACAGTCCTCAGCCTGAGTTCAGCCGGTATCTGTATGCATTCTATACATGGCCGAGCGATACCTACTATCAGGAAAGATACGCCTCCACCCTCTATTCTGCCGGTGCAGACGGAGTCTACCGGGGGTTCTTCACTACAGGAAACAGCTGGAACACGTCTGAAGGCTGGGGCAGCCCTTATGTAAATTACTCGTTCGGCACATCGCCGGAACCGAATGACGGTACCAAATACGGAGTGACAGATAACACTGCCCTGGTAGAGAACGGCGGAGCCAACGGCTGGGTGGAAAGCCTCGGGATACAGGAACTGGAAGTCAGTCTTGTGGACATGACAGTATCTCATACATATATCGGTTCTGCCTCCGTTATCAGCACAGCTGCGGGGAACTCCATTCAGATGTCATTCGATGATGTAACGGACTTCGTATGGGAAGCCACATGCTCATTCTCAGCAGGGGATTCCTTCCGTATAGTCCTGGGAGACAACATCTATACATACGGAGGCTCCGACGGGTCTCTCTCCGAGGACGGCCCTGCGGTCACTGTTCCGGAAGCCGGCACTTATATCGTCACCGCAGACCTGAGCGACTTTTCGGCATTGAAATATACACTGACAAGGCAATAAGAAAACATACAATGAAAACAATGACAACACCACTCATAATAGCAACCCTCCTGTGGAGCGGATGCAGCGAAGTAAATCCGGTCTATACGCCACCGGTACCGGAAGAACCGGCCACAGAAAGCACGGGATTCGCCCTCGGGGCCGACATCAGCTGGACCACCAAACTGGAATCCGAAGGCGAGGTCTTCTACAACAGCGAAGGGACCGCCACCGAATGCACCGCCCTGATGAAAGAGCTCGGCATGGACGCCATCAGGCTCAGGGTATGGGTGGACCCGGAAGACGGATGGAGCTCACGGTCCGACGTGCTGGCCAAGGCTCTCCGTGCACAGAAGCTCGGCATGAGGATAATGATAGATTTCCACTACAGTGACACCTGGGCCGACCCGGCCAGGCAGCTGATACCGCAGGCATGGCTCGAATACAACACAGAGCAGCTTGCCCAGGCGGTGACGGACCACACCACCGATGTGCTCACACTCCTGAAAGACAACGGAGTGGAGGTGACATGGGTGCAGGTGGGCAACGAGGTCACCCACGGGATGCTCCGCCACACCGAAGTCGATGAGGACAACAACGGCTCCACCCTTTCCCAGTATGGCGGCGACCTCGGCTCGCAGTCGGCCAACTTTGCAGCGTTCATAGATGCCGGATACAGTGCGGTCAAGAGCGTATATCCTGACGCACAGGTGGTTGTCCATGTAGACAGGGGGCACAATATCTATTATGCCAATGCGGTGTTCTCCGTCCTTGACACTTATGACGCGGACTATGACATCATCGGCCTGTCCCTCTATCCGGGGAGCAACTGGCAGGAGCCTGTGGAGAACTGCATCGCCAACATAAGCATCCTCTACAGTACATACGGGCACGATGTCATGATAGTGGAGACAGGGATGGACTATTCTGCCCCGGACACGGCATACGAAATGCTCAGCTACCTGATAGAGAATTCGGAAGCTACAGGGCACTGCCTGGGGGTATTCTACTGGGAACCTGAGGCCCCTGCCGGGTACAACAACGGGTACAATATGGGAGCGTTCGACGGCGGCAGGCCGACCCATGCCCTCGACGCCTTCACCGAAGCTGCAGGGCAATAGCCCTGAAGGTCTTCGACCTTGGCCTGTCTACCCCCAGTCACCTGACGGTGACAGCCCCGGTGGGGCATGCGGCTCCGCTGCGCTTCGCCGGCACCTCCACTGCTTCGGTTTCCTCCCGGAAACCTCGCTGACGCTCCGGTGCGGCCCTGAAGGTCTTCGACCTTGGCCTGTCTACCCCCAGTCACCTGACGGTGACAGCCCCGGTGGGGCATGCGGCTCCGCTGCGCTTCGCCGGCACCTCCGCTGCTTCGGTTTCCTCCCGGAAACCTCGCTGACGCTCCGGTGCGGCCCTGAAGGGCCTTACTATACTATACTACTATCTCTGTCATTTCGACCGAGCGAAGCGAGTGGAGAAATCTGTAACATTAACCATCAAAACAAAAAAAAGGACACATGACAAAAAAGACAATACTGCTGATCATTGCACTCTGCTGCGCCCTCCTGCCCCTCCGGGGGCAGGGCCGCAGCGAATGCACCCTGACACAGTGGGAGTTCCGCCACGGCCATGACTGGCAGGCGTCAGAAGGCTGGGAAAGTGTGGAAATCCCTCATGACTGGGCCATATACGGCCCGTTCTCGAGAGACAACGACCTGCAGACAGTGGCTGTCCTCCAGAACGGGGAGTCCGTCGCCACCGAAAAGACCGGAAGGACAGGCGGACTGCCGTATGTAGGGAAAGGCTGCTACCGGAGGACTCTGGATGTCGCCAAACAGGAAGGCCTCCGCTATGTGCTGCTTTTTGACGGGGCCATGAGCGAAGCCCAGGTGCTCGTGAACGGCCGGAAGGTATGCTTCTGGCCCTACGGCTACGCATCATTCTGGTGCGACGTGACCGGTGCCCTGTCAGACGGGGGCAACGAGATTGCAGTCCTTCTGGAGAACAGGCCGCAGTCCTCGCGGTGGTACCCCGGGGCCGGACTCTACAGGAAAGTGCGCCTGCTGACCCTGCCACGCGTCCATGTACCTGTCTGGGGGACATACATCACCACACCCTATGTGGGGAAGGACTACGCCTCTGTCAGGCTGCGCACAAGCATAGAAGGCGTTCCGGACGGGAGCTGCATCCGCATAAAGACAGTGATAAGGGACTCCGGCGGCAGGGCGGTGGCCGAAAAGGACGACATAAGGAAGCTGAACTACGGCATGCCGGCCGAGCAGCACTTCACCGTGGACTCCCCGCAGTTGTGGTCCCCCGAAACACCGGTACTGTACACGGCCGAGACTACAGTCTACTATGACAGTTCCGCGGCAGGCGGCAATGACCTGTCCGCCGTCAGGGAAGCACTCGCAAAGGCGGCGCCTGCAGACAGGTATGTGACCCGCTTCGGCATCCGCTCCGTTGAGCTGCGTGCTGACAAGGGCTTTTTCCTTAACGGGGAGCTCCGCAAATTCAGAGGCGTCTGCCTCCACCACGACCTCGGGCCCCTCGGGGCTGCAGTGAACAAGGCTGCAATCAGGCGCCAGCTCACCATCCTCAAGGACATGGGGTGCGACGCCATCCGCACTTCACACAACATGCCGGCCGAAGAACTGGTCGAACTTTGCGACGAGATGGGATTCATGATGATGGTGGAGCCGTTCGATGAATGGGATGTGGCCAAATGTGAAAACGGCTATCACAGGTTCTTCGGTGAATGGGCGGAGAAAGACATGGTGAACATGCTCCGCCATTTCCGCAACAACCCTTCCGTCGTGATGTGGAGCATCGGGAATGAAGTCCCGACCCAGTGGACTGACGGGGGATACAAGGTGGCCGCATGGCTGCAGGACATCTGCCACAGGGAGGACCCGACAAGGCCTGTGACCTGCGGGATGGACCAGTTCGACGCCGTGGTTGACAACGGCTTCGCCGCGCAGCTCGACATTGCAGGGTTCAACTACAAGCCGCTGCGCTACGCCACAGCATACGGCAAGCTCCCGCAGAACATCATACTCGGAAGCGAGACCGCATCCACTGTAAGCTCCAGAGGCGTATACCATTTCCCGGTAAAGCAGGGATATGACATGCTGCATGGGGACCACCAGAGTTCATCATACGACATAGAACACTGCAACTGGTCGAATATCCCGGACATTGACCTGGCCGCGGACGAGGACCTGGAATGGATTGCAGGGCAGTTCGTCTGGACCGGCTTCGACTACCTCGGAGAGCCGAGCCCGTACGACACGGACGCATGGCCGAACCATTCTTCCGTATTCGGCATCGTGGACCTGGCCTCCATACCTAAAGACCGCTACTGGCTCTACAGGAGTGTCTGGAACAGTGAGGAGCCCACCCTCCATATACTCCCGCACTGGAACTGGGAAGGCCGGGAAGGAGAGACCACACCGGTTTTCGTATACACCTCCTACCCTGAAGCAGAGCTTTTCGTGAACGGCGTCAGCCAGGGGCGCAGGAAAAAGGCCGGCGCATCATCCACAGCCGGTGTATGGGAGGCCGGATATGACAATGAAGCCAAGGCCGCGGCAGGGGAAAAACTCATGTCCCGCTACCGCCTCATGTGGAACGATGTAACCTACAGTCCCGGGGAGATAAGGGTCGTGGCATACGACAGCGACGGGAAGGCCGCAATGGAAAAGACCGTGCGCACGGCAGGCAGGCCGTATGCACTGAAACTTACAGCCGACCGCAGCGTACTTGCCCCTGACGGACAGGACCTCGCCTACATCAATGTGAGTGTGGTGGACAGGGACGGGAATCCGGTGCCGTGCGACTCCTCGTCAGTGAAGATTTCAGTAGAAGGCGCAGGTAAGTTCCGGGCCATGGCCAACGGGGACCCGACCTGCCTCGAGATGTTCCACATCCCGCAGATGCACCTGTTCAGCGGACAGCTCACGGCCATAGTCCAGAGCGGGACAGCCCCTGGAGAGATCACCGTCACTGCAACTGCGAAAGGGCTGAAGAAATGCAGCCTCACCATCAAGGCCGAGTAGAGGCATCGAGGGTCTTCAGCGCCCTCTCCACTTCATCATAGACGTATCCTCGCCCGAGCGCGAAACGGATCAGCTTGAGACGGCTCTGGGGATCACCCTCCAGGGCCTTTTTCTTGTTCTCCAGGAGCTTGAGCAGCTTCTCCCCCGCCCTGGAGGCATCAATCTCCCCCATCGCGGCATCAACAGTGTCCTGCCCTATCCCCTTCGCCCGGAGGGCGTGTCCTATCTTCACCGGGCCCCATCCGGCTATCGATGACTTGTCCCGGGCGAAGGCAGAGGCATACCTCAGGTCATCGACATACCTGTCCCTGGCCAGCTCCCCGAGGATGGCCCCGGCCGCCTCCGGCACCCCGGAAGGCTCACACCCGTATCGCGACAGGTATTCCGCAGCCTTTTCCAGCACGTCACGGGTACAGTACTCGCGCCTGGAACACAGCACCCGGAGCCTGTCCATGACCTTATTGTATATTGTCTCATCCATAGCCACAATCTTATTAATGATTAATTGCCACCTGCCATTTCGAGCGGAGGCCGCAGCCGAGCCGCATGCCCCTCCGGGGCAGAAATAAACTAAAAATAATAGCCGAACCCCACATAGAACCCTACCCTGTCTGTAAGGCTTGACCAGTGCAGAGTGGCCTGCAGAGGGCCGAGGACAGTATTGAATGCATACCCCAGCCCGGCGCCGATGAACCCCGGACCATTCATATAGGACTTGAAGTCATCGCTGTCCCTCATATAGTTGACCATACCGGAAAGATAATGGTTGCGTGCCACATTGAAACGGAAGTCTACCCTTGCCGCAGTAAGGATATTCCTTGCAAGGGCAAGATTGTTCACCCCCACAAAAGGCATCTGCTGGTCGATATACCTGCCAGGGATAGAGCCGCCGACACAATTGACATACGGCAGAGGCACATCTTCCCCGAAAAGAAAGCGCACCCATGCCGAAGGTATGATAGACAGCACCCTGCCTACATTGACAACCCCTTTCGCATCAGCCTGCACAGCATGGAAATTGTTGAATCTGTACGGAAATCCGGCGAACGTCCACCCGTAGCTGACCCCGGCCGTGAAGCCCGTATGCGGAAAATACCCGTTGTCGAAAGTGTCGGCCCTGGCATTCAGGAACAGGGAAACATAGTCATTGCGCATCTGGTCCTGGTCATAGTCACCGAAAATGCCCCCTGAAGAATACAGCGACCTCAGATTGAAATAGTCGTTCCTCAGCCCCAGCTGGATGTCGAACAGCGACCAGTTGATATTGGACAGGTAGAATTCCTGCCTGACATTCAGGTAGTCGAGGTTGAACTTCGAGGAGGTATAGTCCAGAAGGTTCATGCCGGTCCAGCGGACAGAGGCCGTGGCGTTCAGGGTCGGGGACTTGGGTGAATTGTAGGTATAGTGGAACTTGAATTGCGGATTGGTACTTATCCTTCCTGTAAAGTCGAAGATGGAGCCCTGCAGCTTGTGTGCGTTGAGAGAGACGTTCAGAAGGACCGAGACCACCTCCTCCGTATCAAGCCGCACCCCGAACCCGAAATGGTGTATCGGCCCGGGCTTGCAGTTGATGACCAGATGGAAAGGCTGCTGCGTACCTTCAAGCTCATATGTCACATAGTCGTATGCCTGCGAACCGAATACAGTCGCCACGACCGTCTCAATGTCTGTCCTGCACACCTTGTCCCCGGGCCATATGGCTATGCGCTTCATAAGTATCTCGCTCTCCCTCTCGCCCACACCGCGTATCTCCACTCCGTCGACATATACGGAATCGGTGATTATGTCCTGGGCGAGGGCATTATGCAAGACAAGGGTGTCACCAGCCATCATCTTCTTGATGTTCAGCAGCTTGTCTTCATTCTGAAATGCCGCGGCATATCCCTTGTAGATGATACGGTCGATACTTTCCGCATCGAAGCTCATCATATTGTACTCCTCGAGATCAGGCTTGATGTTTATGTCCGCCACATGGACATTCTGCTCGTAGACAGAGCGTCCGAGCATATCTATGCCTGCGTTGATTATGTCACCGATATTGTTGATCTCGTCATAGCGCTTCCTGCCGCTGGAAACATCCACACCTATCACTATATCGGCCCCCATCCGGCGGGCGAGCGAAGTCGGGTAGTTGTCCCTCATGCCACCGTCGACCAGGACCATCCCGTCCATCTTGACCGGTGCGAACACCCCGGGTATAGACATTGTGGAGCGCATGGCGGTGGTGATTTTCCCCGAATGCCAGACTTTCGCCTTCCCGGAGACAAGGTCAGTCGCCACACAGGCGAACGGGATAGGCAGGTCGTTGAAATCCAGCGAGTCCTGATACCCTACAGACAGGGCACTGAAAAGGTTCTGCACGTTCTGCCCGTAAATATAGCCCGAAGGGAGGCTTCCCAGGATGTTGTCCCTCACGATGGCTGCAGAGCTTTCCGCATCCGCCCCGAGCACCAGCTTCCCCTCATGCCTCTGGACGTCCGTCCTTTCGAACTGTTCCGGCACTTCAGGTTCTCCGGAAGCACTGTCAGCGCCGGTGCCGGTCTCCGAATATTTCAGTTCATAGGCCTTCCTCTCTAAATAATATTCCTTTTTATAGTAGAACGGGAACGACAGGAGGTATTTTTCCTTGTATTTCTTCTCCGAATACGATATGAACTCCCTCGGGATCCGGTCGCTCAGGGCAAGTTCCCAGTCTATGCCCCTTACGATGGACTCCAGCTCGTCAGCGCTGTAGCCCAATGCATATATGCCCCCGACAAGCCCTCCCATGCTGGTCCCGAGCACCATGTCAATGGGCATGCCGATGGATTCAAGATATTTGAGGACGCCGATATGGGCCGCACCTTTGGCTCCCCCTCCGCTGAGCACAAGGGCGACAGCCGGCCTGCGCGTACGGATGCTGTCCATCCGGGCCCTTATCTCCGCAATGCTGGTGGAGTCGTCCCCTACCGTCTGGATGACAGGGTCAGGAAGTCCGGCCGCCTGCAGCCTTCCCGTCAAGAAAGGAAGGACTGACAATATGGCAATGATCAGAAACTTATTCATAACGTCGGTTCGACGAATTGATTTCATCGGATTCACATTATTCATTTCAATTCAGTGTGCTTCCCGGCAAGCATGCCGCACGCGGCAAGTATGTCCTCACCCCGGGAGGCACGGATTGTAGTGGTGATGCCGGACCGGCTGAGCCTGTCACGGAAAAGCTCCATGACACTCTGCGGGGCCGGGGAGTACGGGAAGTCCGGAATCCTGTGGAAACGGATGAGGTTCACGCGGCACTCCAGGCCGGAGAGCATCCTGGCAAGTGCGTCGGCATGGCGCTTGGTATCGTTGAACCCGGCAAACATGGTATACTCGAAACTCACGCGGCGCTGGCCCGTAAAGTCGTACTGCTTTATAAGGTCAACGACATCCGCTATGGGATAGGCCTTCTCCACCGGCATCATGGACAGGCGCTCGTCGGAGAAAGGGTTGTGCAGGCTCACAGCCAGATGGCAGCGGCTCCCGTCCAGGAATTTCTTCAGGAACGGTATCACCCCTATGGTGGAAAGCGTAATGCGCTTTGGACTCCATGCAAAACCCCAG
Organism: uncultured Bacteroidales bacterium; assembly: GCA_944326305.1. GTDB lineage: Bacteria > Bacteroidota > Bacteroidia > Bacteroidales > UBA932 > Cryptobacteroides. Next base: position 45,163 of record CALVDL010000022.1, read on the forward strand.
TCGGAGGTCAGGACCTCGATGGCGCGGGAGACATTGGCATAGTTGTCAAGCGGCTCGCCCATGCCCATGAACACCGCGTTGGTCAGTCTGTCCGACTCGTCCACGGAAATGAACTGCGATATGATGTCAGCGGCGGAAAGATGCCCGTGGAACCCCTGCCGTCCCGTCATGCAGAATCTGCAGCCCATGCGACATCCGGACTGTGACGACACGCACAGGGTGGCCCGCTCCCCGTCCGGTATCATCACGGCCTCAACCGCCCCTGACTCGGTCCTTGGGGCCGGATGCGCTCCGTACTGCGGGGCATCCGCCTTCACTGCGCCATCAAGTTCCCTGCTGAATACGCCTTCGACAGGAAAAAGGTATTTCTTCGTCCCGTCAGAAGAAACCTGCATCCCGCTGTACGGGGTCACTCCCACCTCGTAACTCCCGGCCAGGGCGGCCCTTCCGGCCTTCGAAATGTCCGTCATCCCGTCTATGCTCCTTACCTTCTTCCCGTAGAGCCACTTGGCTATCTGCCCTGCAGCGAATTTCGGGAGGCCGGCCTCCCGGACAATTTCCTTCAGTTCTTCCGGCGTCTTTCCTAAAAGTCTCTGTTTCATGCGGCAAATGTAAAGATATTTTCGTCTCCAAACTCCTATTTATTTCTCTTTGAATTGTCAAAACTTCCGGTTTTTCCTACATTTGTCCGAATTCCAAAGCAAATACAGACATGAACAGCCAGGAGTATATCGAAGTATCCATACGGTTCGAGCCGTTTTCCCAAGACAATGCGGAAATCCTGATGGCAGAACTGGAGGAGCTGCCATTCGAGTCATTCGAAGTGGAGGAGCCGTTCCTCAAATGCTATATCCCGAAAGAGCAGTATTCCGCCCAGATGCTCAGGCTGGCGATAGACGGACTGGAGGAGGACTGCTTCCGCGTCACGGGATTCAGCGCAAGGCTGATTCCCTCCGCCAACTGGAACGCAAAATGGGAAAGCGGGTTCAGCCCAATCATTGTAGACGGGAAATGCACCGTCAAGGCCCCTTTCCACACGGGGCTGCGCCGGACAAGGTTCAACATCACGATCGAGCCGCACATGGCTTTCGGGACCGGACACCACCAGACCACATATATGATGTGCCGGGCTATCATGCAGGACGAGGCCATGTTCAAAGGCAGGACCGTACTGGACATGGGCTGCGGGACAGCGGTCCTGGCCATACTCGCCGCGAAGGTCGGGGCAGGGCACGTGTACGCGATAGACATAGACGCGGTCGCGGCCCGGTCGGCGTACGACAACGCCTGCATCAACCGCCTCTCACGCCGCATCGAGACCTACTGCGGGGACGCCTCCCTGCTGCAGATGGGGAAATATGACATCATCCTCGCCAACATAAACAGGAACATCCTCCTGCAGGACCTCCCCACCTATTCAAGGTCGCTGCGCGCAGGCGGCTCCGCCTACTTGAGCGGATTCTTCACCGCAGACGCCCCAGCCATCACGGAAGCGGCCAGGAAAGCAGGTCTGGAGTATATGTCAGGAGACTCTATCGAGGATTGGAGTATGTTGAAATTCAAAAAGATATAGTCTTTTAAACGACAGACGCAGGATAAAATTTTGGCAGGATTGAATTTTTGCCTAACTTTGCGGACTGTATCTGCGGGCGTGTTGTAATTGGTAGCCAAGCCAGACTTAGGATCTGGTGCCGCAAGGCGTATGGGTTCGAGTCCCTTCGCCCGCACATAAATTGTTGAAGAGGGTCAGGCTGTCGGACTAGACCCTCTTTCTGTTCAGGCCCGATGCTGTCCGCCGCCATTGGCGGCAGGACACCGGGGATGGGGACAATCAATCATCAGGCCATGGCCAGATCAAAGGGAAAAATACTCGTTGTGGATGACAATGCGGGGATTCGCTCAGCCCTGCGGATACTCCTTCCCATGCATTTCAGCGGAGTGGAGATAATTCCTTCGCCAGGAGAGCTTATGACAAAGGTGGAGATATTCCGGCCGGACGCAGTGTTGCTGGACATGAATTTCAACAGGGACATCAATACGGGGAACGAGGGACTTTACTGGCTCTCTGAGCTGAAGTCCCGTTTCCCGGATATCCAGGTCGTGCTCTTCACGGCATATGCCGACATCTCCCTGGCGGTGGAGGGGATGAAGCGCGGGGCAGCGGACTTCATAGTAAAGCCCTGGGAAAACGACAAGCTGATAAAAGTGCTGGAGGATGCATGCAGCAGGCATGGAAGCCAGACCAAGGCAAATCCGCGCCCGGACAATGGGCCAGACATGTTCTGGGGCTCTGGCCCGCTGATGTCCGAAATACGGAAGACAGTCGAAAAGATCGCCCCTACAGACGCATCCATCCTTGTCACAGGAGAAAACGGGACAGGCAAAGATGTACTTGCCAGGGAGATACACCGCCTTTCCGGGCGCAGCGGAAAACCTATGGTGAGCGTAGACCTTGGTGCGGTCCCCGAATCCCTGTTCGAAAGTGAACTTTTCGGACATGCAAAAGGAGCATACACTGATGCCAGGTCCGACTTTGCCGGAAAGTTCGAGCAGGCACACGGCAGCACCCTGTTCCTGGACGAAATCGGGAACATCCCTCCTTACCTGCAGTCAAAACTGCTGCGTGTACTGCAGGACAGGACAGTCACGAGGGTCGGGGACACAAAGGCCGTAACCGTAGACATAAGGCTCATATGCGCGACCAACATGGACCTCCGCAGGATGGTGCGGGAAAGTAGGTTCAGGGAAGACCTTTTCTACCGCATAAACACCGTACACATCCATCTTCCCCCTCTCCGGGAAAGAAAAGACGAAATCCGCTCCCTGGCGGGACTCTTCCTGGAAAAATACGCACGCCGCTACAGGCGCAGGGTCTCCTCCATTAGCAGGGAGGCTATGGACATGCTTGAATCCTGTCCATGGAAAGGCAACATCCGCGAACTGCAGAACTGCATCGAGAAGGCCGTCATCCTGTCAGAAGGTGAAACCATTGATGCAAAAGACCTGACATTGACATGCACTGACAGAGGGATGCAGGAAAACGGCGCCGACATCCATGAGGCCGTGGTAATCCAGTCCGCAGAGGAGGACACGCTGGAAATGATAGAGGAAAAGGCCATCAGGTCGGCCATGAAGAAATACAACGGCAACATGTCCCTCGTAGCCAAGGCCCTGGACATCAGTCGCCCCACACTATACAACAAACTCAGGAAATACAACATCTGACCATCCGGCAACACCATTGCATACAGTGGGAATAGAGTACATACTTATTCTGGCAGGCGCCATCGCCTTGACCTTCATTGCAGCGGGAATCTGCTTCACCGTCAAGACCCGCCGCAAAGTCACCTATATGCTGGATGCCCTGGAGGACAAGGAAACAAACTTCAGATTCAGCGAGGACAAGCTGGTGGGCAGGAAGTTCAACCGGACGCTGAACAGGATAAGGACCATCTTCGAAAAAGAAAAGGAAGAAATCAGGGAACAGGAGCAGTACTACGGCAAAATGCTGGACCATGTGCAGACCGGGATAACAGTGATAGACGAGGACGGCGAACATATCAGCTACTGCAACGCCATGGCGCTCCGGATACTGGGCATGGCCACGTTCAGTAATATCAGGCAGCTCAGACGTATCAGCGAAACCCTCGACGAGGCCTTCCGGAAAGTGGCCGAGGGGGTCGAAGAGCGGGCGAGCTATTTCAACGAATCCTCCAGGGTCACCATTTCCATCACGGCATCTTCGGCAGAAATCCGGGGTAAAAATGTGAAGATCGTAGCATTCAACGATATAAGCAGCGACATCGAGGAGAACGAGTCTGCGTCATGGACCAGGCTGATACGTGTGCTTACACATGAGATAATGAACACGGTCACCCCTATCGCCTCCCTGAGCGACGCCCTCGCGAAATACGCCGGACCTGGAGCGGAGGACAGCAACACCCCGGACATAAGGGCCGGACTCCAGACCATAGCCACGTCCGCCAACGGGCTCATAAAGTTCGTGGAGTCCTACAGGGACCTGACACACATCGCCCCTCCTGTCAGGAAAGCCTTCTTCATGAAAGACCTCGCTGAAACCGTGCAAAAGCTTACCGCACGGCAGTTCGCGCAGGCAGGCGCCTCGTTCCACTATGAAGAAAAGGACGAGGACATCCTGTTGTACGCAGACGAGGGGCAGATATCTCAGATACTGGTCAACCTGATGAAGAACGCGCTCCAGGCCGGAGCTTCCAATGTACGCATAAAGGCATGGATCGACAGCATGGAAAGCGTAATAGTGGACATCGCCAACAACGGTCGTCCCATAAGCAAGGAAAGCCAGGAAGAAATATTCGTACCTTTCTTTACCACGAAGCCTTCGGGGACAGGCATAGGCCTGAGCATATCCCGCCAGATCATGAGGCTTCACAACGGAAGCCTGAGACTGACCGGAAGCGATGACAGGCAGACGGTATTCACATTGACATTCAGATAGTCCGGGACCGCTGGATGGTCAGGAACTTCTCCGGTAGAGACATTGGTCCAGCCGGCAAGCCGCATGTCACTGTCGAAAAGCAGATAGCGGTCGGTCCTGCGCTCGCTGACAAGCAGGGTGGCAAGGGCGCCGTCACGTGCATGCGACATGAACCATCCTATGTCAAGGTCCGAGATTATATCCACATTGTGCACAAGGAAACTGCCGCTGTCCCCATCAGGGGCAAGGAACCGTTCCGCATGCCGTATGGCAGCCCCGGTCTCCAGCTCATTGCCGCGGCAAAGGCTCTCCAGCCTGTCGGTCTCTCTGAAAAGCTGGTCATACTGTTTACTCGTTAACATCACTTTGAGATTTAGGAATAAAAATGCCCTCTGTACAGGTGTCCTCGGCTCGTCAAGAAGCCGTGCAGCCGTTTCCGGTACTGCCACCATGCAAAGGGCAAAAACTTTCTATTACAGCCAGATTTTGTCCAGCTGCTTGACGATTTAGGAATGACAAAGGTATGCAATTATTTTTCCTTTTTTACCATTTTGTTTTCCCTTTTATTCAAATTCGCTATATTTGTAGGACAAACGACTGAAACAATGACTGAGGAAAGGGAAAAGGTGCTGTTTGCAGAAATAGGGAAATATTGCATCGATATTTCAAAACTCGTGTTTGGGGGCATTATCCTGGCCGGTATTATGGATTGGGGCTTAAACCGCCTTGCGTTGCTCCTGTCCGGAGTTGCCGCCGTCACTTTGCTGGCGGTTACCGGCATTTGCTTCTCTGTATTGTCGGACAATAAAAAACAATAGATATGGAACTGGTTTACTTATTTATTGCGCTTGCTGTACTCGGCATCATAGGCATAATATACGCTGCCGTTGAATTTCACAGGCAGAGCCACCATACAACCAAAAAAACCTCAAAATCCGGGTATTAAAAAGGGCTTCCCGTCACGGGTTCGCCCCAAAGTGAAATCTTTGCCTGCACAAAGGTAGCCGCCCGCCTCCTTGTAAAAGAAACTGAAATTGAGGTTGAGGTAATGACGGTCAGAACATGTATCCCAACCCGATACGGAAATGGTTGAACGGATAGTCCCTTATCCCATGTTCAAATGCCAGCAGCGGATGCAGCCGGCCTGCATTGAAGACCGCCTCGGCCCTGAATACCATAGGCCTGTCCCCATTGTCCTGCCATCCGGTATATCCCTGCCACGCAGCAGATAAATCTGCAATCCTTGTGTCCAGCCTTATTTTTAATCCATACATGTACGCATCATTCTGCACCGACTTTCCGGTCTGCCAGCAAAGGAAGCCCCCATTGGCTATAAAGCGCAGGCTCCTGAAAAATCCTTGCCCCAGATCCACGGACTTGGCTATGGATGCATCGAAGAAATAACCGGGGGCATCATAATATCTCGCATATTCCTCCTGACTTCGTCAATGCGCCACCCAAATTAAGATTTGTTGCCAGATATGTCGAAAAGTGGTTTCACTGCGAGGT
>CALVDL010000023.1 GCA_944326305.1 uncultured Bacteroidales bacterium
TATCGCTATTGTCTACTTTGGAAAAATTGTTTAACTGAAAAATTTTTTCCGTGTCCACTTTTTTAAGCTGGTACAAACGGAGCACGTCTGCACCAGAAAGTGTTCGAGGAGAGGTATTTCTATTGGGCCGACAGGCTCGGATATCTCACCTGGGGAGAAGGCCCGAGCTACGGTATGGACGTGAACAATGAGATCGCAGCCCGCAATTTCCTGAGCGAATGGCTGGAAATCGTTGTCCGCGACCGCAACCACCCGTCCCTGGTCACCTGGACTCCTTTCAACGAGACATGGAACAGCCAGGACGGGACGTATCCGCGTTTCGTGCGTGACATCTATGCCGAGACGAAGGCCGCCGACCCTACCCGCCCTATAAACGATGCCAGCGGGGATGACCATGTCCTGACCGACATCTGGAGCGTGCATAATTATGAACAGGACGGCGACAAACTCAAGGAACAGCTGGCTCTGACTGAAGGCCGGGAACCTTACCGCCATTCATATGAAAAAGAGTTCCTGGCAGTATACGGAGGACAGCCGTATATCCTGGACGAGTTCGGAGGCATCGGATGGATGAGCCCTGAGGAAAGGAAACATTCCTGGGGATACGGAAACCTTCCTCAGACAGAAGAAGAATTCTACTCCCGTCTGGACAAGATGGTAAAGGCTGTCGCCTCGCTGGAGCACATCGCCGGATTCTGCTATACGCAGCTGACGGATGTAGAGCAGGAGAAAAACGGCATCTACAAATATGACCGCTCTGTCAAATTGGATATTGCGCGGATAAAAGCTATATTTGAGCAAATTCCTTCATACAGATAAAACTTCAATACCAACAATAAGACAATTCAATAAACACGGCATAATGAACAAAGGCAGCATATATGCTTTAATCTGCACGATACTGGCGGCCGTATCCTGGAATACGGCAGGAAACGCCCGCCAGAGCGGCAGATTATTATCGGAGCGGAATCAAGACTTTACTTCGGGGTGGTCATTCATCCATGGGGATTCCGCAGAGTATAGCAGTCCCGGTTTCGATGACTCAAACTGGCGGGTACTCGATCTTCCGCACGACTGGGCCATTGAAGGCGACTTCAGCAAAGACAACCCGTCTACCGCAGGCGGTGGAGCCCTTCCTGGAGGGACAGGCTGGTACAGGAAATCCTTTTTCGTAGATACGGCAGACAAGGGAATGATGTTCTATATCGATTTCGATGGAGTCTATATGAATTCCACCGTATACATAAACGGGCATGAATTAGGCACACGCCCGTACGGGTACATTTCATTCCGCTATGACATCACACCGTATCTCGAATACGGAGAAACGAATACCATAGCCGTCCGTGTCGACAACAGCGACCAGCCGAATTCACGCTGGTATTCCGGATGCGGAATTTACCGTAATGTCTGGCTCAGCAAGACCAGTCCTGTCCATGTAGGGCATTGGGGGACATATATTACATCGGAAATGACGGAGGACGGATCAGCCGTAGTAAAGATAAAGACATCCGTAGAGAATTCCTCAGAGAATGAAGCCGGCATAAAGCTCAGCACTGTACTTTACGGTCCTGACATGAAACAGGCCGGGAAGAAAAACTTTGCCGGACTTGTCGTCCCGGCAGGAGAAAACAGGGAAACAGAACAGTCCATCAAAGTGAGCAATCCTGCCCTCTGGAGCATAGACGAACCGCAAATGTACACTGCCGTAACGGAAATCATTAAGGACGGCAGAACCGTCGACCGGTATGAAACACCGTTCGGCATACGGTATTTCAGGTTCGATCCCGAGAAAGGTTTTTACTTGAATGGGAAACATTTGAAAATAAACGGAGTATGCCTTCATCATGATCTGGGCTGTTTAGGTGCGGCAGTAAACGGACGGGCGATCGAAAGACAACTGGAAATCCTCAAGGATATGGGCTGCAACGGCATCCGTACCGCCCATAATCCTCCTGCCCCCGAATTGCTCGACCTGTGCGACAGGATGGGGTTCATAGTTATGGATGAAGCCTTCGACATGTGGCGCAAAGGAAAAACCGCAAACGACTACTCGCGCTTTTTTGACAAATGGCATGAAAAGGATCTGGAAGACATGATCCTCAGGGACAGAAACCACCCGTCAATATTCATATGGAGTATAGGTAACGAAGTCCTTGAGCAATGGTCAGACGCCAGTGCGGACACGCTGAGCCTCGAAGAGGCCAACCTGATACTGAACTTCGGCCACAGCAAAGAGCAACTGGCAAAGGAAGGGGAAATTTCCGTCAATTCCATGCTTACGAGAAAACTGGCGGAAATAGTCCGCGGGCTGGACAAGACCCGTCCGGTAACTGCAGGCTGTCAGGAGGCCAGTCCCGACAACCACCTGTTCCGTTCCGGAGCACTGGACATAATCGGATTCAATTACCAGTACGACCATCTTGACAGTGTCCCGGACAATTTTCCTGGAATGCCGTTCATGATTACCGAAAGCGTCTCAGGACTGGCTACGCGCGGCTATTATCGTATGCCTTCAGACAGCCTGTTCATATGGCCCCAAGGCTGGCCGTTCTATGACCCGTCCATGTCCTGTTCGTCTTACGATAATTGCCATGTCCCATGGGGCAGCAGCCATGAAGAATCCTTGCGGCAGGTCAGGAACAATGACTACATAAGCGGACAGTATGTCTGGACCGGATTCGACTATCTCGGGGAACCGACCCCGTTCGACTGGCCGGCCAGAAGTTCATATTTCGGCATCATAGACCTTGCCGGTTTCCCGAAAGATATCTACTACATGTACCAGAGCGAATGGTGTCCGGAAAAACAGGTACTTCATCTGTTTCCCCACTGGAATTGGACGCCCGGGCAGACTGTAGACGTATGGGCCTGTTATAACAATGCCGATGAAGTCGAACTTTTCTGCAACGGCAAGTCCATGGGGACACGCAGCAAAGGAAAAGACGGCTCCCATGTCTGCTGGAGAGTGGTCTTCGAACCCGGAACCATAAAGGCAGTAGCCCGTAAAAACGGAAAGACGGTACAGGAAGCAGAAAGGTCCACGGCCGGCGCTCCGGCCAGAATCCGCCTGAGACCAGACCGCAGTATTATTCAAGCAGACGGGGATGACCTCTGTTTCATCACCGTAGAGATACTTGACAAAAACGGGACACTCTGTCCGCTGGCTGACAACAAGGTCACATTCAGCATCTCCGGCAGCGGAACCATCGCAGGGGTGGACAATGGAAGCCAGACTTCAATGGAAAAATTCAAAGCCACAGAACGCAACGCATTTTACGGGAAATGCCTTGCAGTCGTACGCAATAGCGGGAAACCGGGAAAAATCACATTCTCAGCATCTTCTCCCGGTCTGGAATCTGCCGGAATTACCATTGAATGCAGGTAATCCGGCAGAAACCGGTAACATATAATGACACATTAAAACTGATACAAATGAATAAATCATTTTGCCTGATAACCCTGATGCTCTCCTTTTTTGTTTCTGACTGGAACTTATCCGCTCAGGACATCGACCCTCCGGTGATGGGATGGAGTTCATGGAACACGTACAGGGTGAATATAAACGATGAGCTGATACGCAGACAGGCCGATGCCGCAGTCCGTCTCGGACTCAGAGACGCAGGCTATATCTACATCAACATCGATGACGGTTTCTTCGGAGGCCGTGACAGTAAAGGCAACCTGGTAACCCATCCGGAAAGGTTTCCTGACGGATTGGAGGGAACAGTGGATTATATCCATGCCAGAGGAATGAAGGCCGGGATATATTCAGATGCAGGATGCAACACGTGCGGTTCAATGTGGGACAATGACACCCTGGGCGTAGGGGTCGGATTCTACGGGCATGAAAAGCAGGATGCCGACATGTACTTCAACCGCTGGGGATTCGATTTCATAAAGATAGACTACTGCGGGGCGGGGCAGCACCTGAACCTTGAAGAACAGGAGAGGTACAGTACCATCTGCTCGGCTATCCGTGAAGTCTGCGACAGGGACATCTCGATAAACATCTGCCGCTGGGCATTCCCCGGCACATGGGCCCGCGGACTGGCGCGTTCATGGAGGATCAGTCCTGACATCAACCCTTCCTGGGCTTCTGTCAAGAGCATCATCGCCAAGAACATGTATCTCTCGGCCTTTGCAGGCGGAGGTCACTACAACGATATGGATATGCTGGAAATAGGCCGGGGACTCTCCCCCGATGAAGAGCAGACCCATTTCGGGATGTGGTGCATCATGAGTTCTCCCCTGCTTATCGGATGCGACCTGACGACCATTCCCGAATCCTCGCTGGAGCTCCTGAAAAATCCTGAACTCATCGCCCTGAACCAGGATCCGCTCGGACTGCAGGCCTATGTAGTCCAGCATTGCGGAGAAGGTTACGTCCTGGTAAAGGATATCCGGGAGAAACGCGGTCTTGTACGCGCTGTGGCGCTCTACAACCCGTCAGACTCCGTTATGCATTTCTCTGTCCCGCTTTCCACGGTGGAGCTCGGCGGGAAGACCCGTGTACGGGACCTGGTACTCCGCACTGACCTGGGCAAAGTGTCAGACCGGATCGAAGCGGATGTCCCTGCACACGGGACAGGAATCCTGCTTCTGGAAGGGGGAAAAAGACTTGAACCTTCCCTATATGAGGCAGAATGGGCTTACCTGCCTCTGTTCAATGACCTGGGACGAGACCCGAAGGGGATCTGTTTCAAACCCTACGAAGGCGCATCCGGAGGAATGACAGTCAGCAATGCCGGCACCAGGAAGGAAAACCACATGGCATGGGACGAGGTCTACAGCCGGGAAGGAGGGGCGTATGAAATGGAAATATCATATATCCCGGCTCCTCCAGGCGATTTTTCTGTCGATGACCAGCGCATAGAAGTCGAAGTCAACGGACATAAGACCGTTCTCAAGGATATAGAAAAGGACAGGACCAAAGGACTGTGCCGCATCTCCGTCCCTATAGAACTGGACCCGGGATACAACAGGGTCACAATCGGCAGCTCCTACACATGGGCACCTGACATCGACTGCTTCAGACTGAAAAAACTGTAGACAAATATAGAAATTATGGACAGAAAACGATTTTTGCAGATATGCGGAATGGCCATCCCCGCTGCTGTCTTCGGATTTCCGACCGGGCTGAATGCCGCTGAAAAGACAGGAAAAGCGAAAGCCGCCAAAGAAAAGTTCTCTTTCGCCTTCTTTACCGATGTCCATCTGAACCGTGGAAATGAGGGGAACTGCGATGAAGGATTCCGCACGGCCCTTGCCGACGTGAAAAAGAGAGGCGTCGATTTCATATTGTTCGGAGGGGACAACGTGGAAGCCAACTATTATCCCGGCCCTGATCACGAGCATGAAGTCGTTGATATGTATACCAGATTCAGAAAGATTGTCGATGAGTCCGGTATCCCGTGCCATTTCACTATAGGCAACCACGACACGTTCGACCGGTTCGAGGGAAAGGAAGCTGTTACGGGTTATGAATATTTCGAAAAATTCTGCGGTCCGGTACGCCGGTCGTTCAACCATAAAGGCGTGCATTTCATCACCTTGAACAGTCTTGTGCCAGACAAAGGCGGCCATTTCTCAATCGGAGAAGAACAGATGCAGTGGCTTAAATCCGCTCTGGACTCCGCCGGGCGCGACACCCCGTCCATAATTTCCCTCCATGTTCCTGTACTGTCTCTGTACTATCCTGTCGTGGAAGGGGACATTACCGCATCGAAAGCAATGACGGACATGATAAGCGATACGCGTCAGGTTATCGATCTGATCAGGAACTATAATGTAAAACTGGTTCTTCAGGGACACCAGCACATCCATGAGGAAATCCTTGAACGCGGACAAAGGTTCATCACGGGCGGGGCCATATGTTCTTCATGGTGGTACGGACCTCTTGCCGACACCCAGGAAGGCTATGTCCTGGTTCATGTCGGGACAGACAACTCTCTGACATGGGAATACATAGACTATGGATGGGAAGCCATAAGGAAATAGCAGGCTCCCAAACGATATGTAAAATACACAAAAAACTAACCTCATGACAATGAAGATATCCGGATTACTGCGCAATCTGCTGATTGCGGCATGCCTGTGTCCCGCTGCGGCATGCAGCGTTTCTAATGAAAGCGGGGACAAGGAAATGGACAGGTTCGTCTCTGACCTGATGGACAGGATGACGGTCAGGGAAAAGCTCGGCCAGCTCAACCTCCCTACCGGAGGGGACCTGGTGACAGGAACTGTCATGGAAAGCGACTTGGGAGAAATGATCAGGAACCAGGAAATAGGAGGATTCCTGAATGTCAAGGGAGCAGACAAAATCAGGGAGCTGCAACGCATCGCAACCGAAGAGACATCACTTAAGATACCTCTTCTGGCAGGTGCAGATATCATACACGGATATGAAACCGTTTTTCCTATCCCTCTGGCCATGTCATGCAGCTGGGACCGGATGCAGTGGAGAAGATGGCAAGGATTTCCGCCATTGAGGCCAGTGCCGCCGGAATCAACTGGACTTACAGTCCGATGCTGGACATATGCAGGGACGCCAGATGGGGAAGGATAGCGGAAGGTAACGGAGAAGACCCTTATCTGGGCTCAGTGCTTGCCAAGGCGTACATACGCGGTTATCAGGGAGAAAAAATGTCCCGTAATGACGAAATTCTGGCCTGTGTAAAGCATTTTGCGCTGTACGGGGCATCCGAGGCCGGAAGGGACTACAATACCGTGGACATGAGCCGCTACAGAATGTTCAACGGCTATCTGCCTCCGTACCGCGCCGCCATCGAGGCGGGAGCAGGGAGCGTAATGAGTTCGTTCAACCTGGTGGACGGCATACCGGCTACCGCCAACAAATGGCTGCTTACAGACCTCCTGCGCGACAAATGGGGATTCAAGGGCATGGTAGTCACAGATTATAACTCCATCGGTGAAATGGATTCCTTCGGCATTGCCCCGATAAAGGAAGCCAGCGAGAAAGCTCTTGCCGCAGGCACCGACATGGATATGGTTTCAGGCGGATTCCTCAACTACCTGGAACAGTCCCTCAAAGAAGGGAAAGTGACCATGGAGCAGATAGATGCAGCATGCAGGAGAGTCCTGGAAACCAAATACCGCCTCGGACTTTTCGAAGATCCGTACAAATATTGCAATCCTGAAAGGGAAGCATCCGAAATCTTCACGCCGGAGCACAGGAATGCCGCAAGGGAAATAGCTGCCGAAACTTTCGTCCTGCTCAAGAACCAGGGAAATGTGCTTCCGTTGAAGCCAAAAGGCAGAATCGCCCTTGTGGGACCGCTCGCAGACGCTGCCGACAACATGTGCGGAATGTGGGCATCGACATGCCGTCCTGAAAACCATTCTTCTCTGCTGGAAGGAATGCGCAAGGCGCTTTCAGGCAAGGCGGAAGTCCTGTATGCCAAAGGTTCGAACATATACGGAGACCCGGAAACGGAAAGGAATGCCACTGGATACAAATTCGTGTACGGAAACAACAGAAAACTGCTGGACGAAGCCATCGATGTGGCATCCAAAGCAGATGTCATCGTAGCTGCGCTCGGTGAAGGTGCCGACATGAGCGGAGAATCGGCTTCCAGGGCGGATCTGACTCTGCCTGATGTCCAACACGAGCTCCTGAAAGCCATGCTCGATACGGGCAAACCGGTAGTGCTTGTCCTGTTTACCGGACGCCCTGTAGTCCTTTCGTGGGAGGACAGCAATGTACCGGCTATCCTCAACGTATGGTTTGCAGGAAGCGAAGCTGCCGATGCCATCCCGGACGTACTTCTGGGCAAGGTATCCCCTTCCGGAAAACTTACTGCCACATTCCCGCGCAGTGTCGGACAGATTCCGATATACTACAACCATCTGCAGTCATCCCGTCCGGACAATGAAGATTACAGTTTCCAGCGCTTTGCGAGCAACTATATCGACTCCAGGACATCCCCCCTGTATCCGTTCGGCTACGGCCTCAGCTATACGACATTCGAATACGGAAAGCCCGAACTCAGTTCGGACATCCTCCCAGCAGGCGGCACTCTGACTGTCTCCCTGGACATAACAAACACCGGGAATTTCGACAGCCATGAAATAGTGCAGCTGTATATCAGGGACAGGTATTCGGAAATCGCCCGCCCTGTAAAAGAACTCAAAGGATTCAGACGGGTCTTCATAAAGAAAGGGGAAACCGTACATGTTACGTTCACGCTTACCGGTGAAGACCTGAAATACTATGACAGTGACATGAACCTCTCATACGAGCCAGGGGAATTCGACGTGATGGTCGGAGCCAACAGCAGGGACGTCCAGACCCTCACAGTCACTGCGGAATAAAGTTTCAGCCGACTTCCGTGCGGAGGATAACGGAACAATCGAAAAATAAGGTATAATTGCCAAAAATAAAAGCGGCCGGAATCCGGTCGCTTTTATCATATATGAAGTATACTCTGTATTAGTCGTTAAGAGAGAATCTCTTGAATACAACCACCTTGGCCTCCTTGTCAACAGCTGCGATGGCATCCTTCACTGAAGTCTTGCCGTCACCCATCTGGTACTCCTGCTCATCAAGGGTGTTCTCCTTGAAGAACTTGTTCAGACGGCCGTTGGCGATATTCTTGACCATTGCCTCAGGAAGGTTTGCAGCCTTCTCTGCAGACACGGTCTTGATGATCTCGCGTGCCTTGTCAGCCTGCTCAGGAGTGAGCCATCCCTTGGCTGTGTTGGAAGCGATATGGTCCTCGCTGTCTACATGGGCAGGGTTGATGCCGGCCTTTTCGAGAGCGGAGTTCACGGCTTTCTTCACAAGCTCCTCCTTTGTCTTCTCGACAGCTACAGTGAGTTCGTTGTCGATGACGTTCTGAGGGACGCTTTCCTTGTTGATGGCTACAGGGTTCATGGAAGCTACCTGCATTGCAACGCCTTTTGCAAGGTCTGCAGCCACTTCCTTGTTGAATCCTACAAGAGCCCCGAGCTTGCCGTTGATAGCGTGGATATAGGAAACGATGAAAGGAGCTTCCACTTTTTCATATCCTACAAGCACATGCTTCTCGCCGGTCTTGCCTGTCTGCTCAGTGATTGCGGCCTCGACAGTCCTTCCGTCTGCGAGAGTGCAGGCCTTGAGGGCCTCTGCATCCGCCGGGAGGCATTTGATGGCAACATCAGCGATGTCATTTGCAAGTTTCTGGAACTCGGCGTTCTTGGAAACGAAGTCGGTTTCGCATCCGAGGCATACTATGATGGCCTTGTCTCCCTCTACGCGGGCGACAACAGCTCCCTCGGTGGTCTCACGGTCAGCCCTCTTGGCTGCCACGAGCTTTCCTTTCTCGCGGATGATCTCCTGCGCCCTCGTATAGTCGCCTTCGGCTTCTATGAGAGCTTTCTTGCAGTCCATCATGCCGGCTCCGGTCATTTGACGCAATTTCATTACGTCAGCTGCTTTGATATCCATTGTTCTGATGATTTTTAGACGTTAATACTCTGATTACTCAGCTTTTTCTGCAGGAGCCTCGGTCTCTGCAGCGGCAGGGGCCTCAACCGGGGCTGTCTCTGCAGGCGCAGCCTCTACAGGAGCTGCGTCCTCTGCTGCATTCTCTTCCTTGGCAGTGCCTTTGCGCGAGCGGAGCTTCTTCCCTGCAGGAGCCTTCTCGTCCCCTGCCTCAGGTGCTTCCTTGTCTTTCTCCAGCTTCCTTTCGTTCAGCCCCTCTGAGATGGCCGCGCAGACTGTGTCCATTATAAGGGAAATGGACTTTGCGGCATCGTCGTTGGCCGGAATCACATAATCAATCGGAGTAGGATCGCAGCAAGTATCAACCATAGCGATAACCGGTATGTTAAGACGGTTTGCCTCTTTTACGGCATTCATCTCTTTCTGTACATCCACTACGAAAAGTGCTGAAGGGAGGCGGCTCAGATCCTTGATTGACCCGAGGTTCTTCTCGAGTTTCGCCCTCTGGCGGGTGATCTGGAGACGCTCACGTTTTGCAAGAGTATCGAAAGTACCATCCTCGATCATCTTGTCGATGGTGTTCATCTTCTTGACAGCCTTGCGGATAGTCGGGAAGTTGGTAAGCATTCCGCCCGGCCATCTCTCTGTCACATAAGGCATGTTGACTGCAGCCGCCTTTTCGGCTACGATCTCCTTTGCCTGTTTCTTTGTCGCTACGAAAAGGATCTTGCGTCCGGAACGCGCAAGCTGTTTCATTACATTCGCAGCTTCATCGATCTTTACTATACTTTTATGCAGGTCGATGATATGGATCCCGTTCTTCTGGTCAAAGATATATGGGGCCATTTTCGGGTTCCATTTCCTCGCCAAGTGCCCGAAGTGGACACCTGCATCAAGCAGTTCCTGGAAATTTGTTCTTGGCATTGTCTTGAATTTTTACTTGTTTCTTAATTCCCCTCCAGGTATTTGCCGTTTCCCCTGTCGGGCTGTTTTCATCAACCGGGAGTAGCGGACTTGCCGGTCCCGCCGGTTTTACGCAGTCTGTCAAGCTTCAGGCAGCAAAGCCGGATTCACATCCGCAGCAATGGTCCTGAAATTTTTCTACGGACTGCACTTTTTTGTAAATCAACAGATAACGATTAACGTTTACTGAACTGGAAGCGTCTGCGTGCGCCAGGCTGACCAGGTTTCTTTCTCTCGACTTCGCGAGCGTCGCGGGTGAGGAATCCGTTGGATTTCAGGATTGAGCGGTAAGCCTCCTTATCCACCTCGCAAAGTGCGCGTGCGATACCGAGCCTTATTGCCTCTGCCTGGCCTTTGATTCCGCCGCCGTCGACATTTACCTTCACGTCAAACTGTGCTGCCGTTCCTGTAACCCCGAAAGGCTGGTTCACGATGTAACGGAGTGTGTCATCCTTGAAATAGTCATTGATGTCACGGCCGTTGATCACGATGTTACCTTTTCCAGGCACGACATAAACGCGAGCGACTGCTGATTTACGTCTTCCAAGGGCGTTTACTTGTTTCATGCTCTGCTTAAATTTCGTTTAACTTGATTGTTTTCGGATTCTGCGCCTGGTGCGGATGCTCGCTGCCCTGGTAAAGGTACAGGTTGTTCAGGAGCTTTGCGCCAAGACGGTTCTTAGGAAGCATGCCTTTGACAGCCATCCTGAGAAGCTCGGTAGGTTTCTTCTGAAGCACTTCCTTAGGGGTGGTGAACCTCTGTCCTCCCGGATATCCGGTATGACGGACATACACCCTGTCAGTCATCTTCCTTCCCGTGAGCCTTACCTTGTCTGCATTGAGCACGATGACATTGTCACCGCAGTCCATGTGCGGAGTGAAGCTCGGCTTGTTCTTCCCGCGGAGAACGAGCGCGATCCTGGAAGCAAGACGGCCGAGCACCAAGTCGGTAGCATCAATCACGACCCACTCTTTCTTGATATCGCCGGCTTTCAGCGATACAGTCTTGTAACTCTGTGTGTCCACTGTCTTGATTTTTAATTGGTTAATACTATAAAAACTGCGTTCCCTACACTACATAGGGGGCGCAAAGATAGCAATAATTTTATTCAAAACAAAATTTTCTGGATTTTCACACTCATTTTCAGGCAGTTGGACTCAGAACCGACTTGCGCCGCACATTGAAAACCGTCTCTGATTCACTGAAAATCCGTACGGAAAGGACAAAGCTCCCCGGCCGGATAATCGGGGACATGTCCAGGGAACTTTCGAACTCTGGCGCAAGTCGGATTGAATGCAATATACTGTCAATCAAGCTGTTGTCGTTTCAGTAACTTGCTCCAGACCCCTTCCGCAACCTACCCTGAAGCAAGGCACATTTTCATAATATGCGCATAATCAAGATATTACGAAACACCCACCTGCGCCAGGGTTCCGGAGACCGGTGGAAAGGCAGTAAACGCGTTGTTTCTGAATACCTGCCGAAATCTTTCGCGAATCCGGAAAATATTGCGATATTGCACCCTCATTCAAATTGACGGAGGGAAAAGCATGAGGGGTCAGGACGATTTCTACCACATCTGCACGAACGGGATGAACCGGAAACTGATGTTCCGGTGCGAAGAGGATTTCATTTCGGGCATGAACAGCATACCGGTCTGCTCGGCTTCAGCGGGAATAAGGATTTATGCGTTCTGCCTGATGGACAACCATGTGCATTTCATAGCCAAGGGGCCGGAGCAGGCATGCATATCTTTCATCCGGCTCTACAAGAGGCTGCGCAGTTCCTGGGCAGGGAGCCGGTACGGGGAAAAGACGCCGTTCGGAGATGCGGACATTTCCATATCATGTATAGACACCGCGGAATACCTCCTGACAGCGATAGCCTACGTGCTGCGCAACCCTGTCGCAGCCGGACTGCCGGTCATGCCCTGGGCCTACCGGTGGAGTTCGGCATCCCTGTATTTCCGTGGAGGTCAGCTGTCCCTGCCGGGCAGCAGGAGGATTTCGGAGATGAGCATATCCGAGCAGAGAAGCGTACTGAAATCACGCGCGGGATTCCCCGACACATATATAATAGAAGCTGACGGGGTAATTTTTCCCGGATGCTATACGGAATATGAGGCTGTCGAGAAAATGTTCGCGAGCCCGAAACGGATGCTTTACTACCTGTCAAAAAACGATGACATCAGCGTCGCCCTCGAATCAGGCATAGTCGCAAAGGCCCGCTACCGGGACAGCGAAATCGCCAATTCCCTCGACTGGCTCTGCATGGAGAAATTCCATTGCCGGAAATTCAGCGCCCTTCCAATAGAAAGGCAGTACCTCATGGCGAAGGAACTCCGCCGCAGATACGGCTGTCCGGCCTCCCAGATTTCAAGGGTCACCGGGCTGGATCCGGACCTGCTCCGGGAAATGCTTGGATGAACGACACCGTTCAAACCCTTTATTTTCCATGACACCTGCTTCAAGACAGTCCCGCCAGACATTTTCCGAACTCTGGCGCAAGTCGGATTGAATGCAATATACTGTCAATCAAGCTGTTGTCGTTTCAGTAACTTGCTCCAGACCCCCTCCGCGACCTACCCTGAAGCAAGGCACATTTTCATAATATGTGCATAATCAAGGTATTACGAAACATCTACCTGCGCCAGGGTTCCGGGTCAAGTCCGGATTGGCCTATGAAATCCTCGGCACATGAATCCCGGGGACGGACAGGTGGAAAAGAACCGGGCAGAGAGGAAAGGACCATAAAAGAATTTCCGGGAAAATTCAAAACAACTTCTTAAATTGCAGAAAAATCCGATTGCAATGAAAAAGACAGCACTGGCAATGGCCGTCGCCCTGGCCTGCGGCATTCCGACGGCAGCTCAGGAGCATGACATGTATTACATCATGGAATACCATCCTGTGAACGGGAGAGCTCCGGAGTGTGACAGGTCAGGAAAGGCAATTATAATAGCAGGAAACGACCATATAAAGTTCAGAGGCTCCAGGGACCATATCTATTACTGCACGCTTGAAGGAGGTGTGTACGAAGACCCGGCTCTGGCTGAATGCATGGCAGTCGAGGACTCCGTAGGAGCCGCCAGGGCGACATAATGAGACGGCTCTCCGAAGCCAACGCATCCGGCGACAGTGAAGCGGCACAAAAGGCAGGCGAAGAATTCAACCGCTTCTACAACAACAATCCCGGTGCGGACAGGTCCAAAAGACTATGGGAAAAATATTTCAAGGACAATCCGCAGGGGAACAGCTACATACTCGTCGAACGTCTCCAGGAAATATCGTACACCCCTATAAACGAGGCAAAAAAAGACTATGACGCCTACTCTCCCGAAGTAAAGGAAAGCTACTACGGCAAGGCATCGGCAGAGTTGCTAACCAGGCTTGAGGCCATAGCCGTAGGCCGCCAGGCACCGGATTTCACACTTTCACTGACTGACGGGACAACAGTTTCGAAAGATGACTTCAAGGGAAAATACCTCCTTATCTACCACTGGGGAATGTGCCCGGGCTCCATGCAGATAGACCCCGAAGTCCGGGCCCTTTACGGCAAATACAATGGAAAGGACCTGAGTGTCATAGGCCTTACAGAATCGATAGATGAATTCCGGAATTTTGCAGAAGGGATTCCGGAAGGTTCATCTTCCCAGTCCATAGGGATAGATGATCTGAAAGCAAGGGTAACGGAAATGCTTAATCACCCATGGAAAGAAGCCGAGACAAAAACAGGCCGTCCTGAAAACCAGGAGACCGCAGACACATTCCTGATCACTGGATGGCCATACTTCATACTGATCGGCCCTGACGGGAGCATCCTCGCAAGAGACTTCCACAATGCGTTCTATCAGGCAAAGACAATCCTGGATGACAGACTCGGGGAATAACCCGGCGAGCCTTATATGGCAAACCGCCGGGAGAGTCCGCTAAAACTTCGTCTTCCCGACCCCTTCCACAGTAATCTTCACAGGGAGGATGTACCCGTTTTCATCGAACTCCAGCCTGTCGATGCAGGTGTGGCGGTGGTCACGTCCTGTGTCTCCGGCGGGCCGGCGGTGATATACTATATAATAATTCCCTTTCCTGTCGCGGACTACAGAATGGTGGCCGGCGCCGTTGGCGATGGAAGGGTCCTGCTTGAGGATTGTGCCTATCCTCTTGAAAGGGCCGAACGGGGTATCCGAAATGGCATATGCGACCCTGTAGTCAGGCCCGGTCCAGCCGCCCTCGGACCACATGAAATAATATTTCCCGTCCTTCTTCATCATGAACGGCCCCTCGACGTAGCCCTCCGGGGTGATGGACTTGTAGGTCTCACCGTCCTCAAAAGGCACGACGCTCAGCAAGTCATCGCTGAGCCGGACCATGTTGCAATGGCCCCAGCCGCCGTAATACATATAATATGTACCGTCATCATCCCTGAACACGAACTGATCGATAGGCTGGGCCCCGTTTATTATCTGGCCGATAAGCGGCTTGCCAAGTGCGTCCCGGTACGGCCCTTCCGGAGAGTCGGCCACAGCCACGCCGATTCCGCCCACCTCGTCATTGTTCTGTATGTCGTTGGCGCCGAAGAACAGATAGTACTGCCCGTTGGCATGGATGACCGACGGTGCCCACATGGCCTTCTCCGCCCAGGCTACATCTTCCATTTTCAGCACATCCGGATGCTTCTCCCAGTTCACGAGGTCTTTTGATGAGAACGCGTCGAAATGGGTCTGCAGCTCGTAAAGGTCGGACGTCGTCGGGTAGATCCAGCAGGTGCGACCGTAGACTATCGCCTCCGGGTCGGCGTACCATCCCTCGAATACGGGGTTGCCGCTCATCTGCCTGTCCTGGGCACCGGCAATGAAAGCCTGGCACGCCAGAAATGAAAGGAGTAAAGTGATTTTTCTCATCATATCTGTTTTTTTCGGTACAAAAATACAATTTTTCAGTCATTGCCCGCCATACACGCAGAACTCCCATATCGACGGGACGTTTCCTCCGCCACTACCCTGATCCGTACATCACCCATCCTGCCGATGGCCATAATATCCATAGGAAAAAACACCGGATATACTGCAGTACATCCGGTGTATCCCATAAAACGGTCTTTGAATCCCGCAAAATAATCTTTGAACCCCTTAGAAGCGGTTTGAATTTTTCTATGAAATTCTTTAGAGAAAATCAGATCGACAACACGTTCAGCACGTTTATCAGCTCCTTGTCGATAGGCTTGTTCTTTTTGATGGCGCGGCTGAAAGGCACATAGACAATCTCATCGTTCGCCACGCCCACCATCACGTTACGCTGGCCTTCCTTCAGGGCCTCGATGCTTGCCGCCCCGAGCCGGCTGGCGAGTATGCGGTCGAACGCGCTCGGAGATCCTCCCCTCTGGAGATGCCCGAGGATGGAGACACGCACGTCATACTGCGGATATTCCTTGCGGACACGCTCGGCATAATGCATGGCACCCCCGTCCTTCTCGGCCACTATGACGATGCTGCTGTTCTTGCTCTTGCGGAATCCCCTACTGATGAACTGCTCCAGCTGGTCGATGTCAGTGCTGTCCTCAGGAATGATGGCTGCTTCCGCACCTGCGGCGATGGCACTGTTCTGGGCCAGGAACCCGGCATCACGGCCCATCACCTCAATGAAGAATATGCGGTTGTGCGAAGTGGCGGTGTCACGGATCTTGTCCACACAGTCGACTATGGTGTTGAGCGCAGTGTCGTAACCGATAGTGGAGTCTGTACCGTAAAGGTCGTTGTCGATGGTCCCCGGCAGGCCGATACAAGGCACGTCGAACTCCTGGGCGAACACCTGCGCTCCGGCCAATGAGCCGTTTCCTCCTATGACGATAAGGGCGTCTATCCCGTGCTTCTGCATGTTGTCATACGCCTTCTGGCGGCCTTCGGGAGTCATGAAGTCCTTCGAACGCGCAGTCTTGAGGATGGTGCCGCCGCGCTGTATAGTGCTGCTGACGCTCTGTGTGGTCAGCTCTTCTATCTCGTCATTTATCAGGCCTTCATAGCCTCTGTATATGCCCATGACCTTCCATCCGTTGAAGATGGAGGCCCTTGTCACCGCCCTGATGGCGGCATTCATCCCCGGGGCATCGCCTCCGGAAGTAAGGACACCTATTGTAGATATTTTCTTTGCCATATCCTTAATATTAAAAACCGCACAAATATATATGATTATTTTCTTTTTGAGAAATTGTTTTTCCCGGGCATATCCCCGGAATCTTAGGACAAACACGCCCGGAAATCCCTGCATCACAGGAATTTCCCGATGTGCTCCCTTATGACACCCTCGAAGTATCCGGACCAGGCGTCCACAATCACACCGTCGGGGGATATCAGGAAATATGCGGGGATGCCAGACACACCGTAGGTCAGCTTGAAGGCCAGATTGCCGGAATAGTTCAGGTTAGCCCAGACGATTCCGTGCTCCGCGCTCGCCTGCTTCCACCTTTCCTCAGGGTCTTCGCTGAGACTGACTATATCGAGACGGTCTCCGAACTCCTCGTGTATGGCCTTGAGTTCCGGTATCGACCTCAGGCACGGCCCGCACCAGTGGGCCCAGAAGTCGAGCAGTACATATTTCCCTAAGAACGAAGATATGGTACGGGTGCCTCCGCCGATATCGGCGAACTCCCCGTCCACGAACCTGTCGCCCGGCTTGACCCTCTTCTCGACAGAAAGATACTGGTACATTTCCTTCCCTCCGGGCCGGTCCCTGTACCCGTCCGGCAGCCTTCCGTACCTGTCATGCGCCTTTTCCCGAAGTGTCCCGTATTTGTCCGGATAATAACCGATCATCATGGCTATGTCTGAAAGTTCATCGAAGTATATATCCGATACGGGAGATTTGCCGAGCAGGTCGAGAGTCCTGTCATATATGATATATTTGAGACTGTCGGCCTCGTGCCCTATCGCTGCAGCCTGCCTGCGCACGGCGGCCGTGTCAAAAGGCACGCCCGGGTTCTTGCGGTGTTCCGCATTAATGGAGTCCTCTCTGGCATCAAGCATCTGGAGCCTCCGGTACTCCGCCCTGACATTGTCCTTGTACCGCTCGGCCTCTTTCTGTAAAGGGACATTGCTCCGGACATTCCAGGTGAACAGGAAATTGTCGCTCCCGCTCACAGAGGCGGTCTTCCCGGGCTCGGCGTAAAGGGTGAGGAGCATTGAGTTGAGATCCCGGCTCAGCAGCGTCATTTCCGCAGCGGAGTCGAGCGGGCACGAAAAGGTGAACCTTCCCGACAGCGAATAGGCCGTATCGACTGCGGACAGATAGCCGTCATCAGTCAGGTGGTAAAGCAGCAGACAAGTGCTGTCGGAGAGTGTCCGCACATTGCCATTCACGGTATAGACACCCTTGTTCCCGGAGCATCCGGCAAGCGGGAGCAGCAGGGCCAGGCACAAAAAATATACAGTTTTCATAATCATTTGGTTGCCTAAACAATTATAACAGTTATCCTCCACATTTCCAAGGCTTATCACTCGCCGCATTTCCGACACCCCTTTCTGCCCATGACATTTCTGGCGGTAAAGCGGTGAAATCTTGTTACAGACCGAAAGAGGGAACAGAAGCATAACACTTTGAATATCAAGAGATTACCCAGACCATTATTCTCCCGGTCCCGTCCTGAAACACTGGACCGGGAGAATGCAAATAAAGCCAACTAATTGACATTGAGAAAAATATGCAAAAATCACCTCGGAAGGTTATAACACAGTGACAGTATTTTAGTATTTTTGCGGCAGAATTGCCGGCAAGAGCCGGCCAGGAAATAATCCAGACACTGCATCCAGATGAAGATAGGCAACATAGACCTCGGCGACAAGCCCCTTTTCCTCGCTCCGATGGAGGATGTGACAGACGCATCCTTCCGCTTCGTGTGCAAGAAATTCGGCGCGGACATGATGTACACGGAATTCATATCATCCGACGGGCTGATACGTGACGCGAAGAAGTCCCTCGCCAAGCTCGTGACCTATGACTACGAGGCCCCGATAGGCATCCAGATATACGGCAACATCCCCGAGGCCATGGTGGACGCAGCCAGGATGGCGGAAGACGCGGCCCGCATCGCGGGAGGACACGGGGCGGACCTGGTGGACATAAATTTCGGCTGCCCGGTCAGCAAGATAGCCAGACGCGGGGCAGGGTCCGGGATGATGAAGGAACCGGACAAGATGGTCCAGATCACCCGCATGGTGGTGGACGCGGTGAAGCTGCCAGTCACCGTAAAGACCCGCCTGGGCTGGGACGAAAACTCGAAAATCATCGTGGAGCTCGCCGAGCGTCTGCAGGATGCGGGCATACAGGCACTTACCGTACACGGACGGACACGATGCCAGATGTACACCGGAGAAGCCGACTGGACCCTGATAGGGAAAATCAAGGAGAACCCCCGCATGCACATCCCGATAATAGGCAACGGGGACATCAACTCCCCGCAGAAAGCCGGGGAGGCGTTCGACCGCTACGGTGTGGACGGCATCATGATAGGCAGGGCCACATACGGGCATCCGTGGATTTTCCGGGAAATAAAGCATTACCTGCAGACCGGGGAAATACTGCCGCAGATGGGAGTGCGGGAGCGTGTGGCACTGGCCAAGGAGCACCTGTCCAAATCCCTGGAGTTCAAGGGCGAAAGGGTAGGTGTACTGGAGATGCGCCGCCACCTTTCATGCTACTTCAAGGGCCTTCCGGACTTCAAGGAGACCCGCCTGAAACTCGTAACCCTCAACGACCCCCAGGAGATATATGCCACTCTCGATTATGTGGCATACCGCTGGGGAGATGCCGACGCCCCTGCCGCCGTATCCGTTTACGGACAATAATCCGGCCTGTCATTCATGACTTTCTCGATATATATCACTCCATATCCTCCGGGAGACAGCACTGTCTCTGACAGTAAAGATAAATATTTTTAAATGACTTCCAACAGGTAAAGGCAGACGGAACTGCCGCCGTATCCGTCTATGACAGAGCGGAATATTTCTGAATATGCCCAAATCTACAGTCTCGATTTCTCTTCGAATGCCCTCCGGCGCTCTTCAACCGTAATATGATTAATCAAAACCATTGATATATACGGTATCCATAAAATTGTGCAGATTTGAAGTACAACCGCAAAATTACACAAATAATTCATTTGTCAAAATGCCAGAAGAATATATCCGTATATCTGGCCACGGCTCTTTCAATACAGAAAGCCGAAAGCCCATAGCGGAATTTTTCTGAATATGCCTGAATCGATATCATCTGCTGCTATATACCCGTTTTCAGAATCCTTAATCTGGCTGAAATCCTTATCCCTGCCTCCGACCTCTATGATGTATTTCCTGTCTATACGGAAATCTCCTGTTTTCATCCCACCGTATTCCACCATATGTCCGGCAGACGCAAGCTGGTTGCAGAAAAAAGTTTCCCGGACTGTCCCTTTTTCAGGGACTTCCGGAGAAAGGACATGCAGAAGATTGGAATTGTCCATAAGGATTTTGTCCGGCTTCTGCAAGTCGCTTGTAGTGGCGAGATCGGTAAACAGCCTTCTTATTATTTTTGCCTCTTCCAGATTCTTGAGATATTTCAGTGTCGTCAGACGTTGGATACCGATATTTCTTGAAATCTTCGCTATATCCACTTCAAATGGGACGAGTCCGGAAATAATCTGGAGCAATGCCTTGATTTTCCTGGTATTGCCTGGTTCTATATTTCTCTGGGCCGTCAATTCCGTGTCAATAATATAATTTATGACATTCTCCACGCGGGAACTATATGTAATTCTGTCTTCAAAATAGAAAGGATAATATCCGGTCCTGAGGTATTGGCTGAAGTGCTCAAGCGGATGGCATTTCCGCTTTATTTCATTGCAGAAGACAGCTGCATTCTGCAGCAGATTTTCAAGGCTTGTCGGAACGAAATCAAGACCTGTCGTAAAACACAGATATTCCCGGAATGACATTCCGGGCATTTCATATTCTACCATCCTCCTTGACAAATCCGCTTTCCCGTTATTGATTTCCAGTAATGAACTGCCGCTAACAACTACATTTAGATCCCTGTACAAGTCGTATATCTCTTTCAGTTCCTTACTCCAGCCATCGTATTTATGGATTTCATCTATAAAAAGATGCTTCCCTCCCATTTTCACAAACTGATCTGCCATGTCGGTCAGGGTGTGTGTGGAAAAATAACCGGTATCTGCGGAACAATACAATACATGTCTGTCCCCGTCCGCAAAATCTGTCTTGATTTTTTGTAGTATCAATGTGGATTTACCTACTCCCTTCGGTCCTTTGATACATATGAGCCTGCTATGCCAGTCTATAGTGTACATGAAATTCCGTATGAAATCCATCGGAACAATATTCAGATATTCATCGTGGCGTTCAAAAAGTTTTTCCATAACCTCCTATGTTTTACAAGACCAAAGATACGTGTTTTCTATAAAAAACAAAAAATGCATAAAATTGTTTTTCAAAAAAAACAACTCGGCTGTCCTTTTGTTCGCCCGGCAATTGCAAACAGGTTTGTATTACAGTCGGCTTCTGCGTATATTTGCGTTCAAAATCTGATGCACGATGGTTGATAAGTTCATTCTTGCGCCGTATTATCTGACGCTGAAATTCAGAAACTTCCTGTATGACAAAGGATTGAAGAAGAGCTGCCGGGCGGGTATCCCTACTGTTTCGGTGGGGAACGTGACGGTAGGCGGGACAGGCAAGACACCTCATACCGAAATGCTGGTAAGGATGCTTCTTCAGCACGGATACTGGTCTGACAAGAAGATAGCGGTCCTGTCAAGGGGGTACAGGCGCAAGACAAAAGGGTTCCAGCAGGTGACTCCCGATGGGACCGCAGCCGACTTCGGGGACGAACCTCTCCAGATAAAGAGGAAATTCCCGCAAGTGACAGTGGCGGTAGACAAAGACCGCATCCAGGGCTGCGGCTTCCTGGCGCATCCGGAAAAGCTGGCGTCATCAAAGAAGGCCAGGCGGTGCATTGACAAGGACATCATGCCGCAGGACCTGGTAATCCTTGATGACGCATTCCAGTACCGCAGGCTCACCCCGTCCGTGTCGGTCGTGCTGATGGACTACAGCCGTCCCGTATTCAAAGACCATCTCCTGCCCGCAGGCAGGCTCCGCGACCTGCCCGAGAGGATCTTCAAGGCCGACATGATGATAGTGACCAAGTGTCCCGCATACCTTGAAGCCGGAGACAAGGCCGTCTATGCCGCAGAGACACTCGGCATGAAGGGATACGACCCGGAAACCTGCACGGCAACCACCCCGGCAGGAGAAAGGAAGCACATATTCTTCACCCGAATAAAATATTGTGACATAGAGACTTTCTTCCCGGAAGGAGAGCACCGGTTCGCATATGCGAAACAGGCCATCCTCCTGACAGGGATAGCCAACGACAGGCCTCTGGCCATGTACCTGAGCGACACGTACAAGATAGTGAGGAAACTGTCGTTCCCCGACCATCACAGTTTCTCCGACGCAGATATCAGGAGCATAGAAAAAGCAGCCCTGGCCCATCCCACGGCAGTGATCATCACTACAGAAAAGGACAGCCAGAGACTGCTGGACTGCAAAAACATACCCGGTACACTCCGGCAGAGGATGTTCCGGATACCCATCACCGTGGACTTCCTGTCAGAGGAGGAACGCTCCTGCTTCACTTCTGCCCTGGATGCTGCTCTCCGAGGATAGCGTTCTGCTCGCTGACAGAAGCGTCATGTATGGCATTGAAAAGAGTGGTGACGAACTTCTCTGAAAGCCCGTATTCCGCCCCTTTCGCAATCACCTTCTCGAGAAGCGAATCCCAGCGCGATGTCTGGAGGATGGCTATGTTGTTCTTTTTCTTGTACTCGCCTATCTGCCTGCTTATCTTCATCCTTGAGGCCAGGGTGTAGAGTATGCTCTCGTCAATGACATCTATCTTCGCCCTCAGCTGGTCTATATTCTCCTTGTATTCAGGGCTGTCCGAGTCAGACTTGCGGACCACGAGCTGGCCGAGCATCAGGCCCAGGGCCTCGGGGGTGAGCTGCTGCCTGGCATCGCTCAGGGCGCATGAAGGGTCGCAGTGGGTCTCTATCATCAGGCCGTCAAGCCCCAGGTCCAGCGACCGCTGGGAAATCTCCCCGATATAGTCCGTGCAGCCTGCCATGTGGCTCGGGTCGCAGAAAAAAGGCAGCTGCGGGTAGCGGCTTCTGAGCTCGATGACGATCTGCCACTCCGGAGAATTCCTGTATTTTATCTTGTCGAAGGTAGAGAACCCGCGGTGGATAACTCCTATCTTCCTGATACCGGCCTGGTTGAGACGCTCCAGTGCCCCGATCCACAGATCAAGGTCCGGACTTACGGGGTTCTTCACAAGCACCGGTATGTCCACATCCCTCAACGCCTCGGCGATTTCCTGCACAAGGAACGGGTTGGCGGTAGTCCTCGCCCCGAGCCAGACCATGTCCACCCCGTATTTAAGGCAGTCGAACACGTGCCTTTCACACGCCACCTCCGTACATACCTTCATCCCCAGCTCGTTCTTTACCCGCTGCATCCATTTCAGACCCGGTGTACCGACTCCCTCAAAAGTGTTGGGATGGGTACGGGGCTTCCAGATTCCGGCACGGAATACATTGACACCCAGGGCCTTGATTCTTCTTGCCGTTTCCATTACCTGTATCTCCGACTCGGCACTGCACGGTCCGGCTATCACAAGAGGCTGCCCCTCGGGAAAAAGATTCCACTGGCTCAGAGGGGTTATTTCAAGTCTTCTTTCCATAGTTCTGTTGCATTTAACGTCAATTCAGACGAATTATCTTTAATTACGTCAGTTCGACAAATTAATGTTTAACAATATTATCCTATAAATCAATATTTTATCTTTCATGACCGGTATTCTGGTCATCCCGGGCGAAACCTCTTTGTCATCCCGGGATTCAGTCTCTTTGTCATCCCGAGCGTCAGCCGAGGGATCTGTTAATTCCTTCTACAGATTTCTCCACTCACTTTGTTCGGTCGAAATGACAGAGAAGGTCCCGTTCGGTCGAAATGACAATTCATGTCTGTCCACCCCTTCCCCTGTCGGTGACAGCCCCACCGGGACCATGCGGCTCCACTACAGTTCTGGCCCTAAACCTGTTTAACAGCGATGTTCTTGAAACAAAACAATAATGTTACCCCCCCCCGGGCCGTCATTTGATAATCCGGCGGATCCTGTTGGCCTCAGTGATCAGCTCCCTTATCCCCTGCCTGTCCGAGGAGGCTATGGCATCCCGGAATGCCTGCATCTGCGTCATGTAGGTATCAATGACATCAAGCAGGTTGTCCTTGTTCTGGGCCAGGATAGGGACCCACATGTCCGCACTGCTCTTCGCCAGCCTGACCGTCGAGGAAAATCCGCCCGAGGCCAGGTCGAATATATGCCTGTCGCTCCGTTCCTTTTTCAGGACCGTGAGGGCAAGCGCAAAAGATGTCACATGGGAAATGTGCGACACATAAGCGGCATGCATGTCATGATTGCACGCCTCCATATGTATAATCCTCATGTTCAATGCGTCATACAGCTCCTCCGCCACATCTGCGGCATCTCTGTCCGAGCTTCCGGCATCACATATCACGCACGCCTTGCCGTCGAAAAGCCCCGACATTGCTGCCCACGGGCCGGAATACTCGGTGCCTGCCATCGGATGCGTGGCCACATACCGTCCGCGCATCGGATGCCCCTCCGCAGCCTTGACCATGCCTGACTTGGTGGAGCATACGTCTATCACTGTCTTCCGCTCCATCCCAGGCCTGTCAAGTATTTCAGGAAGCATCCTTGCTGCTTCCCCGACAGGGACAGCCAGCACTATCACATCACTTCCTTCTGTACATTCCGCATAGGGCACCACTTCGTCCACAAGTCCTATCTGCCTGGCCGCGGCCGCATTGACCGGATCCGATTCCACCCCGCGGACCGAAGAGGCTACACCCCTGCGCCTCAGGTCTATGGCCATCGAGCCTCCGATGAGGCCGAGGCCGACAACCGTTATTGTATACTGCCGTTTCATATATGTTTAAGTTTTATGCCTTTGCGCATTATTATCCTGAAAATTCACCGTCAGTGCCTTTAGCTTTTGGCAAGCCAAAAGCTTGTTTTATCTTAACCCCAGTCGCTGAAGCGACAGCCCCTGTCAGGGGCATACGGCTCAGGCAATGCCTTCGCCGGCGTTTCCGCTGCTTCGATTTTCTCCGAAAATCTCGCTGACGCTCCTACGCGACCCCCACGGGTCTCGCCTGCGGCGAAATTTTATGCCTTTCCTTCCGTATCAGAGTGTAAAAATGCCGCTATCTTATCTGCCGCACTTTCCAGCACTTCCTGCTTGGCACACAATGATATACGGACATAGTCCCTGCCGTTCTTCCCGAATATGAATCCAGGGGTGACGAATACTCCGGCACCGTACAGTATGCTGTCAGAGACCCTTTCTCCCAGAGACCTGCCGTCTGTCCCGGAAAGGGATACAGGCCCTTCACAGGCTTCCCTCCCTGCGGCCAAAGGGTTATCCTGCCCTATCCTGCCCCACAGGAAAAGGCCCGAGCTGTCCCCGTCATATTCCGCCCCGATCATATCGAATATCTTCCCTGCCAGGACCTTGCGCTTCGCATATTCCCCGTTCAGGGCGGCAAACCACTCCGGGCCCTGTCCCAGAGCCTCCACGGCCGCAAGCTGCAGAGGCCTGAACATCCCGGAATCCATCTGGCTCTTTACCTTGAGCACCTGGGAGATCACTTCGCGGTCGGCGGCCACCATGCCGATACGCCAGCCGGACATGTTGTGCGCCTTGCTGAGGGAGTTCAGCTCCACACAGCATTCCTTTGCGCCAGGTACCGAAAGGATGGAAAGCGGACTGGAGCAGAGTATGAAACTGTACGGGTTGTCGTTGCATATCATTATCCCGTGCCGGCGGCCGAAATCCACCAGCTTACAGTAGAGGTCCATGGTGGCCGGGGCCCCGGTAGGCATGTTGGGATAATTGGTCCACATCATCTTGACACCTGTAAGGTCCATGCTCTCCAGCGCATCGAAGTCAGGCTGCCACCCTTTACTGGGAAGGAGGTCGTATTTTACTATCTCGGCCTGCACCAGAGACGCTGCGGAGGAATATGTAGGATAACCCGGATCCGGGACCAGCACCTTGTCCCCTCCGTCCAGAAAAGCAAGCGACAGGAGAAGGATCCCCTCCTTGGAGCCCACAAGAGGCTGAATCTCACAGGAAGGGTCGAGCTCCACGCCATAATACCTCCTGTACCATGCGGAAAACGCCCCCCTCAATTCAGGGATGCCGATATAGCTCTGGTAGGCATGGTTGCCGGGCCGGGCCGCGGACTCCACCAGGGCCTTTATTGCAGGTGCAGGCGGCATTCCGTCCGGTGCACCTATCCCCAGATTGATGATACGGTCCTCTCCCGCAGCTGTCCTGGCGGCATTGAGGGCATCTATTTCCTTGAGTTTGGCGGAAAAGTAGTATTCTTTCACTGTCTCCGTCCTTTTTGCTGGTCTTATAATCATGGCAGTAGTGTATTTCCCGTTTAATCAGAATGGCTGCATCAGGCAGATTCTTCCGGATGGAAGCTCCTGTATTCGCCCAGTACCTTCAGGTCCTCCATGAGGGGTCTCACGGCTGAAATGGCCTGGCTATAACGCATATATGACTCGAATTTTATATCCACATAGAAGAAATACTGCCATTCCCTCCCCGGAATCGGCAGGGACTGTATCCTGGTCAGGTTCATGTCATAGAAAGAAAGGATGGTGAGCACCTGCGCCAGGGAGCCGGACTTGTGCGGCAGGGTGAAGCACAGGGAGACCTTGTCTATCTTCTCCTGCGGCACACTGATGCTGTCGTCCATGATGAGGAACCTGGTGAAATTCTGCTTGTAGGTCTCTATCCCGGGAGCTATTATCTCGAGCCCGTAAAGGTCTGCGGCGAGGGCGGAGGCTACAGCACCGACGCCTTTAAGCCTCCCTGCAGCCACATCAGCTGCACTCTTTGCCGTATCCTCGGACTCCACTAGCCTGATATGCGGGTAATTCATGAAGAACTGCCTCGTCTGGTTGATGGCCATGTAGTGCGTGCGGACTTCCTTTATATCCTCGATACTCTGTCCCGGCAATGCCATCAGGTTCTGGCATATGCGCAGGAAGACCTCGCCCTTTATCCTTATGTCATGCTTGCGCAGGAGCTCGAAGTTGGGCAGAAGTCCGCCAGAGACAGTGTTCTCTATGGCCATGATGGCGGCATCCGCCTCCTTGCGGTCCAGGGCATCGTACAGACCGTCAAAAGTGCTGCACTCGACCATCTGCAGCCCCTCCCCGGGATGCATGACTCCGTAGAAAAGCCTTGCGGCCTGCTCGTGGAAGCAGCCCGAATACCCCTGGATAGCGACTCTCTTCTTCCTTTCCATCGGATTCAATATCAGTTCGACAAATTAATGTTTAATAATATTATCCTAAAAATCAATATTTTATCATTTATGACCGGAATCCCTGTCATCCCGGGTGTCCTTTTGTCATCCCGAGCATTTTTTTGTCATCCCGAGCGGAGCCGAGGGATCTGTCTATTCCTTCTACAGATTTCTCCACTCACTTTGTTCGGTCGAAATGACAAAAAAGTCCTGTCCGGTCGAAATGACAATTCCTGTCTGTTCACCCCCAGTCACTTCGTGACAGCCTCTTGTTAAGGGGCCCCCCATTCTGTGCATCAGGTCAGGTAAGATGCAAGGCGCCAAGGGTGAAGACAAGGGAGTTTACTTCCGTAAATGACCGAAGTCTGAATCCAGAAGGCAACGCCGCAGATTACTGTCATGATGCACAGAAAAACGGGCTGCCCGGAAAACCGGACAGCCCATAAAACCTCATTATACGATACGCGACTTCCGGTCCATCACCTTACTGGGTAATAGAAATAATAAAAACCGAAAGCGTTAAATCGAAAATCCATCATAGTGACAGCAAATCTAATAAAAATTTCTTTTGCTCCTATCGCTTAACAAAAATTTATCGGAATCAGCCCTCCTGCCTGTCATCCCCGCCTTGGTGACAAGACTCGGCAGAGAGCCGGGCCGGAGTCCCGGTCAGACTGTCATGATGTCTTTCTCTTTCGCAGCGCAGAGCTCGTCCACTTTCTTTACATAAGCGTCCGTCTCCTTCTGTACATTCTGCTCGTAATCCTTCTGCACATCCTCTGGAAGTCCCTCCTTCTGGGCTTTTTTCAGGGCGTCTATTGCGTCCCTGCGTGCATTCCTTATCACGATCTTGGCATTCTCCCCGGCTGTCTTAACCTTCTTAATGAGCTCCTTCCTCCTTTCCTCTGTAAGAGGGGGTACGGCACAGCGGATATGTTCTCCGTTGTTCTGCGGGGTGAGGCCGATGTTGGCGTCCATTATGGCTTTCTCTATGACAGGGATCATCTTCTTCTCCCATGGCTGGATAAGGATGGTCTTGGCGTCAGGCGTTGTGACAGAAGCCACCTGAGGGACCGGGGTCTCAGTGCCATAATAGTCTACCATTATATTGTTGAATACAAGCGGATTGGCTTTTCCGGCACGATATGTCTTCAGGTCCTCTTCAAGGAATTTGACTGAATCTCCCATCTTGGCTTTTGCGCCGTCAAGGATTTCTTTTGCTTTGTCGATCATGATATAAATAATATGTTATATTGTTTACTGTTCTTCCTACACATGGACGAGAGTCCCCACTTTCTCCCCTTTGAGCAGGCGGAGCAGGTTTCCCTTGCAGTTCATGTCAAATACTATTATAGGCATATTCCCTTCACGGCACAGGGCGAAGGCAGTCTGGTCCATGACCTTCAGATGGTCCTCCATCGCCTTGTCGAATGTGAGCTCGTCATACTTGACCGCCGTCGGGTCCTTCTCCGGGTCCGCCGTATAAACGCCGTCCACTCTCGTGCCCTTCAGAAGAGCGTCCGCACCTATCTCAAGAGCCCTGAGGGCCGCCCCGGAATCGGTGGTGAAGAACGGGTTGCCGGTACCCCCTGCAAGAAGCGCCACCCCGCCTTTCTCCATCACGGCCACGGCGTCATCCCTCATGTAATATCTTGCCACAGGCATCATAGGAGTAGCGGTAAACACCTCTGCAGGTATTCCTTCGGACCTGATGGCCATCGAAAGCCCCAGGGAGTTTATGACAGTGGCAAGCATGCCCATCCTGTCCCCTCCCACGCGGTCGAAACCCTTGCCGACCCCGGAAAGGCCTCTGAAAATATTTCCCCCGCCGATTACTATAGACACCTGCAGGCCACCTCTGACGGCCTGCGCAATCTCTTGAGCATAAGCAGCGAGGACATCTTCACTTATCCCCTTGCCCGAAGGCCCGCCCAGACTTTCCCCGCTGAGCTTGAGCAAAACTCTTCTGTACTGTCCCATTCCCGGAATATTTCAGGCTGATACTTTTATTTTCCTTGTGATTTTATCGAAACAAAAGTATCGAATTATTATGAAACTTGCAAGAAAGAGTATATATTTGCACGGTGTTTTGCGTTATGATAATAAACTACAGATAAGATATGGCGAACATTTTCACATCTTCAATCGGCAAGAAGCTCATAATGAGCATCAGCGGACTATTCCTCATTATCTTCCTCTTACTGCACATGACCATCAATCTGTTCTCAGTGATTGACTCTGTCAATGGCACATTCGGATCACCGGACGGGCTTTTTGCTGCGGGATGCGAATTCATGTCACTGCCGATAGTGACTATAATGGTTCCTGTTCTTGCCTTCGGGTTCATTATCCACATCATCTATGCACTTATCCTGACCTTCAGCAACCTTAAGGCACGCGGCGGATACAGCCGCTATGCCGTAGCAAGCAAGGCAAAGACTGATTCCTGGGCATCGAAGAACATGATCGTACTCGGGATCATCATACTCGGAATCATAGCTTTCCACCTCACCCACTTCTGGTCTGACATGCAGCTCCAGGAATGGATGGGCAACCATGCCGAAGACCCTTATTTCCTTCTCACATCCACTTTCGGACACTGGTACAATGTAGTTATATACATTGTCTGGTTCGGGGCATTGTGGTTCCACCTCACCCACGGATTCTGGAGCGCTTTCCAGACCATAGGATGGGACAACAAGATCTGGCTCGGCAGACTCAAGGTTCTGGCTTATATTTTTGCAACTATCATATTCCTGGGCTTCACTACAGTGGCAATCAATTCATGCCTCGAGGCCTGCTGATAAAGCAGAAAACAAAGAAACCTGCGGGCTGCCGGAAACGGCGGCCCGCTTTTTTTATAATTATCCAATAACCTTTTTATCAACTTTTCCCGGAAAACCAGGAGCAAAATCAAACCATCATGAAACAGAAAAGATTTTTTCTGAGGGAAGACCAGATTCCCAGGCAGTGGTACAACATCCAGGCGGACATGCCTGTAAAACCCATGCCGATGCTGAATCAGGCCACAAGGCAGCCGGTAAAGGAAGAAGAACTTTATCCCATTTTTGCAAAAGAGCTCTGCAGGCAGGAGCTCGACACCGGACGCCGATGGTTTGACATCCCTGAAGAAGTCCTGGAGCAGTACAGATACTACAGGTCCACTCCGCTGGTACGGGCATACGGGCTCGAAAAGGCGCTGGACACCCCTGCACACATATATTTCAAGAACGAGAGTGTAAGCCCGGTGGGGTCACACAAGCTGAATTCTGCTCTTGCGCAGGCATATTACTGCAAGAAGGAGGGCGTGAAGAATGTCACTACCGAGACAGGTGCCGGGCAGTGGGGTACGGCTCTTTCATATGCCGCAAGGCTCTTCGGACTGGAGGCGGCGGTCTACCAGGTGAAGATAAGCTATGAGCAGAAGCCGTACAGGCGGAGCATGATGCAGGTGTTCGGAGCCCAGGTGACACCGTCACCGTCCATGTCCACAAGGGCGGGAAAGGACATACTCACCCGCACGCCGAATCACCAGGGGTCGCTCGGCACGGCGATTTCAGAGGCGGTGGAGCTGGCAAGGATGACACCCGACTGCAAATACACCCTCGGCTCCGTAATGAACCATGTGGCCCTGCACCAGACCGTCATAGGACTGGAGGCCGAGATGCAGATGGAAATGGCCGGAGAATACCCCGATATGATAATAGCCTGCTTCGGAGGAGGGTCAAATTTCGGCGGCATTTCCTTCCCTTTCATGCGCCATGTCTTCTCCGGGGAGCGCAGGACCAGGTTCATCGCGGCAGAGCCGGAATCCTGTCCAAAGCTGACGCACGGGAAATTCGAGTATGACTTCGGGGACGAGGCCGGCTATACCCCGCTTCTTCCTATGTACACGCTCGGTCATGATTTCACCCCGGCGAACATTCATGCCGGAGGCCTGAGGTACCACGGGGCAGGGGTCATAGTCTCTCAGCTGCTGAAAGACGGGTACATGGAGGCAGTGGACATAGGACAGCACGAGTCGTTCCAGGCCGGCGTCCTGTTTGCCCGGAACGAGGGGATAATCCCTGCGCCGGAATCCTGCCACGCCATCGCGGCAACTGTACGCGAAGCCCTGAAATGCAGGGAAGCCGGGGAAAGCAAGGTCATTCTGTTCAACCTCTCCGGACACGGCCTGGTGGACATGTCGGCATACGACCAGTATCTTGCAGGAAACCTGTAAAGCCAGGAAACTGCCGACAACACGGCAGGCTACAGCCGGACAGGCTCAGTCTTTTCTTTCAGCCAGGCCGCCACCTCAACAGGCAGCCTGGCTGAAAGCCGTTCATACACAGATGAATTGTAACGGTTCAGCCACTCCGCCTCCTCGGATGAGAGCAGTTCCGGGACAATGGCTGAAGTGTCTATATGGCAGCATGTAAGCGTTTCGAAACCAAGCCATACGCCAAACTCGTTCGTCCCGGCCCGACGGCACAGAAGGATGTTCTCGTGCCTTACCCCATGCATACCTTCGCGGTATATGCCCGGCTCGTCGGATGTCACCATCCCTGGAAGCAGGGGCTGGGGGTTGAAATTCTGCCTTATGTCCTGCGGGCCTTCATGCACGCAGAGATAAAATCCTACGCCGTGGCCTGTTCCGTGGCCGTAATTGCGCTTGCTGCCCCACAGGGCGTTCCTTGCCAGCACATCTATCTGGCAGCCGGCCGTCCCTTCCGGGAAAACGGCCATGGCAAGGGAGATCATCCCCTTGAGCACCAGGGTATAGTCTTCCTTTTCCAGGGGTGTGCATTCTCCCATAGGGACAGTCCTGGTGATGTCCGTGGTGCCGAAAATGTACTGTCCCCCGGAATCCGTCAGGTACAGGCCCTCAGGACGGATCACAGATGAACCTGACGGAGAGGTGGTATAATGGGGAAGTGCGGCATTCGGCCCGTAGGCGGAGATGTTCGCGAAACTGTCTCCCCGGTAGCCCGGTATCCGCGAACGGAACCACGTCAGCTTTACAGACGCGTCCCACTCTGAGACTTCCTCCCCGGCCCCGACCGCCTTTTCAAGCCAGTACAGGAACTGCTCGAGGGCAAGACCGTCTTCGATATACGCATCCCTGAGATTTGCTATTTCGACATCATTCTTTACTGATTTATAAAGAGATACAGGGGACGAACCGGCGGTGACACATCCTTTTCCCAGAACATTTACCAGCATCGTGTACGTACTGTAGTTCAAGGCTCCGGCGTCCACATATACGGAAAAACCCTCTTCGCGGCCGCCGATATAGACAGCCAGGCCGTCATAGTCCGTTATCTCCACCCCGTCTGCCCTCAGCTCGTTGAAACTGTCCTCCGTATCAGCATCCATGGCCGCAATGTTTCCCTTGCCGGCAAACCATACTGCATCATCAAGTGTCACTAAAAGGTATGACATGACCACAGGATTGTATTCTATGTCGCTGCCCCTTACATTCAGCACCCAGGCTATATCGTCCAGGGCTGAGAGCAGGATGGCGTCGTAGCCTTCCGCCATAAGGAACTTCCTGAGCCTTACCAACTTGCCGAGCCTTGACTCCCCTACGTCCTGCACATCAAGGGTAATGACGGGGCTGTGCGGTATCCACGGCCTGTCCTCCCACACCCTGTCGAGCATGTCAGGGACATCTACGATACGGAAATCCCGCTCCTGATGCGACAGGGCAAGCGCCTCCCTTATCCCGCGCACTTGCGCAATGCTCTGGCTCAACCCGTCAAGCGCCACTGTATCCGCATGTGCCGCCACCCAGTCAGAAAGGCTGACGGCCCCCGGGACACGAGTCTTGTGCAGGGCTATGCCGCTGCCCTCCAGCTGGGATGCAGCCTGGATGAAATACCTGGAATCCGTCCAGAGCCCGGCATGGTCCATCGTAATGACCATATCCCCGGCCTCTCCTGTGAATCCCGACAGCCACTCCACCTGTTTCCATCTCGGTGCAGGATATTCACTCCCGTGCGGGTCCGAACCTGAGACCACCACGGCATCCCACCCGTTCCGCTCCATCATCCGGCGGACGGCCTGAATTCTCGCAGAATGTATATTTTCCATAAGAAAGATCCTATCTGATTATGTCCTGTCGGCAAATATAATTATTTTAACGTCTGTACGATGAATAATGTTTTAACGTCAGTTCGACGAATTTACTTTTAATAGTATCGGGGGCTGTTTTGATTTTTCGGTACTTTGTTATACAAGGTATTAAAATTTTTGCATATATTTGCAACACACGAGAACCTTGCACAGTCTAATATACGGATTATCGGAAGACCGGCAGCAGCTCCCGGACTGGGATGCAGGGCCGGACGAATCCGGTAAAGGGACATAAATGATTAAACCATAAATACATAAAAAATGAAAAAGACAGTAAACGTAGCTATCGGAAGTCGTAGTTTTATTTTGGATGAGGATGCGTACAATGCATTGTCTTCATATCTTGACAGCTTCAAGGCCGGGGTAGGCGTTGCCGGCAGGGCCGAAGTCATGGACGAACTTGAGATGAGGATCGCCGACCTGTTCAGGGAAAAACTCAACGGGAGGGAAGTGGTCGACATAGTGATTGTCCGTGACGTGATTTCCCAGCTCGGCATGCCCGACTGGCAGTCAGACGGCATCCCGGGAGGCGCACAGGCAGAAGAAGTACAGGCGGATACCCGTGCCCCGAGGAGGCTATACAGGGACCTGGACAGCAATATGCTGGGCGGGGTGTGCTCCGGTATCTCACTCTATTTCAATGTTGATGTGGTCCTGGTCCGCGTCCTGTTCGTCATAGCGCTTCTGTTCGGTACGGCCGGCTTCTGGATATACATAGTACTGTGGATAATCGCCCCCGCAGCCCGTACCGCTGCAGAGAAATGCGAAATGAGGGGAATTCCCGCCACGGCAGAGAACATCCGCAGATTTTCAGAGTCCAAAAGAAAATAAAACCGCAGAAGACATGGAGACAAATACTATAGTAGAGAACAGCCGCACCCAGATGCGGAGGGGCGTACTGGAATACAGCATCCTGCTGGTTCTGCGCTCCGGCGATGAATACGCATCGTCTATCATACAGAAGCTCAAGGACGTGGATATAATAGTGGTGGAAGGGACGCTCTATCCTCTCCTGATCAGGCTGAAGAACCTCGGAATGCTCAGCTACCGGTGGGAGGAATCACCGCAGGGTCCTCCACGCAAATACTATATGATCACAGACAAGGGACGGGAGCAGCTCTCGGAACTGGATGCCACATGGCAGGAGCTCGTGAAATCCGTAGAATCGATACGGAACGCCTCCCTGCTCCCTCCTGCCGGAGACACCAGCAACCTTTAAAAACCAGCCTGTGCAACCATGAAACAGACAGAAAAAGTAAGCGTCGGAGGCTTCCCGTTCACACTTGAAAGAGATGCCTATGAAAGACTTAACGGATACATCGAGGACGTCAGGAGCACATATGAGAAGAATTCCTACGCCGCGGAAATCATGAGCGACATTGAGCAGCGCATAGCGGAGCTTTTCATCGAAAAAGGAGGGAAGAACAGTGTCGTAAGCTACGCCATGGTAGACGATGTGATCATGCGCATCGGAAGCCCCGCCGAACTTGCCGGCGAAGAACAGGCCGGGGCGGGGATGCAGGACGGATGCAGCCGCAGGCAGGAGCGCAGATACGCCCGTCCCGACGGGCCGAAACGCCTGTACAGGGATACGGACAACAGGATACTCGGAGGGGTATGCAGCGGCATCGCCGCATATTTCAGGATTGACACCGTACTTGTACGTCTTCTGTTCGCAGGGATATACCTGCTGTCATGTCTCATTGCCTCAGACCATTATGACGGATTTGCAGTGGCCATGGCGGTATTGTCGCCCGTGGCGATGGCAGCATATGCCCTGATGTGGATCATTATACCACCGGCAAAGACTGTAGAGGAGAAATGCCGCATGAGGGGTGAGCCGATAGATCTGAAGCAGTTTACGCAGAAGTTCGAAAAACTGCCTGTCAGGGAGGCCATAAACGAGGCCAGGACATCCCCAGCACTGCACACAGCCGGAAGAGTGATAAGCATCATAGTAGGTATAATATTGATAACCACCGGCATAGCGAATCTCATAGGATGTACGGCATATGACCTGGTTCGAAACCTGATAGAGAAGGAGCTGGATCTCGGACATCTCGGGCATTACGACGAGGAACAGATATTTTTCTCTCAGTTTTTCTTGCGTGAGGAATTCTGGTGGCTGTGTGTAGCGGTGATTGGACTTTTCGCTGTATGGCTGATATACAACGGTGTACTGCTGACCTTCAACCTGCACTCTCCGCGCTGGCGTCCCGGGACAATAATCTTCATACTATGGATAGTCTCCCTTCTCGTA
This sequence comes from uncultured Bacteroidales bacterium, assembly GCA_944326305.1. GTDB lineage: Bacteria > Bacteroidota > Bacteroidia > Bacteroidales > UBA932 > Cryptobacteroides. The sequence goes on from CALVDL010000023.1 coordinate 35,243, forward strand.
CTGGCCGCATGGGTTATCCGCAGACTGCTGATTATTGGGACATTAATGTAAAATATGACTACCCCCTCCTGCGCAGCAGCACCCATGAGGCAGCCGCGTAGAAGATAATAAGTACAGTATGCAGCAGGAGTTTGGCGGAGAGAAAGCCCCAGTCTCCTGCCGCCATTGCATCACCGCTGAAAAACGAGCGGTCCAGCAGCAGGGAGGCCACGTAGACCACACCCATCAGCACAAAAAAGCCAAGTATCTTCCCCCACCGGTACGGTACAGGGTAGTGCTTCCGTCCGAGCAGCGTGCAGATGAGCAGCATTACGGCATAGCTCGCCAGATGGCCGGCGGCCGACGCCCAGTAGGAATAGGCCGGCATGAATATTATGTTCACGGCCGCGGTCACGGCCAGCCCTGAAAGGGTGATATAGATAGCATAGCCTGTCTTCCCGGACAGCTTGTACCAGATAGACACGTTGAACAGCATGCCCAGGAACATATACGCGAGCAGCATTACCGGTACTATCCCCACCCCCGCACGGAAATCCCGGCCCAGGACCAGGGATATGACATCTATATACAGTATCACCCCAAGGAAAATCAGCCCGCAGAACGCCACGAAATACTCCATCACCTTGGCATACAGGACCTTCACATCCTTGTCCCTTGCCCTCTGGAAGAAGAACGGCTCTGCAGCGAACCGGAACATCTGTATGAAAAGAGACATGATGACAGACAGCTTCACCGCCGCCTGGTAGATACCCAGGCTTGAGCGCCAGTTCTCCGCCCCGGTATCGAAATACCGGAACAGGTACCTGTCGAGAAAATCATTCGCCACACCCGGAAGCCCCGCCACCATAAGAGGCAGCGAATAGGCCAGCATCTGGCGCAGCAGCCTCCTGTCGAATGAAAATGTAAAACGCAGGAACGACGGCAGGAAAAGCAGGGCGCAGACCACACAGCTTATCAGGATGGCAAAAATTACATAGCTGAAATCCGGCGTGGCAGACACCAGGTGCAGCATCCAGACATCGCCCCTCGTCAGCTCCGCGACTTCCTTCTCCACAGCTCCGGCCGCCCTGAGGCAATATGCCGGGAACCAGAAGAAAAGCACCAGGTTGGCGGCTGTCTCGGTAAGTATCTTTATGGTCTTGAACACAGCGAACTTCAGGGCCTTGCGCTCCTGACGCAACCTCGCGAACAGAATTGCCGTGACACTGTCTATGAACAGGATTCCTCCCATATAGATGATGCAGTTCTCATTCCCGCTGTACCCGAGTGCACAGGCTATAGGTCCGGCGAAAGCAATCATCGCCGCAAAAAAAGCCCCGCTGACCCCGAAAACGGCGACTAGCGCATTCGAGTACACCGAATCCGGGTTCACCCCCTCCTTATTAGCAAAACGGAAGCACCCGGTCTCCAGACCGAGAACCAGAATCACCTGCAGGACAGCGATATACGCCATGAACTCAGTGACCACCCCATAGCTTTCTGTCGTAAGGAGCCGCGTATAGAACGGCACGAACAGGAAGTTTATGATACGGGCCAGTATAGTGCTGAGCCCGTAAATGGCGGTATCCCCCGCCAGCTGTTTCAACGGATTTGCCATAACGGGCGCAAAAATAAGAAATTTCAAAACAGCTTCTCCCTAATCCCTGCAATAAAGAACCGGCACCCGATGCAACAATCTCCGCATCAGGTGCATCTGATATTGTTGAAAACGGATTCCTATAAAAATCAACTGCAATAAATATATGAAACACACATTCGTTAAACTTATGTGCGCCATAGGAATAATCGCAATGGCCCCGGCCTGCGGAAATTCCGGGCAGAAACAGGACAAAGAAAAAGAAAAGACAATGGCATTCGACGTATCCGAACTCTCCGAGGAGCCGGTCCTCGACATCAAGACCGATCTCGGGACCATCAAAGTCAAACTCTACAAACAGACCCCTCTCCACAGGGACAATTTCCTGAAGCTCGCATCAGAAGGCTACTATGACGGCCTCCTTTTCCACAGGGTCATCAACGGGTTCATGATCCAGACAGGGGACCCTCTCACAAAAGACCCTTCACAGTCAGCCAGATACGGCACCGGAGGACCGGGATACACAATCCCTGCCGAAATACTGCCGGAGTTCACCCACAAGAAAGGGGCCCTCGCTGCAGCCAGGCGCGGAGATGCCGCCAACCCGAAGAAGGAGTCATCCGGCTCCCAGTTCTATATAGTACAGGATGCCAACACCTGCGCACAGCTGGACGGACAGTACACCGTATTCGGCGAGACCATCTCAGGATTTGAGGTTATAGACAGTATTGCCGCTGTAGAAACGGACGGACGTGACAGGCCGGTAAAGGACATACACATCATATCCATCCGTCCTGACCCGTCCACTCTTGCAGCCCTCTCTGCTGCAGGACATCCATGGAAAGGTAGCCAGAATGATACTGAAATTAACTGAAAACAGAGAAAAATCGCTTCTGATGCTGTTTTAAACTGATTTTTTCTGTTTTTGGCACAGGAGTTGCAATACTTTTCCGTGAATAGTTTTTTCATAGGTTAAGTTTTAGGTTAGAATTGCGGAGCGTCTACGATGGGAATCGCGGACGCTCTATCTTTTTATATATAAACTATGATATAATACATCATCACCCCGCAGGCTATGAGCTTGAGCCCGGTGCCTGCCAGGAAACCCAGGAAAGAGCCGAAGGCGGATTTGAGAGCCGCTCCGGTGGACTTGCGTGCATAGTAGAGCTCTGCAAGGAAGGCTCCCAGGAAGGATCCGAGTATCATCCCTACAGGAGGGACTACGAACAGGCCGAATACCAGCCCCGCCATCGCACCGCGCTCTGCGGCCTTGGTGCCCCCGGTGAGCTTGGTAAAGTAGAGCGGGACCACATAGTCGATTATGCTCACCGCCACAGTGACGCCCAGCATCACCAGGAGCAGGGTAAGAGACATATGCTCACCAGCCCCGTCAGTGCCGCCCCACAGGTAGAGCAGCAACATCCCGACCCACGTCAGAGGAGGGCCGGGAAGTGCAGGCAGTACGCTGCCGAGGATCCCTATCACCCCGGCAAGGACTGCAAGTATCGCTATAAGAACATCCATTGGCTTGAAATATACAAAACGGTGTCATTCTGACGCCATTGCGGCCTCCACTTCATCCGGGTATATAGGAAGCCTGTGAGGCCCGAGCCTGCGGCATCCTTCCTTAGTAATCAGAAGGTCATCCTCGAGGCGGATTCCGCCGAAATCAAGATATTCCGCTTCAAGTTTCTGATAGTTGATGAACCCCTTGCCGCTGCCCTCGGCTTTCCATTTGGCTATGAGGGCCGGGATGAAATAGATGCCCGGCTCGTCGGTGATGACATGCCCTGGCACAAGCTTTCGTGCCATGCGCAGGGACCCCAGTCCGAGCTGCGGGGAACGTGTCTGTCCCGGATCATACCCTACAAGGTCCTCGCCGAGGTCCTCCATGTCGTGGACGTCAATACCCATATTGTGGCCCAGGCCGTGAGGCATGAACATCCCGGCAATCCCCTCCGCTACCATATCCTGCACATCACCACGTACCAGATCAAGTGACTTCAGCCCCTCGAGCATCCTCGCCGCGACAGCCAGATGCACTTCACGGTATGTCACACCCGGTCTTGCAAGCCCGTATGCAAGGTCGTTGCAGGCCACCACTATATCATAGACATCACGCTGCCTGGGGGAGAACTTCCCGCTGCACGGGACAGTACGGGTGAAATCCGACGCATAGTGGGTATTGCTCTCGGCACCTGCATCTATGAGAAGGAGCTTCCCCGGGGTGATGATCCCGTCGTGCCTGTGGTTGTGCAGGGTCTCCCCGTGCTGTGAAAGTATCGTGGTGAACGAAACTCCCCATCCCTTAGATATGGTCACGCCCTCCATCCTGCCGACAATCTCCTGTTCGCGCACTCCTGCCTTGCAGCCGCGGCGGGCTTCAGTATGCATGAGATACCCTATCTCACAGGCCTTGTCTATCTCCTCTATCTCGCACTCCTCCTTGACCAGGCGCATGGCAATCACCGCATTAACAAACTCCAGAGAAGCATGCGGAGCCCCGTCGGAAACAGAAGCCACCTTGCGGACATCCTCCGGGGGACATCCGGTCAGCGAACTGGTCTTTAGGACATTGTAATACCTTGAAGCAGGCAGGAAATGTATTGCGCGGCCCTGGGCACGGGCAGTGGAGACCATGCGGTCGAACTCCGCGGAAGGGGCCGACCTGTCTACTCCCACGGCAGCCGCCTTCGATGCGACAGAAGGCTGCGGCCCCATCCAGATGATGTCACCTATCTCCACGTCATCCCCATACAGCACCTCCTCGCCGCTGTCAAGATCCAGCAGTGCGGCAAACCCAGGCTCGTCAATTCCCCAGTAATAAAGGAACGAACTCTCCTGCCTGAACTTGTAGTCATTTCCCCTGTAGTTCTGCGGAGCTTCCGTATTGCCTATGAAAATGGCGATTCCAGCCTTTCCCGACGGCAGCTCCGCCGCCATCCTGCCGAGCAGTCCGGCCCTTCTTCTTCTGTAAACTTCTTTTCCGAACATAAAATACCAAATGATTATACTTGACACATCCCGGGGCCAGCCCTTTCCCGGCATGATACGCCGGCATGGGACAGCCCCGGGATGACCTTAAACTATTGTCAGAACATATCAGCTACCTCGACACAAAGGCGTCCCAGCCTGAACATGCAGTTCCCGCATTTCTTGTCAAGCGGCTCGGACTTCAGGGTATCCCAGCATTCGAGGGCCCTGTCAGCGGCACAGGTGTCATTCAGGTACTTCCACACCCACAGGTCGGCTATTATCTTTTCAGCCTTCTCGCATGTCCTGCTGCCGCAGTCTCCCTTGGCCGCCCCGGCCATGAGTTCCTGCACCACAGGGCGCACCTTGTTGATGACATAGATGTCGCGTACGGCGAAAGCCGCCTTCAGCATCTGCCACGAAGCCTCCACCACATTCCTGCATGAATGCTCCCCGGATCCGCACGGGGCGGAGAGTATCTTGTCCGTCATGATGGTGAGCAGACCGATAATCCTGGTGCGCAGCCTGTCACTGTTCCATACTTTGTAAAGGTTCGTGTAGCCTTCGAGTATATTGAGGTGTGTACAGAAGGTCTCGTCTTTCAGCTGCGGCGCATCCTCGCCCCAGTCCCGCGACGCCATGTCCCTGTAAAGTCCCTTCTCGCGGTCGAAACCTTCCTTCTCCGTTGTCTCGAACAGGTTTACGGCATACGAAAGCGCGCTCTCGTCCCCGGTAGCGAGCACATATTCGCTCAGGCCGTATATTGCGGCTCCCAGGGCACGGAAACGCTTCCCGGTATCGAGCCGGGTCCCGTCAGGGTTCAAGGACCAGTACACCCCGCCATACTTGTGGTCGATGAAATGCTCCACAAAAAAATCCTTTGTCTTAGTGGCAGTCATAAGATATTCCTTCTTTTTCAGAACTCTGTATCCTGCAGCATAAGTCCAAAGAATTCTCGCATTCAGAATAACCTCCTTAGGAGCGGTCTCGTCAATTTTCCCGTCATCGGTCATGTGTCCGTAAAATCCGCCCATAGGGTCCTGCATTTTCTCGACCGGGAACTTGAGAATCTCCTCTTCCAGCATCCTCCTGGTCTCTTTTGTGAAGGCATCGGTCCTTTCCATGTCATTGAAGTTTTAATATTATTAATTATTTATAGGCCTGGGCTATCCGCAGCATCCGGGCCTGATGTACCGGAGAAAACGATACAGCGATAAATATAATGAAAATATATTGAAAAAACAAGCAGGGCAGACCACTGGCCTGCCCTGCCGTCACAATAAAGCCTCCCGGCTTCCTGGCTACAACCCTCCGCCGATTGCTATCGGATTGTCAAGATCCACAAATGAAGGTGCGGACATATCCTCAGGCTCCATTCCATTGCCGGAAGCGTCCTCCACCGTACCGTCCAGCTTGTAATATGCGACGAGGCCGTCACTGTCCGGATCCACCCCGAGCATATTCTCCTTTATCTGGTTGGCGGTCCTGACCACATTCCACAGCCTCACTTCACTCATATAGCCGTTGAACGGTCTTGTCCCCCACATGAACCGAGGCACCATACCTATGGAAAATCCATAGTCCGCACCGCCTGCAGTAAGGTCTGAAGACATTGTGAAGCTGCTGCTGTTTATGACATTCTCGCCGTTGACATAGAGATTGGCCTTGCCGTCTTCCGAGCATGTAAACGCAAGATGGTACCACTGCCCTCTCTTCAACGGATTGTCGGTCCAGGTTATTTCGGATTTTCCAGCTATCTGAAGTATGTCACGAGGGACAGTTCCGCCTCCTGCATCGCCGATACGCATGATCATCACGCCTTCGCATCCCATGACTGTATTATTGTCACCGAAGTTCGATACATTGATAACAGCTTCGTAAGTCACATTCTTGAATACATCCAGAGGCGTGATAGGAACCTTGATATAGCTGTTGTTGAACCTGGCCGCCTTCATGATCTTGGCAGGCTTCTTCACCACATAATATGTAATGTCGGACCCTTCAATGACCGGCACATCCCCAGTATGGACACGGACAGGCAGCAGGTAATTGTCCCCTCCACCCAGAAGGTCAAGCCCTGTCATTTTGAGTTCCACCACATCGGAGACAATTTCCCCGGCGCGGATACTTGAAGTCTCGCTGCTGAGGGATGCCGTTGAAAGCACCTTGTACTCTTTTCCGTATTTCTTATTATAGGCATCCACCACATCTTCTCCCGCTATTGAATAGGATACGGCCACATCCGATTCCGTCATGGAAGACAGACGGACCTGCAGGTCTACAGTATATTCCTTTTCTTCGTCAAGCTGTATGGTGCTCTCGCTGGCCTCAAAATACAGTTTCGGGACCAGCAGCTCAGCCTCCTTGTCCGTGCAGCCGGCAAGTGCCATAATCCCCAGGCCGAATGCCGCCGCATATTTCAATATTTTCTTTTCCATTGCTAGAATATGTTATTATTGTTGATCTGTACCTTCCCCAGGATTACCATTCTGCTTTTCCTTCCACTCGTTGAATACACGCTGGTTCTCCTGTATGGCCTTGCGCATATATTTGTAATCGGGGGTATTGTCATAGTCCTTGGTAAAACGGTACGCGCCCACGCCTCCTTTATATCCTTCGTCCGGCATATAGCGGGCTTGCTCAAGCAGCTGGCCTCCTGTCGTGGCGAACTTCTCGAAGTTCTCTGTCAGGATAAACTTGTGCGGATCGGCATAGCCATTGAGATCATCGACCCTGCCGTAAGACTGCAGGATGAAATAGTCTATGTATTCAGGACAGTTGTATGTGAATACGCTTATCTGCCCGTCCACACAAAGGAGCCTGTGGCCTTTCCCTTCCTGGTCGCTCATAGGCCCGATGTATTTGCCCATTTCCTTGACAAGGTGCAATATCAGCTCCGTCTCTCTCGGATTGTTTGCAAGTGTCCCGTCGGCGTCATTGAACCCGTTCCCCGGCTCCCAGTCGATGTCGAATCCGTCCCATTCGTTTGTCACCAGGGAGTCGCACAGTGCTTTTGCGAATCTTGTGTGCGCCGCCTTAAGCTCTTCGGTGTTGTTCAGGTCATGGGAGGTGAATCCCCAGAAATCCCAGCGGGCCAGCTTCTTGGCTTCATCCAGCTGAGCATCTGACCAGCCTTCCTTCTCGGCCTGTTCATACAGAGGGGTGTATACAGACTCCGGGGTCCTCCCTTTTCCCAGATGAGAGAGAAGGCTGACCTCAAGCAGCTTTATACCTTTCACTTTCTGGACAAATTCCTTGTCGGCCTTCTGTTCAGGAGTGATGGTGTACCTGTCCGGAGCACCGCTCCACATGGATATGATATCCATACTGTCAGGCACGGCAGACAGGTACCCCTTCCTTGCGACCCCCTGAGGAGCCCAGTCGGAGAACCACCCGAAAGCAACAGGCCGTCCGTAGTTCCAGATCTGGTCCTTATATTCACGCAGGCTGGCATAGTACGCCTCGCTTTCCGCATTGTTCATCGTGTTGTAGCCGCCGACATGGTCTATTTCCAGCTTTTCCACATCAGTACAGGAAAAAACTGTCAGGCATGCGGCCGGAACAATAAATGAAAATATCTTCAAAATGTTCATATTCGGTTATTCTTTAATTTATACGTCATTTTTTGCAATCCCACCAGAGCCTTGTGACAGGCGAATCGCTGCCGCCGAGCTTCTGCAGTGCCTCCTGATAATTTTCCGCGTCCTCTGCAGACTGGCTGAAGCTGTTAGGATACACCATCCTGCGGATGCCGTCCTTTTTCGTGACACCCTGGGATGCCCCGTTGTTCTCATATACAGGGTTGAGGGCAGGATAGCCGGTCCTTCTCCATTCCGTCCAGGCCTCCATTCCATTTGGATAAAGGGCTATCCATTTCTGTATCATAATCTTCTCGAGTTTCTCCTCATCAGTTCCTGTGAATGCGGTGGTTGCGTCCGTAGGAGCCGGTGCGCTGTAGTTGACGGACCCGGCCGACACATCCACGGAAACAGGAGTGTATACATCATTTATATATGCAGAGGCCTCGGATGCGGCGATTCCGTTTTCAGTGAAGGACATCTCTATGCCTTTCCTGTACCAGTCTTCGGCGTTCCCGAATTCAGGCCACTCCAGCGAGGCTTCCGCAAGCAGGAAGTACACTTCCGAAGTACGCATCCAGTAGGTAGGGGTAGAGGTTGTGAAATTCGGCCTTGAAGCCCCTGAGAAAGTCTTGGCCTCAGATGCCGTCCCCGGAGGCACAGGAGCGTATTCCTGACCGTCGTAGCCGGTCATGGCCCATGCAGCCGTGCTGCCGTCAGCAGTATAGGTCTTGCCGGTGAAATACTTGCTCAGACGAGGATCATGGTAGCCGTTCAGATATGCATACATAGATGTTCCCATACAGCATTCTCCGTAGCTCATGGCGCAATGGTTGATGTTGTTCACGAACACATACCCTGCTCCAGTACTTACCTGCGCCTCGTCAGTCTGGGCGTTCATAAGCCTGTTGACATCGTTGCCATAGGCTTCCAAAGCCCACTGTTTTGCAAGCTCCGGAGCGCAATATTTAAGCCTCATCGCCAGACGGAGCATGAGCGAGTTGGCATATTTCACCCATTTTTCGGCACTTCCGGCATATACGATGTCATAGTCAGCCATGACCGTGGATTTCGTCTCAGCAAGAGGGGCCAGGACCTCTATGGCCTCCTTCAGGTCGTTGAACATGGCCTCAAAGACGACCTGCTCGCTGTCAAACGGAATCACGAGGGCCATTTCCCCGGCGTGCGTATAAGGTATGGGACCGAAAGTCTGGAGAGTCTTGTGCCATGCAGATATCTTGAGGATCTGTGCAAGGGCGAATACCTCGGATGCCCCAGTCTTATCTGTCTGTTCCTTGATCTTCTTCCATGACGGAAGGATGTTGGTGTATGATTCGGTATATGTGGAAGCTATCCACGGGTCATACATATAATATGTAAGCGGATTCATGCCGGACTGCCAGTTGTTGTCTTCACCGAAATATCCGCTCCAGCCGTCCACCGACAGCAGATATGCCGTCTGATAGGCGTTGATGTAGTCGGTCTGGTCGGCCTGCGTCCCTACAGGGAATACACATCTCTCCATCAAGGTGATATACCCTCCCAGCGCTATGCCGTCCATCTTGCCTTCCTCTTCTGTCATTTCAAACGGATTTGTGTTTATCCTCTCATAGTCACAAGAGAACAGCAATGACAGAGCAGAGAAACATATGAGTGTTTTATACAGATTTTTCATTTTCGTATCAGAATTTAAACTTGATGCTGAAAGCGTAACTTCTTGTGCTCGGCTGCATGAAATAGTCGTTGCCCTGGCCGTACGTGCCTACGGAAGGAGTAAGTTCAGGATCGAACGGAGCCTTGCAGTAAATCATCCAGAGATTATTCCCGACTACAGAAAGGGTAAGGCCTTTCAGTACGTTCCCGAACCATTTGTCAGGGAAAGTGTAGCTCAGGGAAAGTTCCTGCAGGCGGATGTTGGTAGCGCTGTATACATAGTAGCCGGAAGTGTTGTAATCACCTGTCCCGACCATCTTATAGTACGTCTCGGCATCAACAAGACCCTGGTTAGGAATCATGAACCCGCCCTGTTTGCGGGCTTCGCCTGAGGCTTTGGACACTCCGAACCTGTCGAGAATCGCTTCCGTGGAGGATGTGACAACCCCACCGAAACGCCCGTTGATCAGGAAGCCCAGGGTAAAGCCTTTGTAGGATATGGAGTTGTTCCATCCGAGATTGAAATCAGGAGTGGTCTTCCCGAGATATACGGGATCTGTCTTTTCCATAGAATACACCCCGTCCTTCACTTCTACATACCCCTGGCTGTCCTTCTTGAGGAATGTGTCGGCGTAAATGTCGTTGATGCTGCCGCCGACTTTCAGGATAGTGCGCCCGTTGTCCTTCAGGACTTCTGGAATACTGATAGGCTCAAGACTCATATCGGTCTCGTAGTTCTCGACCATCTCCTTGATTTCATTGACATTACGAGAAAAGACCAATGATGATGAAATCCCTACACCCTTAACTGTGGTGTCATATCCGAGAGATGCCTCCCAGCCCCTGTTCTCCACATTCCCGGCCTGGAGATATATCTGCTTGTACCCTGAATATTCAGGAAGCTCGCCAAGGAATGTCTGGTTGAATGTGTTGGACTTGTAATATGTCACCTGCGCCCTGAGACTGTTCCACAGACGGAGTTCGAGCCCGAATTCATAGGAATTGGTCTTTTCCGGCTTGAAATCAGTGAAAGGATAGATTCCGTTCTCCTGGAGAATGCCTCCGGTAATAGGGGTCGTGACCGTACCAGGGGTAAGGCCGGAACGTGATACAGGAGATCCTACTACAGTATAAGAACCACGTACCTTCAGATAAGAAAACCACTGCGGCATGTCCACCATCTCGGATATCACTCCCGAAAGTCCGACGGATGGATAGAAATACCCTTTTTTGCTGGAAGATGTGTTGACCAGCCTGGAATTCCAGTCGTTGCGTCCGGTGAGGGTGAGGAAAAGCATGTTCTTCCAGCCCAGCTCGACATTTGCGAATACGGCATTGTTCCTGACAGCAGAGTCTCCCCCGTTTTCTATGGACGCCGCTTTTGACGCATCTATATTACTGAACGAAAACTTGTTGGGAACGAGTTTCAGCGGTCCCCTGTATCCTCTTGTGAAGGCCCAGTAGTTGGAGTAGCTGTAACCGATGTTCGCAGAAAGGTGGAAATCACCGATCTGTTTGTTGATGTTGAGCATCACATCAGCATATTCCTGACGATCACGGTAGTCATTCCATTCGTACAAACCCTTTTCTGACCCCTCCGTGAAGATATTGTTCGTTGATGCGTGGTATTTCTTCTCGAATTCAATATACGAATCGTCGATACGGTAGCGTGCCGTTATATTCATCCAGTCAAGGATGTTGTATGTGAGGCCGAAATTGAACATGTAGCGGTTCTTCTTGCTCGGAGACACATTGCGGTAGGCCATCCAGTACGGGTTGTCGGAACCGTAGGTGTTGTTTACGATCGGCCAGTACTGCGTATAGATGTTACGGCTCTGGTTGAAGCGTTCAAATGTCTTGACGGCGTCCCAGCTCTCCCCTCTCGGGAACAGATATGCGACCATCGTAGGGTTGTCATACAGGCCCTGTGTCACCATATTCTGGTCCGTCTGGTGCACGAAAGAAGCGCCGAGGTCAAGCTGCAGCTTGTCATTGAGGAACTTCGAAGTGTTCCTTACAGTAATATTCAGGCGGTCGTACTTGTTGTTCGGCACGATACCGGATGAATTGGTGGAAGATATGGAGGCGAAAGTCTGGTTGTACTTGTTCCCGGTAGTGAGGGTCATCGAGTTGATGAAGGTCATGCCTGTATCGAAGAAATCCTTCTTAGGATCATAGGAAGTCGGCGTCGCAAGTTCATTGCCCCAGCTTTCGAATGCACCCTGCCTGTTGCCGTAGATGTTCTGGAATTCAGGAGTCATGTAGGCATTGCTGAACTCCGAAGTCGAAGAGAACGAAACAGAGAGCTTGCCTTCCTCCCCTTTCTTTGTCGTGATGAGTATGACTCCGTTAGCCGCGCTGCTTCCATACAGGGCTGCAGCAGAAGGCCCGCTCAGGACAGAAATGCTTTCTATGTCCTCCGGGTTGAAGTCCGCGATACCCTCCGTACTGGCCCTTGAATCGCCAAGGACATCGTTACCTTGTCCCAGGGTAGTGTTTACCAGAGGAATACCGTCAATCACATAAAGGACACCATTGTCGCCCTCAAGAGACTTGGCTCCTCTCATCACCACACGTGTGGCCCCGCCGGCACCGCTGGAGCTCTTGTTGATCTGCACACCGGCGATCTTACCGTTGAGGGAATTGACGAAATTGGCATCCTTGGCCCGGAGAAGCTCCTCCGAATCCACCTCCTGGACATTGTAGCTCAAAGCTTTTTCTGTTCTCTTGATACCGAGTGCCGTAACAACGACCTCGTCCAGGAATTCGGTTGAAGGCTTCAGTTTCACATCCACGGAAGCCTGGCCGGTGTAGGTGATTTCCTGTGTTTCATATCCCAGTATGGAGATGACAACAACATCGTTAAGCTTCAGGCCTGAAAGAACGAATGTCCCGTCCGGACCGGTAGTCACACCGCCCAGGCCGTCCTTGATCATTACGGCGACCCCTATTACAGGACCTTGGTCATCAGTGATTATTCCGCTGAGTGTGCCCCCGTCATTTTCGTCTTGGGCGAAACCGGAAACAGGTATCAGCGCATCCAGAGCCATGAATGCAAGAACCGCACAACAGCATCTGAACAAAGAAGACATCATTGTTTTTAACATAATAAAGTTAGTTATTAATGAGGAGTTCTATAAATTAAAATATTGTAGTACAGTTGTTTATATGGTTCCAAGAGCGTAAATTTGCAGAAAATAAG
>CALVDL010000024.1 GCA_944326305.1 uncultured Bacteroidales bacterium
TATGTTTAACAATATTATATTAAAAATCAATATTTTATCATTTATGACCGGAATCCGTCACACTGACGTTAAGGATTAAACATGCGTTTAATCATATAATCTAATCCCCAGTCACTTCGTGACAGCCCCTTGTTAAGGGGCGCCACCCCCTTCCTTCCCCCTCGCCGGGGGACCTGTCGCAGGCCACGGGCCTGCTCCTTAATAGGTAATTCGATGTAATTTAATGAATTAAATTCATCGAATTCACGTTAATTTATTTAATTGTCATATTTTCTTTACATCCACATATACAGGTGCTGCACCCCATTCCACTTCGGTGCCCGCAGAGCCCGTGGCGTCTTCTTTCAGGACAATATCGACGGCAAGCGTCTGGGCCAGCACATAGTCCTTGAAGTCAGAGAGGGAGTCATGCAGCTCGGCGTAGTTATCCCCGGCAGTATAGACTGTTACATTCACCCTGTCGGTCACGTCGAACCCGCTGTCCTTCCTCAGGTTCTGTATCCTGTTGATCAGCTCCCTCGCGGTCCCTTCGCGTTTTAGCGCATCAGTGATGGTGACATCAAGGGCCAGTGTAAGAGGGCCGTCCGAAGCCACGAGCCAGCCCGGCATATCCTCCGAGGAAATCTCGTAGTCACCAGCCTCAATCCGCACGTCCCCTGAAGGGAGGTTCAGCACGTAGCCCGCCTCACCGCCGGCCTGTACCGCGGAGATGACCTCCTGTGACATGCCGGCGAAAGCGGCCGCTATCTCTTTCATCTGTTTACCGTATTTCTTGCCGAGGGTCTTGAAATTCGGCTTTATCTTCTTGGTTATGAGGCCTGCCGTATCCGGGATGAACTCTGCATCCTTGACGTTGACTTCTCCCAGAAGAAGCGCCTTGACCTTCTCGAGCTGGTCCCTTACGGTATTGTCTATGACAGGGATTATGAGCTTCGAAAGCGGCTGTCGAACCTTTATGCCGACTTTTCTCCGCAGGGCGAGCACCATTGAGGATGCCCTCTGGGCAAGTTCCATCCTTTCCTCCAGGTCCTTGTCCACTACAGACGGGTCATACGCAGGCATCGGCTCGAAATGCACCGACTCTGCGCCCGGCACCAGGTCCAGATACAGCCTCTCCATAAAGAAAGGAGCTATAGGGGCCGACAGCAGGGCCACATCCACAAGCACCTCGTAGAGGGTCTGGTATGCAGTCAGCTTGTCATGGTCCATCACCCCTCCCCAGAATCTCTTGCGGTTCAGGCGCACATACCAGTTGCTCAGATGGTCACAGACGAAATCCTGTATCATGCGGCCGGCGGCCGTGATGTCGTAGTCCTCGTATGCCGCCTCCACATTCTTCACCAGAGTATTCAGAAGGGAGATGATCCATCTGTCTATCTCCGGACGTTCTGAGACAGGGACAGCCGGTACGGCGGACGGGTCGAAACCGTCCACATTGGCATAGAGGGCAAAGAACGAATATGTATTGTACAGCGTGCCGAAGAACTTCCTGCGCACTTCGTCCACACCGGCCTCATCGAATTTGAGGTTGTCCCACGGCTGCGAATTGGTGAGCATGTACCATCTCAATGCATCCGGGCCGTACTTGTCCAGGGCCTTGAACGGATCCACGGCGTTACCGAGCCTCTTGCTCATCTTATTGCCGTCCTTGTCAAGCACAAGACCGTTGGAAATCACCCTCCTGAAGGCACAGCTTCCGCTTACCATCGTATGTATTGCGTGGAGCGTATAGAACCATCCTCTGGTCTGGTCAACACCTTCGGCTATGAAATCGGCAGTGCATCCGAATTTCGGTTTTCCAAGGTTCCTCAGGCCCTCCTGGGCATAAGGCATGGCCCCTGAATCGAACCATACATCGATAAGGTCGGTCTCCCTGACCATCTTGCGTCCGCTGTCAGACACCAGGAATATATTGTCGACATACGGGCGGTGAAGGTCTATCCTGTCATAGTTCTCCTTTGACATGTCGTCCGGGTCGAATCCCCTGTCCTTGAGAGGGTTCGCAGACATTATACCTGCCGCCACGGCTTTATCTATCTCATGGTACAGTTCCTTCACGGAGCCTATGCACTTCTCCTCCTTCCCGTCCTCGCTCCGCCAGATAGGGAGCGGCGTCCCCCAGTAGCGGCTGCGGGAAAGGTTCCAGTCCTGGATGTTCTCCAGCCATTTCCCGAACCGTCCGGTACCGGTGGACTCCGGTTTCCATGTGATAGTATTGTTGAGCTCTATCATCTTGTCCTTCACCGCGGTAGTCCTGATGAACCATGAATTCAGAGGATAGTAGAGGACAGGCTTGTCGGTCCTCCAGCAATGAGGATATGTATGTACGTGTTTCTCTATCTTGAACGCCTTGCCCTGCTGCTTGAGCATCACGCAGAGGTCTACGTCAAGGGTCGGTGCGTCCGGTCCGAGGGTGTCGTCGTATGCATTCTTGACATACCGCCCGGCAAACTCGGCATATTCAGGGGAAACCCTTTCCCTGACATATTCAGGATCCAGGTCCTCTATCCTGTAGAACCGTCCTTTCCGGTCCACCTGGGCCTGGCGGTCCCCGTTACGGTCCGTCACCATAAGAGGGGGCACGCCTGTCGCCTTGGCGACCTTGTCATCATCCGCACCGAATGTAGGCGCGATATGTACAATACCGGTGGTCCCTTCGTCCGTAGTCACATAGTCCCCCGGGATGACCCTGAAGGCCCCTTCGTCCGGTCTGAACCACGGTATGAGCTGATGATACTTGACCCCGACCAGGTCGGTACCCTTGAACCTGCCGTCCAGCACACGGTAAGGCACCAGTTTGTCCCCAGGCCTGTAGTCCTCTATCTGTATGTCCCTGGCCTTCGGGTTGAACACCGAGTCAAGAAGTGCCTCGGCTATGACATATATGGCCTGTGCACCGGTATACGGGTTGAAGGAAAGCACCCTTATGTAGTCTATGCCAGGGCCGACACAGAGGGCGGTATTCGACGGGAGAGTCCACGGCGTTGTCGTCCACGCGAGGAAATACACCGGGAGTGTCCCGCAGCCGAAAAGCATCTGGGACTTCTCGTCCTTTATCACCTCGAACTGCACCACCGCAGTAGTGTCCTTCACATCACGGTAGCAGCCCGGCTGGTTGAGCTCGTGGGAGCTGAGCCCCGTTCCCGCGGCCGGTGAATACGGCTGGATGGAGTAGCCCTTGTACAGGAGACCCTTCCCGTAGATGTCCTTGAGGAGGTACCAGAGCGTCTCGATATACCTGTTGTCATATGTGATGTAAGGGTCGTCCATATCCACCCAGTAGCCTATCCTTTCAGTAAGGTTGACCCACTCGCGGGTGTATTTCATGACCTCCTTGCGGCATGCGTTATTGTATTCCTCGACACTTATCTTCGTTCCTATGTCCTCCTTTGTGATGCCGAGCATCTTCTCCACACCGAGTTCGACAGGGAGACCGTGGGTATCCCAGCCTGCCCGTCTCTCTACGCGGTAGCCGCTCTGGGTCTTGTACCTGCAGATCGCGTCCTTGATGGAGCGGGCTATCACATGGTGTATGCCCGGCATACCGTTGGCCGAAGGCGGCCCTTCAAAAAATATGAACTCCGGAGCGCCGTCCCGGACCTCGAGAGAACGCCCGAAAGCATTGTTCTTCTTCCATCTGTCAAGAATCTCACTGCCTGTCTGCACCAGGTCAAGACCTTTGTATTCTTTAAATCCCATATACAACTATTTATTTCATTCCGGACGGCTATGGAGTATTTATAAAATTTATCTAATTTTGCAGGCCGACTCCGCCACCGGTTTTTCAGCCTGCAAATATAATGATTAACTTTGATAAAAAATGAATATCATCGATATAATAATCCTGTTGTGCTTTGTTCCCGCCATCATAAACGGGCTGCGGAAAGGACTTGTGGCACAGGTCGTCGCGATAATATCCATCGTACTGGGAGTATGGCTGTCGTTCAAGTTCTCCTCCGCCGTAAGCGGCTGGATGGCAGGCTTGTTCGACGGGGCATCACCGACGGTGCTTGAAATCGTGGCTTTCACCGTCATACTCGTAGTGGTGATATTCGCGCTTTTTGCCCTGGGCAAAATCATAGAGGCAAGCATAAAGATCGTCATGCTCGGCTGGCTGAACCGGCTGCTCGGGCTGCTGTTCTCCCTGCTGAAATGCACTCTGATAGTAGGCCTCGTGATAATAATGTTCAGCTCACTCAACTCGGCCCTGCACCTCGTGTCGGAGAAAGTGCTGGCCGACTCGATCCTGTACCCTCCGTTCAAGGAGACGGCATACAGCGTTTTCCCTTATCTTAAAGACCTTATTTTCAAATAGAACCGATATGGACACCATCATACTGATAGAAACATCCACGGCGCTGTGCTCGGCAGCCATAGCAAGGGACGGCAAGATCATCTCCAGCAGGGAGAGCGCACAGACGAAGTCACACGCGTCCCTCACCGCAGTATTCATCAAGGAAATGCTCGACGAATGCAACATTGGCACAGGAGACTGCTCGGCCGTATGCGTAAGCATGGGTCCCGGCTCATATACCGGCCTGAGGGTCGGCGTATCCACGGCCAAGGGGCTGTGCTTCGGGGCGGGAATCCCGCTTCTTGCGGTCGGGACACTTGACACGCTGGTATGGCAGGCCATCGGGGAAGGGCGGCTTCCGGAAGGGTGCAGGCATATTGTCCCGATGATCGACGCAAGAAGGATGGAAGTCTATACCGCGGTGTTCTCGGCAGACGGCGGACAGCTCACAGAGACAGCCCCGGTGATACTCGACCAGGACAGCTTCAGGGAATACCTTGACCAGGGTCCGGTACTGTTCATAGGAGACGGGGCGCAGAAGACATCGGAGATTATAAGGCACAGCAACGCCTTCTTCTGCCAGTGCTGCCCGAAAGCCTCGTCCATGCTGGTGCCTGCCACGCAGGAGTTCAAAGAAAAACGGTTCAAAGACGTAGCGTACTTCGAACCGTTCTATCTCAAGGAATTCGTCGCCACGACAAGCAAGAAGAAAATCTTCTGAACGATATCGCGGCATTCATACTATGCCGGGCTCTGACAGGGGTCAGAGCAGGGAGTCCAGCAATTTTCTGAGAGATGCCCCGTCCGAGAATTTCCCGTCGACCAGCTCTCCGTCTGCAATAACAAACGAAACAGGCAGTTTGTCAAGATTGTACAGCGCCAGCGAGGAGGATCCGGCTCCGAGCCCTTCGCAGACATTGATCCACCCGAGCCCCTGGTCCTTGACAGTCCTGGCCCACTGGGCCTTGTCCGTATCCAGAGCCACCTGATAGATTTCAAGCCCCCTGGAATGGAATTCTTCGTATATCGGCTTGAGCACATCCAGATTGAACATCTTCTGGGCGGCATCCGTAGAGGTCCAGAAGTGCAGGAGGATGACTTTGGCATCCACTTCGCTCAGTTTTACCATCTTGGCGCTGGTATCAGGAAGCTCAAGGTCCGGATATGAAAGTTCCGGGGCATTCTCAATCCTTATGCTCAACGACAACAGGTCTGAGCGCCTTTTTGCCTCCTTCCTCAGGGCCTTGACATATTTCGAATCCGGATACACAGTCTCCAATGAGTCGCATATATTGTTGAAATGGATGGCGTCGGTCTGCTGTGAAAATATCGGGAAGTCCGTCCCGACTGTCTGGTACAGCACCGGCACCGTAGTAAGGGAATGTGAATTTTCAAGAATATATTTGACTCGGCTCCTGTAATAGGCTGTGTATGTCTTCACCATATCCTTTCTGATGCTGTCAGCCTCCTTCGACGATGCATCCACACCGGCAAGCTTGTCGGCGGACACTGAGAACTCCGAGACAAAATCGGCGAAATCCTTTTCCACGGACGCGAGCCTGACGCTTTCATCGGAGCCTTCTACAGAGAAATTCCCGGTAGTGTCAGCCGTGACATACACACGGTCTCCCTTCTCGAGAAGGAGGGATGCGATTTTCGTATCATTATGGAAGACATATACGAACTCCGGCTGGCCGTCAGCGACAGGGACCTTATAGGAAAAATGTCCCGAAGCGTCTGTCTTGAGGGTGTCAAGGACCTTGTATGTATTTATATCCAGCAGCTTGACTATCACCTCACCGTCTCCGAGCCCCTGTACTTCACCTTTTATCCGGGCTGTCTTCCCGCAGGAAACCAGCATGCACACAGCCATGGAAATGGCCGCGAATCTCAACGTCCTACAGTTTTTCATACTCTGACGAGATTATTGATGCAATCCGGGAGAACTCCTCCGGGGAAAGGGAGAGCTTCTCCTTCCTGAAATCCAGATCGGATTCGCTGTTCAGCGGGACAAGATGTATGTGTGTGTGGGGAACTTCCATCCCCAGTACAGCAACACCTACCCGTTTGCACGGTATTGCGTTGCCTATGGCGATGGCAACTTTCCGGGCAAATGAGCACAGGCCCATGTATGTATTTTCATCCAGATGGAAAATATAGTCATCCTCAACATTCTTCGGAATGACGAGAGTATGCCCCTTGGCAAGTGGGTTTATATCCAGAAAAGCATAGAAGCCGTCGTTTTCGGCGACT
Source organism: uncultured Bacteroidales bacterium (assembly GCA_944326305.1). Lineage (GTDB taxonomy): Bacteria > Bacteroidota > Bacteroidia > Bacteroidales > UBA932 > Cryptobacteroides. The sequence continues at coordinate 6,548 of CALVDL010000024.1, forward strand.
TTATATGAAGGTATCTCACCTTTGGCTATCTTGGTAAATACGGTTGCCATACCCCTAAAGCGTTATGTCCAGGATTTCGAACTTGATGATGCCGGACGGCACTTTCGCATCCACCACCTCGCCTTTGGAATGTCCCATCAGGGCTCGGCCTATAGGGGTAGTGGCGGCCAGTTTTCCTGCAGCAAAATCAGCTTCGCTTTCACCTACGAGGGTGAACTCTACAATCTGGTTATTACTCAAATTCTTGACTTTCACCTTATTGAGCATCTGCACCTTATCTGTGCCTATCTGGGATTCATCTATTACCCTGGCGTTTGCGACAAGGTTCTGCAGTTTGGCAATCTTGAGTTCCAGCAGCCCCTGTGCCTCGCGGGCGGCCTCATATTCGGCGTTTTCGGAAAGATCACCCTTGTCCCTTGCTTCCGCAATCTGGGCAGAGATCACCGGACGCTGGGCAATGGCTTCTGAAAGTTCCTTTTTCAGTTTGTCCAGACCGTCCTGGGTCATGTAATGTATGTCCATAGTTATATTATTATTTTTTACTTTATTCTACCTGAATATCCGCATTGACAAAAATATAATCGACCAAAAATACATTTTGGCCGACCCTGTCTCTGCAAATATAGAAATTTATATCGGTGAAAACAAATATTGCACTAAAACTTGGGCTTCATTATTTCAGAATACAATATCAGCTTCTTGGGATCTATATCCAAATGTCTTCCTTCCTTACGGGCAGGTCCAGACGTCTCCGGGGAAGCAGCCTTGCGCCTCCCGGCCATATTGTTTATCACCGGCCGTCCTTCTTCAGGCAGTGCCCTTGCAGCAGTCTGACGTACAACCGGGGCGGCTTCATGCACCTGCTCCCGGGCCGGAGAGGAAGCTGGAGGCACTTCTGTCGGGACAATATCCGGGAACGGCTCCCCGAGCACATGCCTTCTTTCCGGAATACCGTCCTTACCGTCGATCTTCTCCCCTATGCGGCGCACCTTCCCTGCAGCATCAGGCATTCCGGCCTTCATCAAAGACTTCTCTATTGCCTTGGCTATAGCCGGGGCAATGAGAATCAGAACAGTAAGGAGAGTAAAAAAAATTTCCATATATCTACCCGGTTTTGCCCAAAGTTCAGAAAAATTTTCCGTATTCAGGAATTTTTTTCTGAAAATCAGACATTGCTGTCAGCAGCAAGGCAGGTAGCCCTGTCTTTCCGCAGCTGAACACGGAGGTCGTCCAGCGAACTGAACTTTATCTCGTCGCGTATCTTGCGTACAAATGTAATCCTCATATCCAGCCCGTATATGTCCTCATCGAACCCGAATATGTTCGTCTCGACAGTGCGGGAGTTACCTGCCCCGACGGTGGGCCTGTTGCCTATGTTGCACATACCTTTCCACTCTTTCCCGAGAGTCTCGACCCTGACGGCGTATACACCGTTGCCGGGAATGAGCTTCAGCGGCTCGTAAAGCTGCATATTGGCGGTCGGGAAGCCCATGGTCCGGCCTATCCTGTTGCCTGCCACGACTACGCCGTACAAAGAATACCCGTATCCGAGCATTTCAGCGGCATCAGCGACCTCACCGGAGGCTATCAGGGTCCTTATCCTGGTGGAGCTTACGGCAGTCCCGTGAACACCTTCCACCATGTCGGTACGTATCACCTCCAGCCCCAGCTCCCTTGCCACAGACGCCACCTCGCCGGGAGAGACGGAATCCGAGCCCATCCTGTTGTCATACCCGAGGACAACGGCAGTGCCCCCGAACCTTTCCATGACATACTGCCGGAGATACTCCCTCGTGGTCAGAGCCCCGAACTCCTTCGTGAAAGGCAGGACCTCAACGCGGTCAACACCCAGGGATTTAAGCATCTCCTTCTTCTCATCTAGGGAGGAAAGGAGCCTGAATGTGCGCGCCTCCAGCTGAAGTACATTACGGGGATGAGGCCAGAATGTAATCACCAGGCTCTCCTCCCCGCGTACTTTTGCAGCCTCGACCAGCTGCGATATGACAAGACGGTGCCCGGTATGGACACCGTCGAAAAATCCGGTCGCTACAACCATCTCACAAGCTCGAAATCCTGTCTGTGAGGCAAAAGCGCATTCTTTGCATAAATCCTCACTGCAACCTGGTAGAGGCCGGCACGTTCAGGCATCACAGAAGCCTGGTACCTGGCTGTGTCTTCGTGACACTCTACAGGCGAAAATTCGTATTTCTCCTGGATATGGAGCTTACCTTTGTTGTCAGTCGTGGCGAACAGCATTTCCACACCGATATCATCAGGATGGAGATCGCTTATGTTCAGCACGACTTCAGCCTTGAACTCCTTGCCCAGAGACACATAATCATACGAACCGTCCGGCTTGACCACGGACACTACACTCACATTTGCCCACTCCCTTCTCATATGGCGCTTCCATGCAGCAATCTCCTTGGCCACCTTGTAGTCGTCGGCCACAAGTTTCGCGGTACGCTGCGACTGAGGGTCGTAGTACTGGTTTATGTAGTCGGTGAGCATCCTGTTTGTCGTGAAATTGCAGGCCACCTGCGCCACTGTATTCTTTATATAGTCGATCCAGCCGGCGGAAAGCCCGGTCTCCTTGTTCTTGTCATAGAACAGCGGGGCGATCTCGTTCTCGATAATCGTATATATGGTGGCGGCATCAAGCTCGTCCTGGTAGTTCTGGTCATCGTATGTGCGTTCACGCGGAAGAGCCCAGCCGGCGCCCGGCCTGTAGCCCTCGACCCACCATCCGTCAAGCACAGAGAAATGCATCACGCCGTTCATGGCAGCTTTCTCGCCGGAAGTCCCGGAAGCCTCGAGCGGACGTGTAGGGTTGTTCATCCATACATCAACGCCCTGCACGAGAAGCTTGGCGAGCGAGATATCATAGTTAGGCACAAACACTATCTTCCCTATGAACTGCGGCATCTTCGATACATCTACAATCATCTTTATGAGGTCCTGCCCCGCCTTGTCGGCCGGATGCGCCTTGCCCGCAAAGATGAACTGTACCGGATGTTCCGGATCATTGACTATGTCATTCAGCCTGTCAAGGTCACGGAACAGGAGGTGTGCCCTCTTGTACGTTGCGAAACGTCTTGCAAAGCCGATGGTGAGCACGTCGTCGCGGAGCGTCTCCTTGATAGTCACTATCTGGCGCGGAGAATAGTGGTTGGCCGCAGCAGGATCGGAAAGGCGTTCCTTGATCGCTGCAATCAGCTTCGCCCTCAACGCCGTCCTGACATTCCATACGGTCCTGTCATCCACCTTGTATATGCCCTCGAAGCATGACTTCTCATAGTGGTGAGTCGCAAACTCGTCCCCGAACACCTTGGAATGTACCTCTTTCCACTCCGGTGCGGTCCATGTAGGGTAATGTACACCGTTCGTGACATACGTGATGTTCAGTTCCTCAGGCAGGTATCCAGGCCACATATTCGCGAATATGTCCTTGCTGACCTCACCATGAAGCCATGACACGCCGTTGACTTCCTGGGATATATTGGCTGCGAGATAACTCATGGAGAATTTCTCGTTAGGGTCGGCACCGTTGATCTTGCCGAGGCCCATCATCGTCTCCCAGTCCACCTTCAGACGCTGAGGATAATGTCCTATATATTTTCTCAGGAGACCCTCGTCAAAAGCATCATGCCCTGCCGGGACAGGGGTATGCGTAGTGAACAGGGATGATGCCCTTATCACCTCCATGGCCTCGGCGAAATCGAGGTTGTCATTCTGGATATACTCGCGCAGCCTCTCAAGGCCGATGAATGCGGCATGGCCTTCATTGCAATGGTAGATTTCCGGATTAATACCGAGTTTCCTGAGGGCCCTGATTCCGCCGACACCGAGGAGAAGCTCCTGCTTGAGGCGGTTCTCCCAGTCTCCGCCATAGAGGTGATGGGTCACGGACCTGTCCTCCGGAAGGTTGTCCTCATAATCTGTATCCATGAGATAAAGCTCGGTACGGCCTACATCCACCCTCCAGAGCCGTGCATTCAGGTTGCGGCCAGGGAAGGCAATGCTCACAGTCATCCAGTTGCCGTCAGCGTCCTTCACAGGTATGGCAGGGATTTTCATGAAATCCTGGGCGTCATATTTAGACACCTGGTTGCCCTGCGCTGAAAGTATCTGTGTAAAATATCCGTACCTGTAGAGCAGGCCCACCGCGACAAGGTTCGTATTCATGTCACTGGTTTCCTTGAGGTAGTCCCCGGCCAGGATGCCGAGGCCTCCGGAATATATCTTCAGGGAGGTGTCAAGACCGTACTCCATACAGAAATATGCTATAGACGGGCTCTTGCGCTCGGACTTGAGCGCCATGTATGAATTGAACTCATCGACCACATACCTGAGCTTCGCAAGGAATTCACGGTCTTTCTCGAGGGCATGGTAACGTTTGAGGCTCACCTTGTCGAGCATGGCGATAGGGTTTTCCCCCGAAAGCTCCCATGCCTCCGGGTCTATCGAGCGGAAAAGCTCCCTGGCAGAATCGTTCCAGCACCACCACAGGTTTCTTGAAAGGACCTCGAGATCCTTAAGGCTGTCCGGGAGATGGCGAAGGAAGAATACGCTGTTCCAGGACGGTTTGTTTACATCGATTTTCTTATACTGCATTGATTTCTCACTCCTTGTCTCAGGGAATGCCCCTTTTTCTGATATGACTTTCTCAAGCGCGGCAGAATATGCCTGCTTGTAATAAACGATATTGTTTTCCCAAAGAGCTATCTCCGACACCTCCTTGGCGTTCGACATGTAGACCTGGCGTCCTGCCTTGTCAAGATTTGCAATCTCCTTCATGCGGGCAATCACCCCGTCCACGACATCCGCGTAGTTGGAATCAGTCCTCTCTATGACGGAAATGCCGGGATGTTCCTTCTTGTAGTGATCGATGACCCATACACCGAACCCGGCAAGAGTAGTGGTCATGGTAGGCACCCTGAACGCGAGGCTCTCAAGCGGAGTATACCCCCACGGCTCGTAATATGAAGGGAATACAGTGAGATCAAGCCCGGCGAGCAGGTCGTAATACTTCATATTGAAAATGCCGTCGTCCCCATTGAGATAGGAAGGGATGAAATACACTTTCACCTTGTCACCTACGGAATTGTTGAGGCCCACCTCACGCAGACGGCGCGTAATGATGTCATACTCGGGGTCCATCAGATAATGTGACACCTGGGTGACATAAGTGCTGCCGGAGCCTCCAAGCTTGGCCGCCAGTTCCTTGTCCGCTCCCTTATGACCGGACGGAATCAGGATGAAAGCCTGGAGAGTCTTGCCCTCGAAACCTGTCTCGTTCAGTTTTGCAAGGGCGTCGATAAACACGTCAATGCCCTTGTTCTTCCACTCATAACGGCCGGCAATGCCTACAAACACGGCATTGTCCGGAACGGTCTCCCCGGACATGGCTGTCGCCACCTCAACGAATTTCGTCCTGGCAGCCTTGCGAGTCGCATCATATTCCTCATCCGTAGCCGGCGTGAAACTGTTCTCGAAACCGTTCGGGGTCACTATATCGACATCACGGGTTAAAAACTGCCTGCACTCTGCGGCTGTAATACCGCTGACCGTAGTGAATATATCGGAGTGCACTGCAGACTGCTTCTCAAGGGAATGGCGTGCCATCACATTGAACTCGCGCGCCTTTGCGTCCCCGTCATACAGCTTCATAGAGTCATACAGCGGAAGGTTGTTTCCGGCGAGACAGCGGCCAACGACAGTCGCATGTGTGGTAAACACCGTGGCTATCGGAAGCTTGGTCCCTTTCAGATACAGGAGGCCCGCACCGGTCATCCACTCATGGAACTGGGCCACCACCTTGTCAGAAGAAGACAGGTTGAACCTGTAGAAGCTCTCGATGACCCTTCCTGCGGCATAGCCGAACAGGGCGGATTCGACATAGTCCCAGTTCCCCGTAATGGAGTCCACCCCGAAGTCACGCCACAGCTCTGCGAGAAGTTCGTCCTTCTTCGTAAGGTACTGCTTGAAATCCACAAGGATGGCCGTCGGCTTACCAGGCACGTTCCATTTTCCTACCCTTATCCTCAGGCCTTCTTTCGCGACCTGGTCCCGCCACATCCTGTAGAGCAGCGGGTCTTCGATAAAATCAGGATTGTTCTCAACATTCATCCAGACATCCGGGCCGATGAGAATATGGTGCCTCTTTAGCTCGTTCTTGAGATAAAGGGACTTGGTCGCAATGACAGTATAGATGCCCCCGACCTTGTTGCACACCTCCCAGCTGACCTCGAAAAGATAGTCCGGCTTGATCAATTCATTATTCATTTGTCAGTTTTTGTTTTTACCGTTTTCTTCCCCGCGGCAGGCTTCCTGGCAGTTTTTGCCGGAGCCTTCTTTACCGTTTTCCGGGTTTTCGGGGCTGCAAAGTTAGCATCAGAAAATGAAATTGCATCATCTACCCTGATAATAAAATCGCTCAAGACATTCATATAATTTATAAATGCCTCATACGGAGTATCATACGGGTTGAAATATTTATGTACGGCACCGTCGGAGAAGAATTTGGTGCACATATAATAGAAATGGTCGCTCTCCTGCAGGTGTCCGAAGTCGGACCAGAGCTCAGGATCGTTCAGCAGGGAAAGTTTCTCGGTGAGCCCGTAGAGCTTGTTGAACGCGTCATTCTGGAGTTCGTTGCCCAGCCATGCGGTCACATCCCTCTCCTCGTCTGCCCACGAAATCGCGTCAGGCACCTCAAGCTCCCCGACCGGGCTGTGCTTCTTTGCCGCCTGTGTAGGGGTCACGAACTCGAATTCCCCGTCCTTGAGGATCACATCAGGAAGATACCTCATGAAGTCGAATATACCGCTCTGCGCCTTCTGGTGCTCTCCGAATGTCTCGTAATCCATGAAAAGGTTCACTATATCGCTGTCTTTGGCAGACGACTTGATCCATGACAGATATTTCTCCCCTGTCAGAGGCCAGTCGTTCCAGCTCCTGTCGGAGAAACGGAAAGCTATATCGTCGCTCAGCGAGGAGTTCTTCAGCAGGAGTTTCAGCCCCGGAGCCTGCGCACAGCTGTACAGATAGTTCGGGCTCCTCCACCCGAGCACATGCTTCGCGCCTTCGGTAAGCATGGTCTTGAACCCGAAATCATATACCATCGCCCCGATAGCGTCAGAATATATCAGCTCGGTGTTCCTGAAAGCCTTCGGAGTAACCCCGAAATAGCTCTTGATAGCAGCCTTGTGCTTCTCCACCTGATGCTTGAACTCCGCAGGAGAGGCAAGGGAAGCCAATGAGTGATAATATGTTTCGCAAAGAAACTCCACGCAGCCCGTATCGGCCAGTTTTCTGAAGCTCTCGATGACCTCCGGAGCGTAACGGTCAAACTGCTCCAGCACAGAGCCTGAGATGGAGAACGTCACCTTGAACTGCCCCTTGTACCTGTTGATAAGCTCAAGAAGAAGGGCGTTGGCAGGGAGATAGCACCGCTGGGACACCCTGCGGAGGATGGTCCTGTTGGCAAAATCATCGTAATAATGCGAATCCTTACCTATATCAAAAAATCTGTATAACCTTAACCTGTTTGGCTGATGGACCTGGAAATATAGGCAAATACTTTTTTTCATGGCTGTTATGTTTTACTATTTTATCACTGATTCATACACTTTCTTAATCTTGTAGGCCGCGTTATTCCACTTGAGGGCGTTGACCTCATCGTGCCCGCAGCGCGCAGCCATATCAGCCATGGCGCTGTAGTTCAACAGGCCGTAAATGGCATCAGCCATGGCATCTATGTCCCAGAAATCCACCTTTATGGCATATTTCAGGACCTCAGCCACGCCGGACTGCTTCGAGATGATGGTAGGCACATTGGTCTGCATGGCCTCCAGAGGGGATATGCCGAACGGCTCGGAAACCGAAGGCATTATATAGACATCGGACAGCTCGAACATCCTCTGCACCTCTGTCCCTCTGAGGAACCCGGTGAAATGGAACCTGTCGGAAATGCCCAGGCGCGCCACATGGCGGATGCACCTGTTGAGCATGTCTCCGCTGCCGGCCATCACAAAGCGCACATTGCTGCACCTCTTGAGGACCTTGGCTGCCGCCTCGATGAAATATTCCGGGCCCTTCTGGAAAGTGATCCTGCCCAGGAAGGTGACCACCTTGTCACGCACGCCGCGCTCGGACTTCAGGCTCTCCCGCCCGCTGAAATCCACCGCATTGTGCACTGCGACAACCTTATCCGGGGAAATGCCGTACCTGTTGATTACAATATTCCTTGTAAGCTCGCTGACGGCTATCACACGGTCTGCGGCCTCCATTCCCTTGCGCTCTATGTCGTACACCCTCGTGTCTATCTTGTCGTCGCTGCTCCTGTCGAAGGATGTGGCATGCACATGCACTACAAGCGGCTTGCCCGTAAGCTCCTTCGCCGCGGCTCCCGCAAGATAGGTCAGCCAGTCATGGGCATGGATTACATCGAACTCGTCCTTGTGCTGCAGGGCGATAGTCGCGCCCACCATGGCATAGCGGGCGACCTCCTCCATGAGGTTGGACCCGTACTTGCCGGAGAACTTGTATTTCTGCCCGTAGCTGACAGAGAAGCTTTTCACCTGCCGCCTCCTCTCTTCCTCGAGCATATCGGAAAACTCCTGGGGGTCGACATAAGGCATCATGTTGGAGTGGATGTGCACGAAGCGCACCTTGTCGAGGAAGTCCTCGACAGAAGTGGACACCGTATCCACCGGAACATCACTGGCATTAATGATGGAAACCGCGCTCTGGTCCTCGTCACCAGAGGCCGAAGGCATGACAAAAAGGACCTCGACACCGTTTGCCGCAAGGCCTTTTGTCATTCCGTAACAAGCTGTACCGAGCCCTCCTGAAATATAAGGCGGGAACTCCCATCCGAACATCAGTACTCTCATTTTTTCTCCTCCTTATATTTTTTCATGAGATAATATGCCCTAAGCAATGCAGCCGTACTGCATGCACAAGAAATTGCGCCGTGCGGCTCATGAGGAGGGTCCCCGTCATAAAGTTCGGAGAATGCCCCCACTCCGTGCTTGTTTATGTCCTTGAAGAACCCTTCGACAAGATATTTGGCCTTTTTATAGAATGATGGTCCTATCATCCTGAAGCACAGGTCAATGTACGGACTCAACAATGAAGGGAAGGCACATCCCTGATGGTACGCCAGGTCCCTTTCCCTCTGTGAACCCTCATACACCCCGCGGTATTTCGCATTGCGCGGAGAGAGGGTCCTTATCCCGCGGGCCGTCACGAGCTCATTGTTGATCACCTGCATGACGGCCATCTTCTTCAGGTCATCAATCGGTGAGTAAGGCAGATATACCGCAAACAGCTGGTTAGGGCGGACATCGAGGTTCCTGCCGTTGTTGTCGACATAGTCGGCAAGGTATCCAGCCTGCTTGTCCCAGAATGTCTTCTGGAAATTCTCCAGGACGAGGTCCCGCACATGGGACCACCTTGCAGCGAAAGCGCTTTTCCTGGCCCCGTACTTGGCCTCCATGTCGAGGGCGAAACAGAGGGCGTTGTACCACAAGGCATTTGTCTCGACCTGGTAGCCGGCCCTTTCCGTGACAGGGTATCCATCCACATACGCATTCATCCAAGACAGGGCGACACGGTCCATCTGCGCCCATAGCAGGCCGTTGGGATGCATCGTCACCTCGGCCCTCCTGCCAGGGGCATAGCTGTCCACTATGGCCTTGAGCACCTTGCCGTACTTTTCCCAGATACGTTTTTCCTCGCCCGTGAACTCGATGTACTGCTGTATGGTATCGGTCAGGCGCAGAGGGGCCTCTATCTGTGTAGTCTTTTTAGTGAGCCTGTCCTGCTCGGCGGAAATCAGGTTGTCCAGTATCTCCTCGAACTCCTTGGTGTTCCCGTCAGCATAGAGGGTAAGGCCAGGAAGCGCCACTATCGTCTCGCGGAGCAGCCCTGTCTCGAGCCATGAGAACCCGGCGTTGATCTGCTTGTGCCCGTTCCGGTTGCAGATGAGGATGTCGGCGTTGTGCACGAGAATGTCGTGGTAGTCCGAAATCTCCGTCAGCTTCCTCTCGATCTCCGTACATTTCCTCTTGAGCTGCTTCGGGTTCACTTCATTTACAGAGCCGGAGAACACTATGGTCTCCCCCGGCTTCATGTTCATGACAAACATTCCCGGGACGAAAAGGTCCTCCGTGCAGTTGAACCCCCTGCGGTATTCATCCGAATATGTAATCCCGTTATACCAGTACGGCATGTAACGGAACATGGACTTGCAGCTGAGCTGCATATTGAGGTCCGGGAAATTCTCGTACATTCTGAATGAGACTCCCCCTTCGACCTCCCTGTACTCTGTCCTGGCCTCGGAGTTCTGGCTGGTGAGGCTGTGGATATTCCTGAAGGCGAGGAAAGGCTTCAGCATGAGCGAGACCTTCTCCGGAGATTCGGCCAGCTCGTATTTTATGAGGACCTGGTCATTGTCAGGGGCAAGGATTATGGACTTCTTGAATACGATGTCCCCTATCTTGTAGGTGATCACAGGCGAAGGGTCGAGGTCAAAATCCACTATGTACTTGTGCCCCCTGGGCTCGTATACGTCTCCGTAGCAATGGATGCCCAGATTGAACTGCTTCCCGTTGAGCACAAGGCTCTCGTCCAGGGCGGACAGAAGCACATACTTGCCCTTCAACCGGTCCACCGGAACAGCCAAAAGCCCATGATAGCGTCTTGTATTGCAGGTGACTATGGAAGTATTGCAATACGCGCCTGTCTTGTTCGCGGAGATGATCTCCCGCTTCAATGAATAGGACAGGTTGACAAGTTCAGACTTGTTGAATGTTAAAAAAGCCATACTATCTATTATTTACCACTACATTTTTCCAATACAATAGCACTGCGGCAAGGGAGGTAGAGATACAGGGTATCGTCATAGGTCTGGTCGCCGTTCGCTGACTTCTCGGGGACGGTAAAGTGCTCCTCGCCTTTCCTGACCCTGCCGAATCCGTCAAACTCGGGGTCATCGCTGTCAAGGACTATGGCATATTTCCCGGCAGGCGCTGCAAAACCATAGTCGGCAAAAGATGATACCGGGTTGAAATTGAACGCAAAGATACAATTTATTCTTTTGAATATTAATATTTTTTTCTCCTCGTCCTGCACGAGAAGCTCTGGGGGGAAGGCAAGCAGCCCCTCTTTTCTCGCGAAGGACACCATTGCCCGGTCAAAAAGCATCAACGGCCTGTACCTCAGGTAGTCAGCCCTCATCAGAGACCACTGCCTCCGGGCATACTTGTACGACCACCCGTTCCCCTCCCTCGGGAAGTCGATCCATTCGGGATGGCCGAACTCGTTGCCCATGAAATTAAGGTAGCCGTCCCCTGAAGTGGCCATGGTCACGAGCCTTATCATCTTGTGCAGGGCGAGCCCGCGGTCAATCACGTCCGAATGCGAATTCCTGTCCATGTGGAAATACATCTCCTTGTCCATCAGGCGGAAGGCTATAGTCTTGTCCCCGACCATGGCCTGGTCGTGGCACTCGGCGTAACTGATGGTCTTCTCGTCCTTGCGCTTGTTGGTCAGCTGCCACCACATCTCCCCCATGCTCCACTGCTCGTCGCTCTGGGTCTTTATCCATTTTATCCAGTTGTCGGCCACGCCCATGCTCATGCGGAAATCGAAGCCGACACCGCCAGCCTCGAACGGGGCAGCCAGGCCTGCCATCCCGCTGACGTCCTCGGCAATGGTGATGGCCTCAGGATTGACCTCCTTTATAAGCATATTGGCAAGGGCAAGATAGGTCACAGCCGACTCGTCGACCCCTTCGTCGAAATAGCACCCGTATCCGCTGAAAGCCTTGCCCAGCCCGTGGTCCCAGTACATCATGCTGGTCACGCCGTCGAAACGGAACCCGTCCAGATGGTACTCCTCCAGCCAGAACTTGCAGTTGGAAAGCAGGAACTGCTGGGTCTCATGCTTCCCGTAGTCGAAGCACCTCGACCCCCACGCCGGATGGCGGCCCCTGTCACCGCCATAGAAGTACAGGTCCTCCCGCCCGTCAAAGCGGCTCAGGCCCTCGGCCTCATTATCCACCGAATGTGAATGGACAATGTCCATCACGACTGCAATCCCCATCCCATGGGCCTCGTCCACAAGTTCCTTGAACTCCTCCGGTGTGCCGAAGCGCGAGCTGAGTGCGAAAAAATTCGACACCTGGTAGCCGAAAGAACCGTAATACGGATGCTCCTGCAGCGCCATTATCTGTATCGTGTCGTAGCCCAGCGAATGGACATACGGAAGCACGTCCCGCCTGAACTCCGAAAACGAGGCAACCTTCTCCTGCTCGGAGCTCATGCCGATATGGCACTCATATATAAAGGGATGCTCCTTTTTCGCAGGGTTGCGGTGCTTCCACCTGTAAGGCTCCGGATCCCACACCTGGGCGCAGAAAGCCTTGGTCTCCGGGTCCTGCACCGCCCTGGTCGTATAGGCCGGAAGGCGTTCAGCAGCCCCGCCGTGCCACTCTATATACAGCTTGTACAGGGTGCCGTGGGACAGGAACATGTCCTCAAGGACAATTTCCCAGTTGCCGTTGCCCACAGGACGGAGGGCATAGGCTTCGGTCTTCCTCCAGTTGTTGAATTCCCCTATCAGATAGACTTTCACGGCATTGGGCGCCCATTCACGAAACACCCACGACCTGTCGGCCTGCCTGTGCAGCCCGTAGTAGAGGTGATTGTTTATACCTTTTGAAAGCGACCCGCCGTGTCCGGCCGATATGCGCTCCTTCTCTTTGAGAATCCGCTCGTGCCGGGCGTCTATCGCCTCCCTGTAAGGCTTCAGCCACGGGTCTCCGTCATATATTTTCTTTATTCCAGACATGTTTTTCTGCCATTTACAATACATTTCCATTCCCTGTCACTTGCTTCCGGACATCTCCCTCCCCCTTGTCCAGCCGGTCCAGGGTCTCCCTGGCCTGCCTGAGGTATGCACGGCATTTCTTGAGCAGTTCATCCGCCCTCGAAACGCTCGCACCGATGTCATCAATGCCGGTCGCCGGATCCTCGACTTTTGCCACTATGGCCTCCAGCTCCGCTACCGCTTCCGCATAATCAAATCCTTCGTCCATAAAATCCAATTTTATTGAAAATCATCGAACTCACATCATTCCTAAATCGTCCCGTCCATATCCTCCACCGAATCCACCGTACAGTCCAGACGCCCGTCCTTCATCAGCAGGGAGACCCTGTCCCCAGGCCTTTTCCCGGCGGCGCTCCTGAGCACAGCACCGGCACTGTCGACGGCCAGCACATATCCCTTCTTCAGGATCGACCTCGGGTCAGAAGCCTTCAAGCGGGCCTCCATGAGGTCCAGCCGGCCCTCCATCGACATTATCTTCTTCGAGAAGGCGGCGGACATGCCGTGATAAAGCACCTGCAGCCTGCTTTCCTCCCGGTAGAGCCTGCCCGAAGCGGCAAGCCGGAGCCTGTCCCCGAAAGAGACAAGGAAGGCGTCCTCGTCTGCATACATGGAAACAAACTCGTCCGCGAGAGCAGTCGGGGTCTTCACCGACATGAATGCGACCATATCGGCCACATGTGTATCCTGGTCATGCCCTATGGCCGTGAAGACCGGCACAGGGAACTGCGCGATATGCGCTGCAAGGTCATAGTCATCATAGCACGCGAGGTCAAGCTTCGCCCCTCCGCCCCTGATGACGGCCACTGCATCATACCCCTTCCCTGAATCCGCGACGGCATCAAGTGCCGATATGATGGACGCAGGAGACCCCGCACCCTGCATCAGCGCAGGATACAGGTCCGTCCGGAACGCAAAACCATATTCGTTTTCATGGAGATGCCGCATGAAATCCCGGTATCCGGCGGCGTCGGAAGCGGAAATCACAGCTATCATATAGGGAAGCCTGGCAAGCTCGAGACCCTGCTGCATATCCACAAGGCCCTCCTTCTCAAGCCTTTCGACAGTAAGCCGCCTCTGTTTTTCCTGCTCCCCGAGAGAGAAGCCGGGATCGATGTCATCCACCACAAGCGACAGGCCGTAAAGCTGGCTGTAATTGACCTGGACATGTACAAGCACAAGCATCCCCTCGCTGAGAGGGGATCCGGTAACCGATTCAAAATAAGGTGCAATGAATCTGTATTTCGAGCTCCACACAACAGCCTGGACCTTCGCCTCAATCCCGTTCTCCCCGCTCTGCAGAAGCTCCATGTAACAATGCCCGCCAACGCGGGCCTTGACCGCACCTATCTCGGCCCGGAGCCACACCCTGGACGGGAAAAGCCGTTCAATCCCCTCCTTCAGCCGGGACTGAAGTTCCAGAAGGGTTATGAATTCTCTTCCCATTTCGAGGCGTGTCAACCTATCTTTACAAATTTAGTAAAAAAACTGCTTCTCACGTTATGATTTCACCGATTTTTAACAAAACTGCATGATGATTCTCATGATTTGCCTGTTTTCAGGAAGATAACATTAAATATATTTTACAGTGTCACGGTTTTTTAGTACCTTTGCGGACTTAATTCCGATTGTACAGCAGGACATGAAAATTACAGAAGCACTCTTTGCCGGGAGCAGTACGAGGATTTCCGAGAAACCGAAGCAGAAATTCCCCGAATTCGCATTTATAGGCAGGTCAAATGTAGGCAAATCGTCACTGATAAACATGCTGTGCAACAACAGGAAGCTCGCAATGACATCCTCCACCCCAGGAAAGACCCGGCTTGTAAACCATTTCCTGGTCAACAGGCAGTGGTATCTGGTTGACCTCCCGGGCTACGGCTATGCCAAGATGTCCATGTCAGGACGCCAGAAGCTCGCCCAGATAATAAGGAACTACATCAACCTGTCGCAGGAGCTCGTCATGCTTTTCGTGCTGATAGACTCGCGCCATGACATCGGGAAGGCAGACATGGATTTCCTGATGGAGCTCGGGGAGGCAAGGATTCCGTTCGGGATCATCTTCACCAAAGGGGACAAGCTGGGGCCAGAAGCCCTGAAAAGGCAGATACAGAAGAATGTGGAGACGATTCTCGGTTTCTGGGAGGAGATGCCTCCGTATTTCATCAGCTCATCCGAAAAAGGGATGGGTAAGGAAGAGATACTCGATTACATAGGTTCAGTCCTGGAGAGCCTCGGAAAAGACACAGACAAATAAAACCCTCATACGATGCACAACGAACATAAAATGAAAATCTTTGCCTGCAGGAGGTCCAAGCCGCTTGCCGAGAAGATCGCAAAGTGTCTCAGCACGGAGCTGGGAAAATCCGAAGTTCTGGAGTTCAGCGATGGAGAATTCCAGCCGTCTTTCAATGAAAGCGTCAGAGGCGCTACTGTATTCATCGTGCAGTCGACATTCCCTCCGGTGGAGAACCTGTTCGAGCTGCTGCTTATGATAGACGCGGCCAAAAGGGCTTCCGCCCATACTGTAATCGCCGTGATGCCATATTTCGGATGGGCAAGACAGGACAGGAAAGACAAGCCGAGAGTATCGATCGGGGCAAAGCTCGTAGCGAATGTGCTGCATGCCGCCGGCTGTGACAGGGTGATGACATGCGACCTGCATGCAGACCAGATACAGGGATTCTTCGACTTTCCGGTCGACCATCTGTACGCAAGCAACATATTCCTCCCTTACCTCAGGGACAAGCATATAGAAAACCTGGCCATAGCTGCGCCGGACATGGGAGGGGCCAAAAGGGCCAACGCCTATGCAAGGTATCTCCAGTGCCCTGTGATCATATGCCACAAATCCAGGGAAAGGGCCAATGTGGTGGGCTCAATCACAGCCATCGGTGACGTAGCCGGGAAGAACGTGATCATAGTCGATGACATGATAGACACGGCAGGCACCCTCACCAAGGCAGCCAATGTACTCAAAGAGATGGGGGCATTGAGCGTCAAGGCCTGCGCCACCCATGCCGTATTCTCTGGAAGCGCATACGAGAGGATAGCCGAATCGGCCCTCGAGGAGGTCATAGTCACTGACACCATCCCACTCACCAGCGATCCGGACAAGGACAAGAGCAAGATTACAGTATTGTCCGTCGCAGATACTTTCGCAAATGTCATTGAAAAGGTCTACAATTACGAGCCTATCAGCGACAGTTTCATTTTCTAAATCATCTTTGGAATGGAGATATTCATAGCAGCGCTGCTTCTTATTGGACTGAGCCTTATCGGACTGTGTTTCAACATCATATTCCGGAAGAACGGGCATTTCCCGGAGACCGAGATCAGCAACAACAAGGAAATGCGGAAACTCGGCATAAGGTGTGCGAAAGAGGAGGAGATGCGCCTCTGGGGCAGCAAGAACGGGAAATCCCGCCCCACATGCAGCGACCTGGGATGCAGCAGCTGCTCTGCAAGCTGCTCCTTCCATCCGGAAAAATAAAGGACAGCCCCTCCATACTTCACCGGATCCCGCCTCCGGAGCAGGCAATGCCTGCGACAGGGCTCCGGAGAGGGGCGGCCAGGGGCAACGACCCCAGGACCACGGGGCCGGCACAACGTGACTGGGGATTTGAATCATTTCAAGTCTCCGTATCTGGGAAACCGCCATAAAAGGTTTACTACGGTAAAAATTACTAAACAAATTATAGGAGAGACTTGATATGAGCCTTGTTGCCATCGTCGGACGCCCTAACGTAGGGAAATCGACCCTGTTCAACCGCCTTGTAGGAATGCGCCAGGCAATCGTGGACGAAACGGCCGGTGTAACCCGAGACCGCCACTACGGGAAATGCGAATGGTGCGGACATGAATTCTCCGTCGTCGATACCGGAGGATACACCTTCAACTCCGATGACATCTTCGAAGAAGCCATCAGGAAGCAGGTGGTCATAGCCATACAGGAGGCAGACCTGGTCCTTTTCATGGTGGAGCCGGC
This sequence comes from uncultured Bacteroidales bacterium, assembly GCA_944326305.1. Lineage (GTDB taxonomy): Bacteria > Bacteroidota > Bacteroidia > Bacteroidales > UBA932 > Cryptobacteroides. The sequence goes on from CALVDL010000024.1 coordinate 23,430, forward strand.
AACAGGCATCACGGACTACGACGAGGAGATAGCCTCCCTGCTCAGGAAAAGCGGCAAACCGGTGGTCGTGGCAGTGAACAAGGTCGACACGGGGGACAAAATGTACGACACATACCAGTTCTACGCACTCGGGCTGGGCGACATATGGTGCATATCGGCGGCCACCGGCGGAGGTACCGGTGACCTTCTGGACGAGATTGTGAGAAGGCTCCCGGAGGACAAGGCCGAAGAGAACGACGACAGGCCCGACCTCCCGCACATTGCCATCGTCGGAAAGCCGAACGTCGGCAAGTCATCCCTCGCCAATGCCCTGCTCGGTACCGAGCGCAACATCGTCACACCGCTTGCCGGCACGACAAGGGACGCCGTCAGCACATACTACAACAAATTCGGACATGAATTCATGCTCGTAGACACCGCAGGAATGAGGAAGAAGTCCAAGGTACACGAAGACCTCGAATTCTACTCCGTGATGAGGTCAATACGAGCCATTGAGCACTCCGACGTATGCATACTTATGATCGATGCACAGTGCGGGCTCGAGGCACAGGACATGAGCATATTCAACCTCATATCACGGAACAGGAAGGGCTGCGTGCTGGTGGTGAACAAATGGGACATGATAGAAAAGGACAGCAACACCATGAAGGAATACACTGAATCCCTCAAGGCAAAGCTTGCCCCCTTCAATGACATCCCGATCATTTTCACCTCTGTAATAAACAAGCAGAGGATAATGGACGTGCTGGATGCGGCAAGGCTGGTGTACGACAACTATTCGAAAAAGATCTCCACATCGGTCCTCAACGATGCCATGCTCCCGGAAATAGAGAACTACCCTCCTCCTGCATGGAAAGGGAAATATGTCAAGATCAAATATGTGACCCAGCTGCCTACACGGTTCCCGTCATTCGCGTTCTTCTGCAACCTCCCGCAATACGTAAAAGACCCGTACAAGAGGTTCCTCGAGAACAAGCTGAGAAGCAAATTCGACTTCCGGGGATGCCCCGTACAGATTTTCCTGAGGCAGAAATAATATCCTGCCCCAGCCTATAACCGGGGCAGGCGGACTATGAAGCAGGCCCCCTTGAGGACGAAAGACCTCTGGTAGACAATCTCACCGTTGCACTTCTCCACTATATTGCGGCATATGGCAAGCCCGAGCCCTGTACCGGCACTCTTTGTAGTGAAGTTAGGGGTGAACAGCTTGCCGAGGTTCTCATCGCTCACCCCGGGGCCATTGTCCTCGAAAACGATGTCGTAGAAACCGTCCTTCACACTATTGCGCAGGCATATCTGGATCATGCCGCGCCGGATTTCCTTCCCGCCCTCCGCATCCTCCTTCTGCTGGATTTCTATGGCCTGTATGGCATTGGTGATCAGGTTGACAAATACCCTTATCAGCTGCGGCTTCGGCGCCATCGCCATGGCATTCTCCATCCCGAGGTAGGACATCTCGATATTTTCCTTATTGTCAAAAATCACGAGCTGGTCCCTCAGGGTCTTGTCAAGATCGAGCAGGACAGGCTCCTCGCTGTAAAGCTTGGCGAAGGTAGAGAACTCATTGGCCGTATCGGTAAGGATGTCGATATGCTCGAGGACCACCGCGGCAACCTTGTCGAACTTGTCATTCCATGAAGGGTCATTCTTCTGCTTGAGCCTGATCAGCCTCTGTATCTCAAGCTTGATAGGGGTAAGCGGGTTCTTGATTTCATGGGCCACCTGGCGGGCCATCTCGCTCCACGCCCTGTCCCTTTCGGCCTGGGCCAGCTGGCGGCTGCTGTCGGAGAGGTCGTGCACCATCCTGTTATACGCGTCCACCAGACCGGAAATTTCATCGTCCTGCCTGTATATGATATATTCCAGGCCATGCAGATCAGCCGAGTTCATCTTCTTGCCCATCTCTATCAGAGGGCGGAACATGGAGTTGACTATGGCAGTACTGATAAGCAGGGTGACGGACAGCAGTATGGCGAACAGGTTGACGATGGTCGCGGCATGGAAAAGGGCATCCCTCGTAAAATCGTAGCTCGTATCCACATACGGTGAGCTCACAATGGCCACCATGTTCCCGCCGGCATTGAACAGAGGTGCATACAGGGCATAGTACTTGCGCCCGGCGAGACGCTCCTTGTGTATGTAGAACCGCTGGTTCTTGTACTTGATATTGTAATACGCGTCCTTGTCTATCCTCGACTCCAACACCATCCGGTCGAAAAGCTCCGGGGTGGTGGACCTGTAGACCTTACCGCCAGGGGTATAGAGGGTCACATCGGACTTCGTGGTGTTGGCGACATTCTCCAGATACGCGGAAAAGTCCTGCGTGCCGAGGTCCTGGTAGCTTTCTGCATACATGCATCTGGACTCCAGGAGAGCCTGTATGGTAGTTATCTTGTTGGACATCATGTTGAACATGTTCTGTTCATTGCGCTTGTACACGAAGGTCGTGCTCACTATCGCTATGCTCACGAGAGAGAAGAACAGGGCACAGAACAGGACGGTATATATCCTCGAGCGGAAATAGTTCTTGCGGAAGACCTGCTCTTTCTTCCTCCTCCTGCGCGTGACGAGCAGCAGGCCGGCATAGTATATCAGTATAAGGTACGAGAATGTAACCAGATAGGTCATGACACTGCGCACCGGCCGGGAAATGACTATCACCTCATCCCCGGAAACCTGGTTGGCGAAATGCAGGTACCCCCTTGCCTTGAAATGGGCGTGCCCGTCCTCCGGGATATACCCGGCGATGCTCTCGTCCATCACGGTAGGGTATGCATACGTGCCGTTGTAGTTGACAAGCTTCCCGGAAATGAACTTCGCATACGAATAGAAGGACGGTATCACCACGTCACCGAGCCTTGAATTGGCCCCGAGAATGCTGTAGTAGCCGGTGTCCCCTTTCGAAGAGCGGGAGTCGATCTCGATGAACATCCTGATAATTCCACATTCATTGGAATAATAGATGAACCATCCGGTATAGCTTGAACGGCCCGTATTGTCATAGGTATAGAAGAACCTGGAATTGTCGGCTATAGGCGTGCCCGAACGGATCTTCTGGTTGAAATAGTCCAGGTTCTCCATCACCGCCGGAGAAGCCCTTCTCCCAGGGGAGGAGCGCAGGTCGGAATCCCGGCACGTGAATACGGATATGTCATAGTCGGGAGATATCCTGTTCAGATAATTCTCGGTCAGGCGGTTGATGATGATTATATCATTGGAGGCATCCACGGCAAGGGTTGAAAAGAGAGGGTCGTTCGCTATGCCCCGTTCCATAGAGCGCAGCTGCAGCTCCAGGCCGAGGTCCCTGTCGATGGCCAGTCTGTTGGTCCATACCGTCATCCTGTCGAGCTCCTTCCTGAAGCCAAGGCTTCCGGCAATGAATGTAATATACAGGACACATATACCTGCATAGACAAACAGGAAACGTCTTGAAAACACGCTGTATTTCCAGCCGGTAAACCTGGTCACGGCAGGCTTGAGCATCTGCAGGAGCATCAGCAGGGCCATGAACAGCGCAGTATAGGACAGGTACACCCACAGCGTATTCATGGATATGCTGTTCCACGCATACAGCTCGAGAGAGATGTTCGAGTTCATTATCAGGCTCCTGAGGCTGAAATGTATGTACACCGCCGTCAGGATGGTCATGAGCAGCACTGCAGAATAGTATATGTTTGCAGGCAGAGCCCTTCCGCCGGCCAGTGCCCTCCTCAGGAACACCTTGCGCATGATATATGTGCAGAGGATATACAGGAAGATATACGTGTTGACTATCAGCAGCGAGCCGAACGAGTAGAAGAAATGCCCGTCCGCATATACATTCGGGGAAAAGATTTCGAGCGACCCCTGCAGCCGCATGCCCCAGAAATATGCCATGACAGCCGTGAGAAGAAGGATGGCAAGGGAAGACGTATATGATTTCAATGTCCTGTATACACCAAGATACAGCACGACGGCCATGGTGAACAGCAGCAAGGCTATCCACCTGAACATCGAGGCGTCCATAGACGGCATGTCAGGCCGGGCCTCGGCAATGACCTTGAACATCGGCACATTGCCCAGGCTGACAACAGAGCCACCGTCATAGCTGACCGGCATGGTAAAATAATTCGACGGAAGCCTCAACCGCGGATTTACGCCGTTCTGTGTACTGTTTACGTCAGAGTAGAAATTGTCCTTTATCTCCATGCCGCCGATGACCTTGCAGCCTACATCATCTGTCATATAATATACGACATACCATTTGGAGCCGAGATTCATATAGGAAGGGCTCTCCCTGACAGAGGCCAGCGGGGAAGAAAGGCTGCCGCCCAGGCTCGAAAGCCTGTAGAATATCATCCTGGAGCCGAGGTCATCATTGACTACAGGGAACTGGTTGCTCCACGACTGGAGAGTGTCATACACATAACGGTATATGACCATATCCTCCGGAAGGTCCTCCAGCTCGGCCCACCGGCTGTCTTCGCTCTCAAGGGCGGAGGACATGTACTTTCCGAGGACCGCCATCCTCTTTTCCAGCCTCTGGGAGACTTTGACGGCCACCTTGTCCGAATTGCCGGATCCCGTATTGACAATCAGGGAAAGCGCAAAGAAAAGCGCCGCCAGCAGGATGGCCACATTGCTGGTCCTCGTCCATATATACTCCGCCTTACCTGTGAAAAGACTTCTATTCATGATGATACGGTTCACCTTTGATAATAGTGAAGGCCCTGTACAGCTGCTCGAGGAATATTGTCCTTACCATCTGGTGTGAAAAAGTCATCCTGGAGAGAGACACAAGAGATGAAGCCCGCCCATAGACCTGTGGGGAGAAACCGTACGCGCCGCCTATTACGAATACTATATTACGGCTTCCGGCACTCAGGCGCTTGCTTATCATTCCGGCCCATTCCACCGACGTGTACTCCCGGCCCTTTTCATCCAGGAGGATAACCTCATCCGAATCCCGGAGGCATTTCATGATGAGCTGCCCCTCCTTCTCCTTGATCTGCTCCTTCGAAAGGGATGAGGCATTTTTCAGTTCCGGGATTTCAACCAGGGTAAAAGGTATATAATGCTTCAGCCTGGAACGGTATATCTCAAACCCGTCCCAGACCCAGTTCCGGTCTGTCTTCCCGACAGTAAGCAGTGTGATATTCATACAGTTCCTATACTGCAAATATATAAATGTGGCTCGGTATTTGCAATATCCGGCAGGACTTATTGGATATGTAGGTCCTACATTTCAGATGAAAAACTGTTTAAGCATAGCATCAGCCCTAATATCCCTCTTTATCGGGACCTATTCGCATGCTCAGGACACCAGCTATGATGTATTTGTACCTATAGCCAAATATATGCAGGCCGGAGATGCGGATAAGCTGTCGGCATGGTTCGCGGACAACCTCGAAGTCACGATATTCACAGTCACCAACGACTCGAGCCGCAGCCAGGCAAGGCAGATACTCAAGACCTTCTTCAATTCCTACACGCCACAGTCATTCAGCCTTACACACAAGGCTGGACGGGCGAACATGAAATACGCTCTCGGATCATTGAGTGCCGGTGGGGAGATATTCGTAGTCACCATATTCGTAAGCTACAAAGACACGTCATACAAGATACAGCAGATAAAAATAGAACGCATACAGTAAGTTTGGCACAGTAATTGCAATTCACTTAAATCGGTTAGTTTAGTTGTTAATAATAGGGTTATAGTGAAAAGAGTTGAGCTGTGAAGTTCAACTCTTTTTTCGTATTATAATGCTATTTATAATGCTATCTTTACAGCCGGAAACCGGCAAGTCCCGGACAGCGGGAAGCCGGTTCCGGGAAAAGTTCAATATCACACAAAAATGGATACCAGCACATTCATCAGGCTATACAGGGACGCCTTCGGGGAGGCCGCTCCCCTGCCTATAATATTCAGCTACAGCGACACGCCCGCAGAGGAAACTGAAAAGATGCCGGGATGCTTCCTCAGATACCTGCACCAGGTTACGGAAGGACATCCGGTAAGCCTTGACACGGAAAAAATCACATGCGGAGGCGGGAAATTCTACGCCGGATTCACACCGATGCCGGACCATGTCCCTGTATTCGTATCGGAAAAGGAGAAATACAAGGAATCCGCAGACACTGTCAAAGACTATCTCGCCGCCTTCGGGCCCGTAAGGACAGACAGGAAGTATCTGAACTTCGTGCGTGTAGACCAGGCGGAAAGTTTCGAAGGGATGGAAGGGCTGCTTTTCCTTGCGGGCCCGGATGTCATCTCCGGACTGTGCGCATGGGCTTTTTTCGACAGCAACGACCCCGAGACCGTTTCCCTCGTATTCGGCTCCGGATGCTCGTCAATAGTGGCGAATGCCGCGCGTGAAAACAGCAGGAACGGATTCAGGACATTCATCGGGCTGACCGACCCTTCCGCAAGACAGTGGTTCGACCCCGGAATCATGAGTTTCACCATACCGGCATGCCGGTTCAGGAGCATGTCGGAGACAATGTCGAGATGCTGCTTCAACGGCACAGCCGGATGGGGCCGTATCCGCAAAAGGATCAACGCTGCAGGCAGCGCCACCCCGTCATGGGCAGAGGAAATGGAAAAACCTGATTGACTCAAGTATGACGGCTTCAGTTATCCACTGGGCCGCCGTCTTTCCGCTTGCCTTGTTCACCGCATGGGAAAGGTATTTTGGTGTCAGGCACATCCTGTCAGCATAGAAACCGAGGTCCCTGTGCTCTTTGTGGTACTCGCCCACCAGCGTCAGGAACCGTTCCAGCAGGCCGTCATGTCTGAAGGCCGGCCCCTGCAGCTCCAGGGCGAACCTCTTCTTTGTCATGACAATGAATAATTTTTCCGGAAACAGGTCAAATATACGCATCATGCTTTTGCACCCGGATCTGAAAAATGAAGCAGTACATGCCAGGGAGGGACCAGGATACCGGACAAGACCGATGTGCGAGACAGTTAAAGCATCCCGAGCAGGTGAAGTATCGTAGGAGTGAGCATGGCCGTAAGTATCCCGTTGATTATCAAGCCGAGACTGGCGAAGGCACCATACTTGTGGCTTATTTCCGAGGCGGCGGAAGTCCCTACGGCATGGGCAGCAGCACCGAGAGAAAGGCCCTGGGCCACAGGACTGTCTATACGGGCGAGCTTCATGATCTTGAAGCCGAATATGCCGCCCATCAGACCTACACACACCACTACAGCCGCGGTCAGCGACGGGATGCCGCCCAAGGCGCCGGAAACCTCCATCGCTATAGGTGTCGTGACCGATTTTGGGGCGAGGGAATATATTATTGTGTCCGAAGCACCCATCAGCCTGGCCACGGTGACAACGGAGACAACGCCTGTGACACATCCCACAAACTGGGACAGGAGAATAGGCAGAAACTGTTTCCTGATGATCCTGAACTGCTGGTACAGAGGCACGCCGAGGGCCACGACGGCCGGCTTCAGCCAGAACTCCACAAGAAGGCCGGCCTCATTGTATTTCTCATAACTTATGCCCGTAAGCTTCAGAAAGGCAATGAGCACTATGATAGTGAGCAAGATAGGATTGAGCAGCACCCATCCTGTCCTTTTCTGGAGTATCTTGGCCAATGAGAAAAGGATGAAGGTGATGGCGAGCAGAAAATATCCGTTTTCAAGGAATCTCATTTCTTTCTGTGCGTTAACTGGTGTGACCATCCGGTGGCCACAAAGACAAGGACGGTGCTGACGACCGTTGCCACGAGGACAGGGAGGAATTCAGCGGTGATGACATCGAAATAGAGCATGATGGCCACCCCGGGAGGAATGAAGAAGAACCCGAGGTTGCCCACCAGGAAGTCCGACAGGGTCTGAACCCATTTGAGCCTGATCCACCCGAGTTCAAGGAACAGGGCAAGGAACAGCATGCCTATTATGCTGGAAGGCAGCCTGACGCCGGTGAGAGAAACGGCGAATTCCCCCAAAGCCAGACATCCGAATATGACGGCGAACTGACGAATCATAACACAACTAACTTAAAATCAACAAAATAACTAATTTCTGGCCTTTCTGCGCGAAAAACGGGCGCAAAGATAATCATTTCCGGAAAATATGCTGGCATTTCTGTAATTTGTATAATATTTTTCAGATTTACCGTAGTATATTTGCAATCGTAGAATTATATGGTATAAAGGCTTAAACTTCTGAAAACATGTTGAAGAAAATCAGACTGTCGCTGGCCATCGTATTTTTCGGCATCATCACCCTGCTATTCCTCGATTTCACCGGGACGCTCCATGCCTGGTTCGGATGGATGGCCAAAATACAGTTCCTGCCGGCTGTACTGGCGCTCAATCTTGGCGTAATCATACTCCTGGTGGCCCTCACACTCATCTTCGGGAGGGTCTACTGCTCCGTCATCTGCCCTATGGGCGTATTCCAGGACCTTGTTTCATGGATAAACGGACGCAGGGGGAAGAAAAACAGGATGCGCTTCACCTACTCACCTGCCAAGTCATGGCTCAGGTACGGAGTACTGGGGTTATTCATCATAGCCCTCATCGCCGGCATAGGCTCATTCGTGGCTTTGCTGGCCCCGTACAGCTCATACGGGCGTATCGTCTCCAACCTGTTCGCCCCCGTATACCGCTGGGGAAACAACCTCCTCGCATATTTTGCAGAAAGGGCCGGGAGCTATGCGTTCTATGAAACGGACGTATGGCTGAAAAGCCTGCCGACATTCATCATAGCGGCCGGCACTTTCATAGCGGTAGCGGTGCTGGCATGGCGCGGAGGCAGGACATACTGCAACACCGTATGCCCTGTAGGCACAGTCCTCGGCTTCCTTTCCAGATACTCCCTTTTCCAGATAAGGATAGATGCCGGCAAATGCAAATCCTGCAGCCTCTGCACGCGCGGCTGCAAGGCATCCTGCATAGATTACAAGAGCCACACTGTCGACCACAGCCGGTGCGTGGACTGCTTCAACTGCATAGACACCTGCAGGCACGGTGCAATCAGTTTCGCCCCGAGGACAAGGAAAGCGGCCCCGGCAGATGTGAAAGCCGCTGATGGAGTTTCCGGAGTGGATACGTCACGCCGTAAATTCATGTCTGTCACGGCCCTGCTGGCCGCCACAGCCACTGTCAAGGCACAGGAGAAGAAAGTCGACGGCGGGCTTGCCGTGATAGAGGACAAGAAGATTCCTGAAAGAGCCACGCGGATAGTCCCGGCAGGGGCGCTGAGCCTGCGCAACTTCGCACAGCACTGCACCGCCTGCCAGCTCTGCGTATCCGTCTGCCCGAACCAGGTCCTGCGCCCTTCCACCGGCATAATGACACTCATGCAGCCGGAAATGTCATACGAAAGGGGCTACTGCCGTCCTGAATGTACGAAATGCTCCGAAGTCTGCCCGGCAGGGGCGATCCTGCCTATAACGGTGGAGGAGAAATCCGCGGTACAGACAGGCCATGCAGTGTGGGTGAAAGAAAACTGCGTCCCGCTAACGGACGGGGTGGAATGCGGCAACTGCGCACGCCACTGCCCTTCCGGGGCAATACAGATGGTGTCATCTGACCCCGAAATACCTGATTCGCCGAAGATTCCTGTGGTGAACACCGAAAAATGCATCGGTTGCGGGGCATGCGAGAACCTTTGTCCTGCACGCCCGTTCTCGGCAATCTATGTGGAAGGCCACGAAGTCCACAGGGAAATATGATGTAATCCAGTGAATTAAATTCATCGGATTCACGTTAAATCCGGCATATTCCCATTGAATCATCATTTATCAAGAAAGGCAATAAACATGTCCCAACAAAAAGACAACAAGAATATATCCCGGAGGTCCTTCATCAGGACAATGGGGGCCGCGGGCCTTGCTACAGCCGGTCTCTCTTCCTGCGCCGGGACAAAGAAAGAAACATCCCCGTCAGAATCCTCTCCAGGGGGACAGATGACCTACCGGACCAACCCGTCCACAGGGGACAAGGTATCCATCCTGGGATTCGGCTGCATGAGGTGGCCGTCAGTGGGAGGAAGAAGCGCAAGGGAAGGCAACGAGGAAATAGACCAGGAGATGGTGAACGCACTGGTAGACTATGCAATAGAGCACGGGGTGAACTACTTCGACACATCCCCGGCATACTGTCAGGGAAAATCGGAGCGTGCCACCGGCATAGCGTTGAGCCGCCATCCGAGAGATAGCTATTTCATAGCCACAAAACTCTCCAATTTCGCACCTTCCACATGGGACTTCGATGCATCGGTCGCCATGTACAGGAACTCGATGAAAGAGCTGCAGGTCGACTATCTCGACTATATGCTGCTGCACGGAATCGGTATGGGGAACGGTATGGAGGAGTTCAAGGCCAGATACATAGACAACGGAGTACTCGACTTCCTCCTGGAAGAACGCAAGGCCGGAAGGATAAGGAACCTGGGTTTCTCTTACCACGGGGACGTGAAAGTTTTCGACTATCTTCTTTCAAAGCAGGACATCTACAAATGGGATTTCGTACAGATCCAGATGAACTACCTTGACTGGAAATATGCAAAGCAGATCAATCCGAGGAACACTGACGCCGAGTATCTGTACAACGAACTTGCCTCGCGGAACATCCCTGTAGTCATCATGGAGCCGCTTCTCGGAGGCAGACTGTCAAATGTGCCAGACAACATTGTCGCCCAGCTGAAGCAGCGCGAGCCTGAAAGGAGCGTGGCATCATGGGCATTCCGCTTCGCAGGGAGCTTTCCCCATGTGCTGACCGTGCTGAGCGGTATGACACGGATGGAGCATCTGCAGGACAACCTGAGCACATATTCTCCGCTGGACACCCTTACGGACGAGGAGTTCACATTCCTTCAGGACGTGGCCACAAGGATGATGCAGTTCGACACAATCCCGTGCAACGACTGCAAATACTGCATGCCGTGCCCATACGGCATAGACATTCCGGCAATACTGCTTCACTACAACAAATGCCTGAATGAGGGTAATACTCCGGCAAGTTCACAGGAAGAAGGATACCGGAAAGCCCGCAGGGCATATCTGGTCGGATACGACCGGAGTGTACCGAAGCTGCGCCAGGCTGACCACTGCATAGGGTGCAACCAGTGCAGCCCGCACTGTCCGCAGCGCATCGACATCCCGAAAGAACTCCACAGGATAAGTGACTATGTTGAAAAGCTGAAACAGGGGACACTCTGAAAAGCTGTTTCAATCCGCGACCCGGGAAAGGACATCACGGCGGTATTTTGCGCTCAGGTATACGGTCCTTACGGCCAGATGGATGAAATAGGCGGCGAGAAGGATATGGAGGATGATGTGGGCATGGCGAGTCACGCCTGTCCGCCCCGGCATCACAGATGACAGCGGCAGTCCGGACGCACTGATGGCTGACTGCACTGCAGGAATCTCCAGCAGTCCTGCACCGGCAAAGTATGAGGCGAAGAATGCGGCAAGGGCCCACAGCATAGCATTACGGATGGCGGTGGAGGCGGTGGCCCCGATATAGATACCGTCCCATGTGAATGCGGCACATCCGACAAGTGGCATCAGCAGGAGCCATGGCAGATAATCCCGGCACATGGAGACGACGTCGGAATCTGAAGTCATAATACGGAGCACCGGGGTTCCGGCAAAGGCATACAGGAGCATGAACATCACTGCGATGCCCATGCTCCAGATAAACACATATTTCACAGTCTGACGCACACCGGCCCTGTTTCCCTGCCCGATATAGCGTCCGGTAAGGGCCTCACCGGCGTATGCGAACCCGTCGGTGAAATACGAGAACAGCATCATGATCTTCATGAGTATCGATGCACTCGCCAGTACGAGATCCCCCTGATGCGAAGACAGCATGGTAAAACTGATGTATATGCCTATGATGCCCAGCGACCGGAGGAAAAGGTCTGCATTCATGCTGAAGAAACGCCTCGTCTCCCTGCCCCTGAACACGGACAGGACGGATTGCATACGGAAACCGGGGAACACGCGCCTCCTGTATTTCACAAGCATGATAAGCACAGCTGACAGGAGACCAAGATACTGCGCCACTACCGTACCGGCCGCGATACCGGCAAAGCCGATTCCATGACAATGTATCCTGCCGAGCGTGATGCCCAAGGCGAGGACAATGCTCACAAAGGCATTCATCACATTGACAATCAAGTCTGTAATCATAGGGCTCACCCCGTCCTGCATACCGATGAACCATCCCTTGAATACCATCAGGGAGAGAGTCGCAGGGGCGGCCCAGATACGTATAAAGAAATACTGTTCCGCCAGGGCCCTCACCTCCCTGGTGCAGTCCACCACCAGGAACGCCGCTTTCAGGAAGGCCCACTGCAGGGCAATCAGGACAAGGGCACAGGCAAGGGCAATACCAATGGCACGGATAAAGACATCGGCGCACTCCTTCATGTCGCCGCGTCCGTACGCCTGTGCCGCCAGTCCTCCTGTCCCTATCCGCAGGAAGCCGAAATTCCAGTAAAGCAGGTCGAACAGCATCGAGCCTATCGCCACCCCGCCAATCAGCGTTGCCGCCGAGGCAAGCCCTGCTGCAGATGCGTCAAGATGCCCCGCCACGGCAATATCCACCATACCGACAAGCGGCACAGTGATATTGGCAAGGATACTCGGCACCGCCAATGACAATATGTTCCTGTTTATCGACATCCTGAATCCTGTTTAAAAATATCCCGACGCCCCTCCGGGGCTGTCGCCGTCAGGCGACCGGGGGTAGACAAAATACCGCTGATGCAGCCAGGGCTGCATCAGCGGTATTTCTGCTCCTCCTCCAGCATCCCCAGATAGGAAGAATACCTTTCATAGCTGATAATGCCATCCTCAACAGCGGCCTTCACCGCACATCCGGGCTCATGCGTATGCGTACACGGCGTAAAACGGCAATCCCGCGACACCTTCAGCATCTCCGGGAAATACAGGGCGATCTCCTCCTTCTCCAGATAAACCAGACCGAACCCCCTTATTCCAGGAGTGTCAATAATATACCCTCCGGAAGCAAGCCTGTACATCTCATAGAAAGTCGTAGTATGCTTCCCCTGGAGATGCGACTGGGAAATCTCCCCCGTCCTCGGGTTGAGCGCAGGGTCCAGAGCCTTGATCAAAGAAGACTTGCCCACTCCGGAGGCACCTGAAAAAAGGCAGACCTTCCCGCTGCAGGCCTCCCTCAGTGCCCCTATCCCAGTCCCTTCAGAAACCGACACATCCATCACGGGATACCCCGCCCCCTCATAGATCTCATGGAAGGCGGCCACCCTCTCACGGTGCTCCGGACCGTAAAGGTCCGACTTGTTGAGCACTATCGTCACCGGGACCCCATAGACCTCGCATGTGACCAGGAGCCTGTCAAGGAACGGCAGCTTCACCTCAGGGAAATTTATCGTCACGATGATGAATGCCATATCGACATTGGACGCAATGATATGGGACTGGCGCGAAAGATTTGTGGAGCGGCGGATAATATAATTCCTGCGGGGAAGTATCTCAGTTATCACAGCCGGATTCTCCGTATCGGGCATCTGCCCGGGCTGCAGGCCCTCCGGCAAGGTGAACTCCACGCAGTCACCGACCGCCACAGGGTTGGTGGCCGAACTCCCCTTCTGGCGCATTTTTCCGCGCAGCACCGCCGGAAAGAGCGCCCACTCCGGGAGCACGGTCAGCAGATAGTGGCTCCCCGTATGTTTGACTACTGTCGCTTCCATAGATTTATCTGCCCATATCCGCGCCGTCCTGCCTGAACATGAGCCGTCCCCTCTGGCTGACGGTCCAGCATCCGTCCTCGCGGCGCAGATTCTTCGTATCATCATCTTCGGCATTCCACACATGACCGCCTGAAGGCAGCGTCCTGCGCTCCAGCATGTCGGGGCCCTTCTCACCAGGACAGAACACCTCCGCCTTCAGAGAATCACTGCTGAAAACGATGAATGCGGGAAGCCCGCTCCCGTCCACGGCATCCACCCTGACACCGCTCCTGTACAGGAGCACGGAATCCTGCAGGGCCCGGCTCCACACACGCCCTTCCGGAGCAAGGGCCCGGATCCTGACCACATTGTACACGCTCTCATACGTTTTGGCGAATCCCTCATCCGACCGGCCCATGTCGATGACTTCAAGCTCGGCATGCACCGGACGTCCGTTCTTCACACCACCGGTCAGGGAATCATAGGCCTGGGCCAGCCTGCCGGTCTTGTCTACCACCCAACAGGCTTCGTCCTTCCCCTCCGGGGTGAACGAGCGCACCTCATGCCCGAAGACAAGCGTGCCCTCCGTCACGAAACCCTTTTTCGCGGGGGTCAGTTCCGCCATAGGCACACTTTCCCCGGAGCGGGCAGCATCCCTCCTGGAATACCGGAGAGTGAGCGTCTTCTTCTTGAGGACCAGGCTGTCCTGTGTAATTTTCTCTATTGTAAGGGTATCGGAGAAATGAACGGTCATCCCGTTGCCGATGCTCTCCCCGGAAAGGATGAGCAGGCCGTCTTTCTGCTCCCATGCCCTGTACTGCATGGTGGCCATGTTTATAGAGGAGGCCTTCCCGCCCTCCTGGAGGGAAAACCCCTGCACCATGTCCGCCATGCCGGGGACAGGTTCAACCCATTCACCTTCTACGCCTGCTGTGGAGGAGCAGGACACCAATACGGCCGTGGCAAGTATCCCGCCCGCCGCAGCCAGGAATTTTTTTCGGTCAGTCATGTCTGTGTCGTATTAACCGGACACAAAAATAATGAGAAACTGCTTAAAACATCCAGAATTCACATTATTTATCTACATTTGCCGGACAGAAAAAAATATAGGACCATGATCAACGAGGCACAAATAGAAGAAACCTTGGACAAACTGTTCGGGGACCCGGATTTTACAGATGAACCGGCAGGGCTGTACGACCCGCTCAGATATATGATAGGTATAGGAGGAAAACGCGTAAGGCCGCGCCTGTGCCTGACCGTTTACTCACTGTTCAGGGACAGCTTCTCCGAGGAGATCCTGCAGCCGGCAGCCGCCCTCGAGGTCTTCCACAGCTTCACGCTCATCCACGACGATATAATGGACAACTCCGAAATGCGCCGCAGCCAGCCCACAGTATGGAAAAAATGGAATGCCAATACGGCAATACTATCCGGTGACGTAATGTGCATCGACAGCTACCGCAGAATCGCCAAGGCCCCGGCGAAGACGCTCCCCCAGGTTCTCGAACTCTTCACCGCCACGGCGGCACAGGTGTGCGAAGGCCAGCAGTATGATATGGACTTCGAGGACATGGCGGAGGTACCGATGGGGGACTACATGAAGATGATCGGGCTGAAGACTGCCGTCCTGCTTGCTTGCTCGGCAAAGCTCGGGGCGCTGATAGCCGGTGCCGACGAGAGGACATGCGACTACCTTTACAGATTCGGCTACAGCCTCGGGCTGGCATTCCAGATAACGGATGACTACCTCGACACGTTCGGGGACACAAGCGTATTCGGAAAGAAGATAGGGGGAGACATCATAAACAACAAAAAGAGCTGGCTCCTCACCCGGGCCCTTGAAAAGGGCGGGGAGATGGAGTCATCGGGGGTAATCCCGCACAGCATAGGAAAGGCGGCCCTCCTCGATGCAATGGCGATGAAAAGCGGGAACGAGGCCGAGCAGAATGCGAAAATCGCAAAAGTCAAGAATATCTATATGGAGCTCGGCATCGACGAGGACGCCAAATATGAAATCATAAAGCAGCATGCCCACGCCATGGACTATGCCGGGATGATCGGGCTTCCGCGTGTTCGCTACGAGATGCTGCACCGCTACGCCGACAGGCTCCTCGGCCGCACAAAATAGGACATACAGATGCAGAAGAAAGATATAAACATCATGGCCCCGGCAGGAAACTTCGAATGCCTGCACGCTGCGATACAGGGAGGGGCGGACTCGGTATATTTCGGGGTGGAGAAGCTGAACATGCGCTCCCACTCCGCCAACAATTTCAAGATGGAGGACCTCAGTGAGATATGCAGCATCTGCCGGAGCCACGGGGTGCAGACATACCTCACACTGAACATCGTCCTGTACAACGGGGACCTCGATGACATGCGCCGCACCCTCGACGCCGCCAAAGAGGCAGGGATCACGGCAGTGATAGCCTCCGACATGGCGGCCATCATGTATGCCAGGCAGATCGGCCTCGAGGTACACATCTCCACCCAGCTGAGCATATCAAACTCCGAGGCGCTGCGCTTCTACGCACAGTTCGCAGATGTCATCGTGCTCGCAAGGGAGCTTGACCTGCACCAGGTAAAAGAAATCAAGGAAATCATTGACAGAGAACAGATCAAGGGACCGTCAGGGAGAAATGTGGAGATAGAGATGTTCGCCCATGGTGCCCTCTGCATGGCCATCTCCGGGAAATGCTATCTCAGCCTTCACGAATACGGGGCCTCCGCAAACCGCGGCTCATGCTACCAGATATGCCGCAGGGGATACGAAGTCACGGATTTGGAGACGGGAAACCGGCTGGTGGTCGACAACAAATACATAATGTCCCCGAAAGACCTCTGCACCATAGAGTTCATGGACAAGATAATAGACGCCGGGGTGACCGTATTCAAGATAGAGGGCAGGGCCAGGTCGGCAGAATATGTAAAGCGCGTATCCTCATGCTACAGGAGGGCAGCAGACGCCGTATGCGACGGGACCTATACCCCGGAACTGGCAGCAGGACTTAAGACGGAGCTCTCCGAGGTGTTCAACCGGGGATTCTGGGACGGCTACTACCAGGGCGCAAGGCTCGGGCAGTGGAGCGAAGTCTACGGCAGCAAGGCCACAAGGAAAAAAGTGTACAGCGGAAAGGTCACAAACTGGTTCTCGAAACTCGGAGTGGCAGAAGTGCTCATAGAGTCCGAAAGCCTCAATGCAGGAGACAGTATCCTAATCATCGGACCTTCAACAGGAGTGGTTGAAATGACAGTCCCGGAAATCCGCGTAGACCTGAAGGAGGTGCAGCAGGCCGGCAAGGGGACATACTGCTCTATACCTGTCGATGCAGGACTGCTGGCCGGATGCGGAGGCAAGCTACGGCGTTCCGACAAGGTCTATATCTGGAGCCCGTCCGGGAAATGACAGGAAAATGTAGAGGGAACACTACTTTCCCCTAATCATCTTCAGGCCTGCAGATGACATGCAGAAATCCAGCACGTCTGACCAGACCTTCATTTTCCCCTTTTCATTGAGGATTTCATGTCTCATGCCGGGATAAAGGACAGAAGAGACATTCCTGTAGCCGGCCTTCCGCATTTTCTCCACTGCAGCCCCGAACCTGTCTTCGGTACCCATGCATGGATCATCGGCACCGGAAATGAACATCACCGGAAGGTCCGGGGAACAGCACTTCCAGCCTTTGAGGCTATATGCGTCCTGCATGAGCCGGAAAAGGTTCAGGAAGCCGTCAGCAGTAAACTGGAATGAACACAATGGATCCCTGTCATAAGACCTTACAATTTCCGGATCAGAGCAGACCCATGCATTCTGCGAACCCTCATGCCTGAAATCCCGGTTGAACGCACCGAACGCGATATTCTGTATGAGCCGAGGCCTGTGATGCCGCCCGAGGAACAGCGCACTGGCAGCTGCAAGGAACTTTCCGAACACGAGGCCCGGATTATAGCTCGGGCTGCCGCATACTACCAGACCGGAGACCGAAGTGTCAAAGCGCTTTACGAAAGAGCGCACCGCCATGGACCCCATGCTGTGGCCCAGGAGCACCAGAGGAAGTCCCGGAAACTCTTTCCGCACCTTGTCTGTGACCATCTTGATGTCGTAGACCATAGCGCGCGCACCGCCCTCATAGAAATATCCCAGGTCATCGTCCGAGCGCACGGATTCCCCATGTCCTCTGTGGTCATGGATCACACTTGCGAACCCGTTGGAAGCCAGGTACTCCATGAAAGGCATGTACCTTTCCTTATGCTCGCACATGCCGTGGACGAGCTGGACAATACCGGTAGGGCACGCCCCTGCCGGCCTGCATTCCAGCACGCTTATTTCAAGCCCGTCACTCTCCGAAGCAAGCCTGAAGCTGCTGTATATTACGCTGTTTTCGGAAGCCATAACTTAAACTAACGTCAGTTCGACGAATTTATATTTAACAATATTATCCTAAAAATCAGTATTTTATCATTTATGACCGGAATCCCTGTCATCCCGGGTGTCCTTTTGTCATCCCAAGCATCCTTCTGTCATCACGAAGTCTCTTTGTCATCCCGAGCGAAGTCGAGGGATCTGTCTATTCCTTCTACAGATTTCTCCACTCACTTTGTTCGGTCGAAATGACAGAAAAAGTCCCGTCCGGTCGGAATGACAATTCATGTCTGTCCACCCCCAGTCACCTGCGGTGACAGCCCCGTCGGGGCATGCGGCTCCGCTTCGCTCCGCCGGCACCTCCACTGCTTCGGTTCCCTTGCAGGAAACCTCGCTGACGCTCCGGTGCGGCCCTGTCGGGCCTTCCCATCTATGCAGTGTCCCGGACCGGACATCCCTGGAAAAGATCCGGACAAGAGCTACGGGGACCGGGATACGGAACAATCTTTAAAGATAGCAAAATAATTGATACCTGGACGACTTCCGAGATAATATCTTTGGTATATCCTCCGACAGAAACCGATACGACCACTGTGATTTATGTGCCGTCAAGAGCTACAAAACGTGCCCCTACCGTTTTCGGGACAGGGCCCGAATACCGGAACCCTGTATTGATGAGACTGATATATGAAGGAAAGAATGTGGACGGCTATGTCATCCCTTGCCTGGAGCAGAACATTACACCGTCGGTCAATTACATCAGCAATACCTATCGTTATTATTACAAGGTAAAAGGCGAAGACGTGGCGAAAGCCTATTGGTTCGATGCATCAGGCGTCACCACAGGGGTGAAAGCAGCACTGAAACTTTGTTTCAAAGAATTTCCGGGAATGGTGGAACTAATTGAAGACAACCAGATCCCGAGAGATGAATTTCTGAAGAATCCCGAAATCATGGTCTTCATCCTCGATGATGTGCTCGAAACTGAAAAATAAAGTTCATCTGCAGCAGCAAAGATTATGGCGAGATTCATGAAAGCCCTTGTCATATTCATATTATCGGCTTTCCCGCTAATAGCCAATGCCCAGGACGATGGGAAACCGTCCGGAAACAGACACATGTACGATGTGGTTTTCCGTCAGGGAAGCCGGACATGGGAACTGGATGCGGCATTTTTCAGCAATCCCGCCCTACTCGGCAAGAAGATTGCCTGCATCGGTCCGTCGGTACGGGTCAGGAACGAGTATTGTCTTAAAGAATGGGCCCCGGGGATCGCATTGGGAACAGGCTGGACAGCAGGATACGGAGAGGCCTCGGAGAAAAAACGTAATCTTCAATGGACGAGATTCTGCGCCGGGCCGCTGGTTTCGGTACACTATACGGCAGCACCTCGATTGGACATATATGCCAGGGCATTTTTCTGCATGGATTTCGGAGGCGTATTCAATATGGAAAAGGACATGGACTACAAGAGGCCTGCCGCTCTGCAATTTGACTGCGGACTTGCCGTCGGCATCGCATATTTTTTCTGCAGAAAGATAGGAATCTGCATCGAAAGCGGGCTGCAAAGCCATTGGCTTGGCGCAGGAATAGTATTGTCTTTCGACAGGGATGTAAGGACCGGCCTGCTCGGCAGGACACCAAAAGGGATATGAACATCCGATTTTAAAACCATAAGGACTTTTGTTCAGTTTACCGGGGAAATTTACCGAAGTATTTGTTACAATAACGCCAGTTCGACGAATTAATATTTAATAATATTATCCTAAAAATCAATATTTTACCTTTTATGACCCGGATACGTCATACTGACGTTAAGACCATCCCCGGTCGCCATGCGGCGACAGCCCCGGCGGGGCATGCGGCTCCGCCGGCACCTGCGCTGCTTCGGTTTCCCTGCCGGAAACCTCGCTGACGCTCCGGTGCGGCCGGTCGGGCCTTGTTAAACAGAAACCCTGTCTGCCGGATCAGACGTGTACCCTGGAGCATGGCGTTTTTTCGCAGCAGATTGATTTTGAAAGTTTTATGAAAAAAGGGCGTGCTTCTGACCATATAAAAAGAATGGCAGAAGCATGCCTGTATTTTGTATTATACTGAAAATGAATGTATTAGACAATTTACGTATGCGCCAGGGTTCAAAGATACCTGTCTCATCCGAGAGACTTCTAATTGTCATGGAGCCGTTTGTGTTGAAAGGTCTGTTTGAAGGACGGCCTGCGGTGCCGTATCCTGCAATAATGTCACTTTACAAGGATTGCGGCAGGAAATGCACTGATTTCTGTTTTTACCCGACAAATGCAAAAGATGCAAGCTGTTTTTTCAAAATGGCATGAGTTATTTGATTGGAATATGTATCTTGTACATAACAAACACAAGTATAAGAAAATGGCAGAAACGGAAAATATCATAATAAGGGACACCCTTGACGGACTGGGCACGGACGCCTACAGCGATTATCTGGCCCATGCCCTGTGCCTGGCAGGCAGCTGCAGGCTCAGGTACAATGGGGAGGAACGAGAACTGCAGGCCGGCGACCTGATGATTGTCCGCAAGGGAAAACTGGTGGAACGCATACGCCCGTCAGAAGGTTTCCGGGTAAAGGTGATATACGTCACATCTGAATTCATAGAGCTGTCCACACCGCTTAGCAACTACGGCATGAAAGGCCAGCTGGCCCTGTTCCTCAATCCCATAATGAAACTGGATGCCGGACAACGGGAACTGTGCCGCAAGGATTTCGAGATGGTGGAAGCGCGGCTGGCGCAGACAGGCCACCATTTCCGCAGGGACCTGCTGATAGCCTCCGTACAGATGCTGATAATAGATTTCTTCGATTTCCACTCCCATATCTACGGGGTAGACAACATCCCGCTTCAAAGTGCCACCATCATGAACCGGTTCCTCAACATGCTGGAGAACGGGACATACCGCGAGCACCGTGAGGTGAACTGGTACGCAGACAAGCTGTGCGTCACGCCCAAATACCTGTCCGAGGTCTCCCGGAAGATAAGCGGATATGCCGCCAATTACTGGATACACCGCTACACAGTACTGGACATTTCCCGACTGCTCAGGGACAAGTCCATGACCTTCGTGCGCATTTCCGACATGTTCGGATTCTCGTCACCGGCCTATTTCAGCCGTTATGTGCAGCAGCATCTGGGGGTAAGCCCCACCGAGTACCGGGGATAGGGAGCGGGAGGACAGACAAACCGCAAAAATGCAGGTACTTGCAGCAATTATTGTAATATATGGTTCAGGGATTAGGACGACCTTTGCAGCCGTATAATTACATGAAATGATGAAAACCATGACCTTTGCAATCATGATGGCTGCAATGACTGCAGGATTATATGCCGGCAGCGTATTCCTCGACATCTATACGGAAGAGGAAAAGCAGGCCGACCCGCAGAAGCGCGACACGGGCCTGTTCTTCTTCCGGGGAAATCCGGGAGCGCCATTCGCCGTATGCAATGCCGGCGGTGCGTTTGCATACGTCGGGGCCATGCACGACAGTTTTCCCCATGCACTCGAGCTGTCAAAACTGAGCTACAACACCTTTGCGCTCATCTACCGTCCGGACTGTGCCTATGAAGACCTTGCGCAGGCGATTGCCTATATACATGACCATGCGGATGAACTGGGAACAGATACGGAGGGCTATTCCCTCTGGGGCGGTTCGGCAGGGGCACGCATGCCGGCGGTGCTCGGCAATGCGGATTATCTCCGTCAGCTGACCGGACGCACGGACCTGCCGCAAGCCTCCGCTGTCATCATGCAATATACAGGATACAGCACGGTCAGCCCTCAGGACGCGGCGACATACGCCTGTGCAGGCACCAGCGACGGCATCGCCCCATGGCGCACCATGCAGCGGAGGCTGCAAAGCCTCTCCAGCCTCGGCATTCCGACAGAGTTCCATGCCTACGAGGGGCTTCCCCACGGCTTCGGGCTGGGCACAGGGACGGTGGCCGAAGGATGGATAGAGGATGCCGTCCGCTTCTGGGAGGAAAACCGGTAACTGCAATCCGTCCAGGCAAGCACCGTCCAGGACATGCAATCCGCAAAAATGGTATGACAGTCCGTAATCCGTATATGGAGGGACAAGACTTTTCGCCATACATTTGCATGTACGGAAAAACCGATTAAACAAATACAATATGCAGACAATAAAACTGACTGGCGGCGTGGAAATGCCGCTATTGGGCTACGGGGTGTTCAAGGTGGCCCCGCAGGAATGTGAACGATGCGTCAGCGATGCGCTGAACGTGGGCTATCGCCTGATTGACACGGCACAGGCATATTTCAACGAGGAAGGCGTGGGAAACGCCGTCAGCAAGAGCGGGATTCCGCGGCAGGACATTTTCCTGGTGACGAAAGTATGGATATCGAATGCCGGCGAGGAGAAAGCGGCGGCAAGCATCGATGAGAGCCTGCGCAAGCTGAAGACCGACTACATCGACCTGCTGCTCATCCATCAGGCATACGGTGACGTGTTCGGCTCGTGGAGGGCAATGGAGAAAGCCTACCGTGCAGGCAAGGTGCGGGCCATCGGGGTAAGCAACTTCCAGGCAGGACGTTTCTTCGACTTCGCCCATTATGTGGATATCAAGCCGATGGTGAACCAGCTGCAATGCAATCCGCTCGTCCAGCAGCAGGGCATAGAGCCGGTCCTTGCGGAATACGGCACGAGAATGATGGCATGGGGGCCGCTCGGAGGAGAAGGTGCAGAAGGTGTGGTAAAAGACGGACTGCTTGCCTCCATAGGCAAAGGCTACGGGAAGTCCGCCGCTCAGGTGGCTTTGAGATGGCTTATCCAGCGGGGCATCGTCGCCATCCCGAAGAGCACGCATGTGGAGCGTATGCGGCAGAACCTGGACATTTTCGACTTCACGCTGACAGATGAGGAAATGAAACGTATCGCTACGCTAAACAGCCACGATACAGGAACGGTGAACTTCGGAGACCCGCAGTTTGTGAAATTCCTGATTGAAACATACGGATAAGCCGATTATATTGTAGTACATTGACACAAGAAGGCCGAAATGACATGAACCCCGGAAGCCGTAAATCACTTTCGGGGTTCATCATTTCGCGGGGATTCACCTTGCAGAAGGTAGTGAACAGCTGGATGAACACCATCAGCGGCATGACATATTCCTCAGCCCCCTTTGCCAGCACCTTGAGCGGGCTGAGCAATGGGATGTAATGGAACATCAGATAGATGGCCACCCCTCCGAACATACCGAGAGGCAATGTCCAGTTCTTGAAGATCGGCCGAAGACAGAAAAGTTACAGTTCCGATGCCGAAGCGGGGTATCTCCGCGCATGCCGAAGACTCATATACCGATCTTCCGATAAAGCCTGCATTTCATTGTGCATGATGTCTTTATCTCTTTTTTACAAAGGTACTGCGGAGCTGCGCGTACGTCCATACACAGATTACGGAATAAAACACCAATTTCGGCGGAAAGGCATTACCTTATGTGCATTCTGCCTTATAAGCCGTGGCGGTGATATGGCATATCGGTAATATTTACCGAAGTATTGTTACAATATTTTCTACAAACAAAAAAATTAGAGATATTTGTGTGATGTTCTCCTCCACGCGGCGGACTGGATATTGACACTTTAACCGGATGATACAGAATGAGTGATTTCGACAAATATATAAGACAGGGCGAGCCTGACAGTAAAGAAAAGGCCCGAATGTGGCAGACCGCAATCGGTCTGCAGGACGTGGACGGGCTTAA
>CALVDL010000025.1 GCA_944326305.1 uncultured Bacteroidales bacterium
GCCGACATAGTCCCATCCCGCCCCAATGAGATATGGGTAAGCGACATAACATACGTGGAGACAGATGAAGGAGTATGTTATCTGTCCCTCATAACGGATGCCTATTCGCACAAGATTGTAGGTTGGGCCGTAGGGTCCACATTGGAGACGGCATACCCGTTGGAGGCCCTGAGGATGGCGTTGGCAACGATAGACGATGTCACGGCATCCCGTCTCATACATCACTCTGACCGGGGCTGCCAGTATTGCAGCAACGAGTATGTCTCAGAACTGAGAAGACATCATGTGAGCATAAGCATGACCCAAAGCGGAGACCCACTTGAAAACGCCATTGCAGAACGTGCCAACGGCATATTGAAAGTGGAGTGGCTGTACAAGATGAAAATACCGGCCAGGAATGAATGCCAGTCAATACTGAACAGAATAATAGACTTTTACAACACACAGCGACCACATATGAGTATCGGAATGCAGACACCGGAGACGGTGCATCAGCAGACAGGAGAACAGAGGCGGTGCTGGAAAAACAGTTATGCCATGGGATAAAATGAAAAAATAGGCATATATTTGCCGGCGTGTTCAGGTGCTGCGGTACCGCAGCACCTGAACAGAACCAACCAGTCAGGTTCGAACACTGTAAATCAAAACAGTGATTCTGTAAAGACTTTTAGAGATAAAAAACACCGGCTGTAAATCCAGTCAGTGATAATGTAAACCATACTAGTTAATCCGCTCTAAAAGTGTCAACCTAAATCAGAGAAGGTCAGTTGGTGGTATATGAAAGATTATCCATATAGTCATATATTGCTATTCAACTGTAAATATACAAATAAGTAGCAATATATAGCAATTATTCTCGCTTTTATTTCACCCTGCGCTTGTTCAGCACGTCCATATCTTTCACATCCTGCCCCGCCTTGCATGAAGTTCTTGCATAGGATGCGCTCCCGTCTTTTATCTTGCGGGAGACCTCATCCTTGTATTTCCTCGATACCGGTATCTTCTCGTCCTTGACGCAGACCGACTCGTCCCCTATCCCTCCGATGTAGCCCGTGTTCACGAGAAAGGCCCTGTGGGTGCGCAACCTCGGCAGACTCGGGTTCATGGCCGGGTTCATCTGGACTATGATGGGTATCTTCCAGATGCTCGACTATCTCGGGCAGAATCCGGAGACCGGGGCCGGTATCATATACGGAGGTCTCAAGGTGGCCATGATTCCTCTCATGTACAGCAGTTTTGTCTATGTCGTGGCCCTGATAATCAATACTGTCCAGAAGCCGAGGCTCTACTGACCCGGTTTCCGGCCGGAGGAAGAGCGAGGCTTACAATACACGGAAGTGAGGCGTCAATCTGCCGCTGTCCTGCGGTTATTCCACAGATTTTCCCTAAGTTTGCATCCGGTAAACTGAAACTGTGTAACCGATAAGCGTTGAATACAATGAAAAGAATCATCTATCCGATCCTGGCCCTGGGGCTTTCGGCCCTGGCGGCCGGGAGGCTGTCTGCGGACAACGGCATTCCGGGCTACAGGCCCACTGAGGAGATTGTAAAGGCCCAGGAGGAGTTCCAGGACAATAAGTTCGGTATCTTCCTGCACTGGGGAATCTACAGCATGACCGCCCAGGGCGAATGGTACATGAACAATGCCGGCATCGACTGGCGCGAATACGCGAAACTCGCGTCCGGCTTCTATCCGTCACGCTTCGATGCTGCGGAGTGGGTGTCGGCCATAAAGGCCTCAGGGGCGAAGTACATCTGCATCACGTCCAGACATCATGACGGCTTCTCCATGTTCGGTACGGAATATTCCGACTTCAATATCGTGGATGCGACCCCGTTCGGGCGCGATGTGCTCAAAGAACTGGCGGACGAGTGCAGCAGACAGGGCATCAAGCTGCATTTTTACTACTCGCATATCGACTGGCGCAGGTCTGACTACCCGAAAGGAAGGACAGGCCTCAATACCGGGTGCGACCGCTCGCAGGAGGACTGGGACAGCTATTTCACATTCATGAACAACCAGCTCACCGAGCTCCTTACCAATTACGGCCCTGTCGGGGCTATCTGGTTCGACGGGAAATGGGACCATGACATGGATCCGGACTTCGACTGGCAGCTCGACGAGCAGTATGCCATGATACACAGGCTTCAGCCGTCATGCCTTATCGCCAACAACCATCACGAGACCCCGTTCCCGGGCGAGAACATACAGATTTTCGAGCGGGACCTCCCGGGCGAGAACAAGGCCGGCCTTTCGGGCCAGGATGTCAGCCGGCTGCCTCTTGAGACATGCGAGACCATGAACGGGATGTGGGGGTACAAGATCCAGGACCAGAACTACAAGAGCACGAAGGAGCTTATCCATCTCCTGGTGCGTGCGGCCGGCAGGAATGCCAACCTTCTCCTAAACATAGGGCCTCAGCCGAACGGGGAGCTTCCGGAGGTGGCTGTTCAGCGCCTGAGTGAGATAGGGGAGTGGATGAAGAAATACGGGGAGACCATCTACGGTACACGGATCGGGTCTGTAGCTCCTCACCCGTGGGGCGTCTCCACTTCAAAAGACAATATCCAGTATATTCATATACTTGAATATCAGGATAATACAATATTCCTTCCTGTTAAGGGAAAAGTCAGGTCAGCCGAGTGTCTGAACAGCGGGGAGACTTTGAAATTCTCTAAGAATGACAACGGTATAGTGGTCACCCTTTCCAAAGTTCCTGACGAAATAGACTACATAGTCAAACTGACAATGGCGGAATAATCCGCCGCATGCCCCTCCGGGGCTGTCGCCGCAGGCGACTGGGGGTAGATAGGTTTTTCAGGCAGGAAAATTAATTTTCCTACCTGAAAAACTTGTCCACTTCTTTAACCGTTTTCGGCAGAGCGAACACCACCACCCTGTCATAGCCCTTTATCTCCGTCTCTCCGACAGCGATAAATGCCTCGTTGCCACGGATCACACCTCCGATGATGGCATTCTTCGGGAAACCGATGTCCTTCAGTTTCCCTTTCGTGATCCAGCTTCCCGGGGAGACTATATACTCAAGCACTTCTGCATTTGTCCCGCTCATGTATTTGATGAAGCGCACCTTGCTGCTCAATGTGAACTTGAAGATACGCCCCGCGGTGATGAGCTTCTTGTTTATCACCGCATCGACGCCCATCTCCTCCGCAAGCCGTATGTACTCGATATTCTCCACCTCGGCGATGGTCCTGCTTACCCCGAGCTTCTTTGCGGCCACGCATGCGAGGATATTGGTCTCCGTATTGCTGGTCACTGCCACGAACGCATCGTAGTTCTTTATCCCTTCCTCCATCAGCATGTCGGAATTCCTGCCGTCACCGTTCACTACCGTGGCATTGCTGCCGAGCTTTTCCGACAGTTCCACGCACCTGTCCTTCTTGATTTCGATGATTTTGATCGAACTTACCTGACGCGAAAGCTGCCTGGCAACCATCTCCCCGATCGGGCCTCCTCCCAGGATCATGAGCTTGTCGACTTCAATATTGCTTTTTCCTATATATTTCATTATCTGGTCGATGCCCTCTCTTTTCGACATGATGAACACCAGGTCGTGGTACTTGAACTTGGTGTCAACGCTCGGGATGATGGTCTCGCTGTTACGGGCTATTGCCACCACCCTGAAAGGCAGGTCGGAAGGTGTGGCCACTCCGACGAAATCGATAAGCCTCATGTCTATCATAGGGGAGTCCTCTTCAAGCTTGAACACGGCCATCTGGAGCTTTCCGCGGGCGAAATCCAGCGATTCGGATGATGCAGTCCTTTTCAGCAGGTCCACTATCTCCCCGGCGGCTATCTTCTCCGGGTAGAAAAGCAGGTCGATACCCATCTCGGTGAACAGGTATTTGTTCTCGTAGGAAAGGTATTCCTCATAGTTCACGCGGGCTGTCGCCTTCTTGCTGCCGAGCTTTTTGGCCAGCATGGCACTGACGATATTGACATCCTGTGAAGTGGACGGGTTTACGGCAATAAAAAGGTCCGCATCCTCCACCCCGGCCTCCTTGAGGACGCTGATTGAGGACGAGTTCCCGGTGACCGTCACGACATCCGTATTTTCGGACAGTGCGTCCAGCCTCTCCTGGTCGCTGTCTATGATTGTCAGGTCATTCGCTTCACTGCTGAGCATCTTTGCCAGATGCGAGCCGACTTCTCCGGCTCCGGCTATTATGATTTTCATGGCTGATTGATTTTAATGGTTGCCTCCCTTTCCGGAGGAGGACCCGGAAAAGTCTTCCGGGGGATTTTCGAATTTTATCTTTTTTCCGGCAAGGGCCCTCGGGACCATCCATTTCCGGTAGAATCCGCGGACTGTGGCTTTCCCTGCATTACCGCATACGAATCCGGATATCGCCTCCGGGTCGGGGCGGCGCCCCATTTTCCTGAAATCGCGGTGGGCCTTGATGACTGCATTGAAATACCTGAACCTGAATGTGGCAAGGTAGACTGCAGCCGCACATCCGTCCAGGACCATCCTCTGCCTGATGGTCTTTGCCGCCAGGCGTATCCCTTCCTCCGCAGCCTTCCGCGGGTTTGGGTTGTCCCTGTAGAAGTCAAGGGCGTAAGTGGCGGCGAGATTGTTCTGGAGCATCAGCAGGTTGTTCCTGAAGTTGAGGTACAGTTTCCAGGGGGAGCCTGACGGCAGTGTCCCGCCCCCGACATGCCATACTGTCGAGCCCGGTACGGTGACTACAGTGTAGCCTGCGAGCTGCACCCTCCAGCACAGGTCTATTTCCTCCTGGTGCGCGAAGAACCTCTCGTCCAGCCCTCCGAGCATCCTGTAAAGCCCTGAGCGGATCATCAGGCATGCGCCGCTCGCCCAGAAGACAGGGACGGGGTTGTCGTATTGCCCGGTGTCCTTCTCCACTTTCTTCAGGACCCTTCCACGGCAGAACGGGTAGCCGAACCTGTCTATATACCCCCCTGCGGCACCGGCATATTCGAACCTGTCCTTCTCATGGTATGAATGCAGCTTCGGTGCGCATATCCCGCATTCCGGATGGGTGTCCATCCACTCCACAAGGGGGTCGAGCCACCCTTCCGTGACCTCTATGTCGGAGTTTATCAGGACGAAGTATTCCGATTCGGTCTGGAACAGGGCCCTGTTGTAGCCCCCGGTGAAACCGTAGTTCCGGCTGAACCTTATTGTCCTGATTTTAGGGAATTCGTATTCGAGGAACCGCATTGAACCGTCGGTAGAGGCATTGTCAGCCACTATGACCTCCGCATCCTTCCCGCGGACGGATGCGGCAAGGCCTGGGAGGAATTTCCTGAGGAATTTTTCCCCGTTCCAGTTCAATATGACTACAGCTGTCTTCATTGTCTGCAAAGGTATGCATTTATTTGGAACCTATCCAGATGAAAACCATTCCTATGATGATCAGCACCAGGTCGGCGGCCTTTGCCTTGAGGTTCTTTTCATGCAGGATGAGCGCTCCGCACAGGAACGACACCACTACGGAGCCCCTCCGGATCAGCGAGACCACTGAAATCATTGAGTCAGGCTGGTTCAGCGCCGTGAAGTATGCGAAGTCTGCGGCCGACAGGAAAATGGAGATGAGCGGTATCGACCAGCTCCATCTGAAAGGTGTGGTCTTCTTCCTGTTCGGATACCAAAGGGCAATGCATACGGTCCCCATCATCAGGAGCTGGTAGAGGTTGTACCAGCTCTGGACGAACATCGGCCCCAGCTGGCCCATAATGTATTTGTCATACAGTCCGCTGACTGCCCCCAGCACGGCTGCCGCCGCGATGCACCATATCCATCTGTTGTGCCTGAAGTCTACCTGCTCCTTCCGGCTGGAGCGGCTGAGCAGCATGATCGAGAAAAGCGCGAGGATGACACCTGCCCACTGGTATCCGTTGAGCCTTTCCCCGAAAAACAGCACCGCCCCGACCAGGACGAGCACAGGCCTTGTGGCGTTTATCGGCCCGACTATCGTGAGAGGCAGGTGCTTCATCCCGAAATACCCGAATATCCATGACGAGAGCACGATGACCGACTTTATGGCTACGAGCATGTGGGCATGCAGCATGGAATGGTCCTGCGCTCCTGATGTCCCCGGGTGTCCGGCGAACGGGGAGCTGTCGAGGAAAGTCCCTGCGAACCGGCCGGCCCCCAATGCGCTGTCGAATATGAACGGACTGAACAGCAGGGTGCAGAAAAGGGTATTGAGAAACAGCACTGGAAGTACCGCATTGTCCTTCAGTGCTGTCTTTTTTGATGTGTCATACAGGCCGAGGAGGCCTGCCGATATGAATGCCAGTAAAAGCCACATGCCCCGGACTATTCGTCTTTATGGCAATGGCCCTCGCCGTGTCCGCCGCAGCAGCCGTGCCCTTCACCGTGGTCATGTCCGTGCCCTCCGCAGCACTCATGGCCTTCTCCGTCTCCATGTCCGCCGCAGCATCCTTCTCCGTCTCCATGTCCGCCGCAGTGGCCATCTCCGTGCCCTCCGCAGCATGAGTGGACATATTCGCCGTGCAGCCCTTCCTGCAGTTCCTTTTCTGTGGCTTCGCGTACGGTAAGGATTTCCCCGGAGAAGTTGAGCGTCTTGCCTGCCATAGGGGAGTTCAGGTCCATTTTCACGGAGTCCTCCGCCACCTCGAGTATCTTTCCGTGGACTACGCCGCCCCTGCCGTTCAGCATCGGGATTGTGGCCCCAGGTACAAGGAGGCTCTCCTGGACCACCCCGTTCACTTCGAACGCCTGTTTCGGAAGGTCGATGATCCTGTCTGGATCCACTTCTCCGTACCCCTCCTCCGGGGTCAGGGTGAATGAGAACCTTGCTCCCGCCTCCAGCCCTTCGACTCCGGATTCGAATTTCGGCAGGAGTGATCCTGTCCCGTGTATATAGTCGAGCGGCCTTTCCTTCGTGGTCCTGTCAACGATTTCCCCGTCTACTTCAAGTTCGTAGCAAAGTTCTACTACAGAATTCTGTCCGATTTTCATGATAATTGTTCCTATATTAACGTCAGTCCGACGAATTAATGTTTAATAAATATTATCCTATAAATCAATGTCTTCTTGTCATGCGGAGAAGTCGGCCTTGTCGAATGCAAGCGTTGGAATCTGCCACCGGGTGCATTCCCTGGCGTCCGAGCCGGCCGCAATGATGCTGTTCCAGAGGCTCACCATGTTCCCGGTCACGACCATTTCCCGTATCGGGTGGGTTATTTTCCCGTTACAGAACGCAAACCCCTCGATCCCGTATGAGAAGTCTCCGGTGACGGGGTTGCAATTCCCTCCGTTGAATCCCGTCACATAGATCCCGCTTCCGCACAGGCGCAGAATGCGCGGCAAATTTATTTCAAATTCCTCTGATAAGCAACCTTTCTCTTTTTCCGGCAGGGCATCCTCCTTTATGAACGGCTTTATGACAGGTCTTGATACTCCTTCCACCGTAGGCTGCATGCCTGTCTTCCCGGCAATGTATGTGTTTATGAAATACATCTTTACGCTGCCGTTTTCTATTATCGGGCGATCTGCCGTGGCCACCCCTTCAGTGTCGAAAAGCCTTGACCCGGGCCTGCCTTCTGTCCGGGCCATATCCATTATGGTAAGGTCTTCGGAAAAGATCTTCTTTCCGAGTGTGCCGTCCAGGAATGAGTTCTTTTGCTGGATTGCGGTGCCGTTGAGCGCTGAAAATAGAGGGGAGGCGAGTCTGGAGCTGACGCTCCTGTCTACGACCATGCGGAAACTTCCTCCCCGGTGCCTTTTGGGACCTATCTTCCCAGCGGCTTTCTCAAGCGCTGTCCTTGAGCATCCTCCGGTCTCCAAAGATGATAAGAACGGGGATGATTCCCACCAGTACCCGCTGAGTTTCCTGCCTCCGTTATCCTGTATGGTGACTTCGGAACAGATGGCAAAGGATGTTTCGGTGTGCCTCCCGCAGAAGCCTTCTGTATCCATGACGATATTGTCGTCTACGGAGTCGGAATATTCGCATTCTTCTGATATGACGGTGTATTCCGCTGTCGGCTCCATTGTCCTGAACATAGAGGCGTCCATGGCCTCTTTTAGCCTTTGCTCCGGGGTGATGTCCTGGTATTCAGGGTCATAGAGTTTCAGCTCTTTTCCGGTTAAAGCGTCTTTTGCTGTCCGTTCAGGATCCGGCAGCTTTCTGCATGGGTCCTTGGCGAGCATCCGCACCGTATCTATGGCCTTTGCAATGAACTGCCGGAGCTGCCCGTGGGAAAAGTTGTTCGTGGAGAATGTCCCGTATCTCCCGTCTGCGAATATATACAGGAAAAGGGACCTGTCGGCCGAGTGTGTCACCTTGTCGAGCTCTCCGTTGAGAAGGCTGAAGCTGTCCAGTATGCTTTTGCTCAGGGAGACCCTCATCCGGGAAGCCCCGATTGACATCCCGTACTCCATGCACATGCGTGCCGCCTCTATTTCTTCAGTGCCGATCAGACCTGAACGGCCTTTACACGTTTCTGTTCCTTCTGGTCTGCTGTTCATCTTTATTCTCCTCCTACCGTCAGGCTTTTTACCATGACCGTCGGTATCCCGCATGAGACGGGTACGCTCTGCTCTTTCCCGCAGGTCCATGTGCCGTTGTCGATTTTCATGTCATTGCCCACGCATACAATGTCTGCAAGTGCCTGCGGCCCGTTGCCTATGATGTTGATGTCCTTTACAGGAGCTGTGAGCTTCCCGTCTTCTATCATATAGCCGCTTTTTACATAGAATGTGAAGTCTCCCTCGCCGATTTTCACCTGCCCGTTCGAGAATTCGTCCACGTATATGCCTTTCCTTACGGATGCTATGATGTCCTCAGGGGATGCGGTGCCGCTTTCCATGTATGTGGCCCTCATCCGCGGTATCGGGTTGTACCTGAATGATTCGCGCCTTCCGTTCCCTGTAGGGGAGACCCCGTACCACTTTGCGCTGATGCGGTCGTGCAGGTAGGAATTCAGTATCCCGTCCTTTACCATGTATGTCTTCTGGCCCGGAACGCCTTCATCGTCGTAAGAGCATGCGCCCCGGTTGCCCGGGATGGTCCCGTCGTCCACTATGCTTATGGAGCTGTCGCAGACCTTCTGTCCCATTTTCCCGGAGAACACGGACTGCCCCTTGCGGTTGAAGTCCGCCTCGAAGGCATGGCCCATTGCCTCGTGCAACAGGATTCCGGACGCACCGGCCCCCATCACCACAGGCATCCTGCCGCCTTTCGGCCTCCGTGCGCCGAACCTTGCGTCTATGCCTTTTACAGCCTCGGCCGCCAGTTCCTCCAGAAGGCTGTCCGACAGAAGCTCCGCCCCGCACCGGAAGCTCCTCGATGCCGTCTTGTTCTCGTTTCTGGTGCCGTCGCTGAATATCACCGATGCCGTTACGCTCCCCATCGGGCGGGAATCGCAGGCCATCTCCCCGCAGGAGTTGAACATCATGATGTCGCTGTGAGAGTATGAGAGGCGGGCTATGACCTTTATCACCCTGCTGTCCAGGGACATGATTCTTTCCTGCAGTTTTTCCAGGAATGGTACCAGCGTGGAAGCCTGCGTCAGGCTCCATGCTTTGGTCTCTGGGTACAGCAGGCCGCTTCCGCATGCTTTTCCTGCGGTCTCCCTGTCTGTCCTCCGGAAGCCCCGGCTTCCCGTATATCCGGAGGCTATGAGCGAAGCCGCCCCTGCTGCGTCCTCCATGTCTTCAGGTGCTGTATTTTCAGAGTATGCGTAACCTGTCTTTTCCCCGCTCAGCACTCTGATCCCGACCCCGAAATCGGTATGGAGCCCGCCTGAAGTCACCTGCCCGTCTTTCAGCAGCAGGTCGCCGTAGACTGTGTTCTCGAAATACAGGTCCGACCAGTCACCCCCGCGGGCGAGCGCGGTAGAAGTGAGGCGCTCCATCTGGGGTACGGTCACATTGAATATGTCTAGAAAATATTGCTTGTCCATTCGTCCGTGTCGTATGCGCTTTTCCTTATCTTCTCGTATGTTTCCTTGTCTTTTATGTTGATTATGTCATTCTTGCTGCCTTCGGCAATAACCCTGAAAGGCACTTTCGAATTGTCTGCAAGTATCCACCTGTCGCACAGAGGGATATAGTCCTTGAAAAAATAGCTGATTCCCACCCGGTACCGCCTGCGTACGGTCTCTTCCGGTATGTTGTGCCCTCCGGCCGCCACCCTTGCCTTCACCCTTGCCACGGCAAGGTCCGGGGAATTGAGCCAGAAGTACATGAGGGTGACGGTATAGCCTTCCTTCTGGGCCATCGACACCATTTTCAGGAGTGTCCTGGTGGCCAGTGTGGTTTCTATGCCGAAGTCCTCTTTCCTTGCGAACAGGTATTTTATTTTCAGCAGCATGTACCTGCTTGCCTGGATTGACGCCTGTTCGGGATTGAAAGGGGACAGGCCTTTGGCGAATTCGTCGGAATTCACGAACTGGCTGCATTCCAGCATTTCCGGGAGAAGTGTATATGAGGCGGTTGTCTTTCCGGCCCCGTTGCAGCCTGATATGATGTATAACTTTGGCATAGCTGTATTGGAAAACTGTTTCTTGGTTCTGGAAGATTTCCGGGAGGCTTTCCGGTCCCGGCCGCCGGTGCTATCTGCCGTGTGTCACTCCATAGCCGAACAGGGAGAAGTCCCCCTTGCAAGGGTCATCCGGGAAAATCTCCCTGAAGGCATCCGTTATTTCCCTGACTGTCACGATGTCCTTCTGCCGTCGTGAGGTCAGCCCTATGGCGACAGCCTCGTCATATACGTGTACGTCCAGAGGTATGAGGAGGTCCTTCTTGTCGGAGTTTTTCCACACTCCCAGGTCGACTTTCCCGTCATCCCGGACCATCCATCTTCGCATCATGTTGATTTTCTTGTCGGGGGCTTTCGGGTCCTCCTTCCGTCCGAAAATCATGCAGCGTATATCCCTGTTTGACAGTTTTTCTATACTGTCCGTCCCGGAATAGACTGCCTTCAGTCTCCGGCATATCTCCGCGAACTCGCTCCATTTCACTGTCCTGTGCAGGCTTGCATCCTCGTCCCGGTAGTCCCCGGACATCACATATTCATACGGTCTCCATTCCATTTCGTCCAATGCCCTGGTGCAGTCCCTCACAATCATAGACCGCCTTCCCCATGCGAGGTGCGCCGCTATCAGTGCGGCTATCTCGACATCGGCCAGGGAGCATTCCCCGCATCTGTATTTCTTTGCCATTTCCGCAGGGAAAATGATCGGGTCCTCCTGGAAATATTTCGGGTCGTTGTATTCCTCGGCCCATCCGATGAGCTGCTCTTTCACTGAATTTTCCATATCCTGCAAATATAGGGGTGTTTGTGGTTATGTCAAAGATTCACCGGGACAATCCGTAGGGAATCGTGCGCCTATACAAGGATTACTGTCACATTACGCGCACCGTGCGCCCCGAAGACGAGCGCCTGTTCGATGTCCGCGGTCTTTGATGGCCCTGAAATGAATGTGCCGAACTCCCTGCAGCGCTGCATTTCCTCCCTTGAATACGCCTGGTGCATGTTGTCCACTATGCTGTTCCTGCCCAGGATGATGACGAGGGCCTCGGCAATGAAAAGCAGTGCCCTGTGGCAACCGCAGTCCGTTATCCATACCGCCCCGTTCTCGGCGACAGCGAAGTCTCCCCGCACTACAGCCACGTCTGTCCCGTCCAGGTCTTCGGGAGAGGCATAATCCTCCGGAGACGCTGTCTTGCACTCGAGAATGCCTATAGGGGATACTATGCTTTTTGCATCCGGGTATTCTTTCCGGATTATGC
Source organism: uncultured Bacteroidales bacterium (assembly GCA_944326305.1). GTDB lineage: Bacteria > Bacteroidota > Bacteroidia > Bacteroidales > UBA932 > Cryptobacteroides. Next base: position 11,751 of record CALVDL010000025.1, read on the forward strand.
CGTCGATACAGGAAGGGTCCGGCGCAATGATTGCGTTCCCTCCAGCGGCTTTAAGTGACTCTGCAAAAGCATTTACCTTATTGTCAAAAGACAATGCTGCCTGCTTTAAGCTACCGAGGTCAGGATATTCGTATGTTTCCTGGGTGTTCCTCCTTATCCTTTCCAGTATTTCTTCCCTGCTTCCCATATTTATTTTAACGTCAGTATGACGAATTTATGTTTAACAATATTATATTAAAAATCAATATTTTATCATTTATGACCGGAATCCGTCACACTGACGTTAAGGATTTCTTCCAGAAATCCTGTCTTTTCACCCCCAGTCACCTGCGGTGACAGCCCCGGAGGGGCATGCGGCTGCGCTTCGCTGCGCCGGCACCTCCACTGCTTCGGTTCCCATGCAGGAAACCTCGCTGACGCTCCTGTGCGGCCCTGAAGGGCCATCCAATCTTAATCCCCAGTCACTTCGTGACAGCCCCTTGTTAAGGGGCGCCACCCCCCCATCTCTGCTCACTGTGAAACATCCACAGGATGATTTCACTCTCCGCTCACGACCTCGCCGGGGGCCCTGTCGCATGCCACGGGCCTGCTCCTTAATAGGTAATTCGATGAAATTTAATGAATTAAATTCATCGAATTCACGTTATTTTACTTTTCCCTTCTTCCAGAGGCTGTTGAACGACTCTTTGGCGAACTGCGGCATCTCCCGTCCTTCTCCCCATGCGTTCAGCTTGCTGTATATCATTGGTCTCGGCAGGGCGTCGACAAGCGGTGCCGCCTTTACTGCCGTATTGAACAGGACAGGATGCTCCATCACTATCTCCATGGAGTCCGATATGAACTTCTTCATCCTGTCCGCCTTGCCCAGCCCGTCCAGGGCCTGCCTCCACAGGTATATCTGTTCCCCGAGGTCCACTTTTGCCGGACAGACATTGCTGCATGACATGCACAGGGAGCAGGCGGAGACATTGTCATAGTATTTCTCCGGGTTTTTCAGCATTGACAGGTTGATCCCTATCGGTCCCGGTATGAAGTAAGTGTAGGAATACCCTCCGCTTCTCCTGTACACAGGGCAGGTGTTCATGCAGGCACCGCATCTGAGGCAGTTGAGTGTCCTCACGTGGTCCTTTTCCGCCAGTATGCGGCTTCTCCCGTTGTCTACTATTATTATATGGAATTCCCCGCCTTTCTGCGGTCTGGAGTAGTGTGTCGTATAGGTTGTTGACGGCTGTCCTGTCCCGGAGCGGGCCAGAAGCCTGGTGAACACCCCGAGGGAGTCCAGGTCCGGCACTATCTTCTCCAGCCCGAAGGCCGCTATCTGCAGCCTGTGGAGCGAGGTGCCGATGTCGGCATTGCCTTCGTTGGTGCAAACCACCACTTCTCCTGTGGATGCTACGGCGAAATTGGCCCCGGTCATGGCGGCGTCTGCCTTTTTGAATATCTGTCTGAGGTTTTTCCTGGCGGCGTGTGTCAGGTAGGTGGGGTCGCAGTTGCCAGGTTCGGTGCCCATCTCCTTTTCAAACAGCCTCCCTATCTCTTCTCTTTTTATATGCACTGCCGGCAGCACAATGTGGCTCGGTTTCACGTGCATCAGCTGCACTATCCTTTCCCCGAGGTCGCTTTCCACGGTCTCTATGCCGTTCCCCTCGAGAAACGGGTTCAGCGCACATTCTTCCGCAAGCATTGACTTGCTCTTTATGAACAGTTTGACGCCGTGGTCCTTGAGGATCTTGAGTACGGTTTCACGGTATTCCTGCGCATCGTTTGCCCAGTGTACAGTGGCCCCGTTCTTTATGGCGTTCGCCTCGAATTCAGTGAGCAGTTCCGCAAGGTGGCTGTTGGAATACATTTTCAGGGCGCATGCCGCATCCCTGAGCTGTTCCCACTCCGGCAGGCTCCTGCTCATCCGGTCCCTTTTCTGCCTTACCATCCATAGCGTCTGGTCGTGCCATAGGGCCTTCCCGCTGTCTTTCAGGAACTCTGCCGCTGCCAATGAATGTTTTGTGCTCATATCTGCTGGTTTCCTTTAAATCGTTTGTCCGCAGTCCGGGGGAGACTGCCGGTGAGGTGAATGGAGTCGTCCTGCAGTCCGCCGGCAAGAATCTCCACGATATGGATCGTCTTGATGGGAAGGTGTTCCCGGCGGATGATGCCTTCCTGATGCATAAGGCATGAAGAGTCCGCCCCGGTTATATATTCCGCCCCTGTGTCCATGTGCCTCTGTATCTTGCTCCTTCCCATCGCCACCGATACGGCGTCCTCCTCGATGGAGAACATCCCGCCGAACCCGCAGCACTCGTCATGCCGCTCCGGCTCCACTATCTCTATATCCCTGACCAGGGAGAGAAGGTTGCGCAGCTTGTTGTAGTATGGGATGTTCCTCTCGCTCGGCGAAGACAGCCCCAGCAGCCTCACCCCGTGGCAGCTGTTGTGAATGCTCACCTTGTGCGGGAAGCTTGCGTCCAGTGAAGCCGGCCTGACAATGTCGTGTATGAATCCGCATATGTCATACACCTTTTCTTCCGTGTGGCACCTGTGGCTCTTGTTCTTGAGCAGGGCGGGGTAGTGGTCCTTGATGAATACAGCGCAGCTGGCTGATGGCCCCACCACATAGTCATATCCCGCAAACTTGTCATCCAGATCTTCAGCAAGCTCTCTTGCGGAGTCCTCGAATCCCGCGTTTGCCATGGGCTGTCCGCAGCATGTCTGGTCCGCAGGATAGTCCACGTCCAGGCCCAGGTGCCTGAGGAGCCTGTATGAGGCAACGCCGACCTGGGGGTATACGGCGTTCACGTAGCATGGGATGAAGAGCCCGATTTTCATTTTATTCAGACGGCTGTTGTCCGTTACCATTTCCTGATTCTGTTTTTGCTGTGCAAATATACATTTTTTAACGTCAGTTCGACTGGATTTACGTTATCTTAAAAATCAATATTTTATCTTTTATGACCGGGAACCTCGCTGACGCTCCGGTGCGGCCCTGAAGGGCCTTGCGACCTTCGTCTGTGTCATTTCATTCCGTCAATTTAATATGGTTCTTCATTGTCCTGATTTTTACGGTGGCAGTGTGCCGGACGGGAAAAAATAGTTGGAAAAAATATTAAATTAGTTGTATAACTATAAAAAATAGTTATATTTGTCATGCCAATCAGAATAAAATGTACAATGGGAAGAAACAAGACTATAGGACTTACAGCCAGGGAAGAAGAAATCATGGACCTGTTCTGGGAAAAGGGACCGATGTTCGTCCGGGAACTGCTCGAGTGCTACGACGAGCCGAGGCCGCATTTCAACACGTTGTCTACGATAGTCCGTTCTCTGGAGGAAAAGGGATACCTTTCGCACAGGAGTTACGGAAAGACTTACCGTTACTATGCTGTGGTCAAGAGGGACGAGTACAAGAAGGATTCACTCTTCGGCGTGATAGGCAAATATTTCGACGCGTCTCCTTTCAATGCGGTGTCGGCGCTGGTGCGGAGCGAGAAGCTTTCTGCTGACGAGCTGCGCAGCCTGCTGGAGATGGTCGAGGCCCGGTCCGCCGGCAAGGACGGTGAATGATGGATGGACTGAAATAATTTACGACATGGAACATCTGCTGATATACATTGCGAAGGTGTCGGTATCCGCCATACTGTTCTACCTTTTTATCCGCATTCTCATGGAACGGGAGACGCAGCATGAGTACATACGCGGGCTGTGGCTCGGGACGATGGCCGCATCACTGGTGATGCCGTTTATATATTTCCCTGTGCCTGACCTGTTTCCTGAACGGACTGAAGCTGCCGGGAGTGTAAACATGGTGGTGTCGGCAGGGGAGATGGAGATCATCGGCGCGGAAGATGCGGCGGAAAGGACAGTGGACTGGGCCCGTCTGGCGGGATGGCTCTATCTTGCAGGTGCGGCCGCAGCCCTTTGCGGCTATGCCGTATCCCATGCCAGGCTTGCCTCAAGGATAGCCGGGATTCCGGTGACGCATGAATATGACGGGCTCCTGTCAGCGTGCGCTGAAGCCTCGGGCTGCAGACGCAAGGTCAGGCTGCGTGTCACGGACGACAGCTCCGTAAACCCTTACAGCTGGATGCATGACATCATGGTCAGCCGCAGGGATATCGGGACCGACGGGAGGGACATCCTCCTTCACGAGATGGGGCATATCCGCCATGCCCATTCGCTGGACGTTATTTTCACAGAACTGTTCACAGTCATACTCTGGTTCAACCCTGTATCATGGCTCATGCAGTACTCGCTGCGCCAGATCCATGAATACAGTGCGGACTGTACCGTACTCCGGAGCGGTGCGGATGCCAGGGAGTACCAGAGACTATTGATAAGAAAAGCTGCTGGCACGGCCTTCCATTCCATTGCCAACAGCTTTAATCACAGTAATCTTAAAAACCGTATTACCATGATGTTACAAAATCAGACCAGTAAGGGGGCGTATGCGAAGTCGCTGTCACTGCTCCCTGTGCTTGCATGCCTGCTTTTCGTGTTCTCGGCAAGCAGACCTGCTCCAGAAGACAAAGTTAGTGAAAATTTCCCGGATTCACAGCAGAATCCTGCCGTGGAAATGCCGGGACAGTCCCCTGTCTCTGCAGATTTGCCTGAGGCCGCACCGCAGGACCGCAATGACGAGGATCCTGTCCCGTTCCAGTTCGTGGAAGAAAAGCCCGGGTTCATGGGCGGGGATGCAAACGATTTCTCGAAATGGGTGAACGAACATCTCAAGTATCCTGAAGAGGCCAGGAAAGCCGGGATTTCCGGCAGGGTGACGCTGAAGTTCACCGTGGGCAAGGATGGCTCCGTCAGTGATGTCAAGGTGATAAGAGGAGTCAACAAGCTCCTTGATGAAGAGGCTGTCAGGGTGGTGTCCATGTCACCGGCCTGGACTCCAGGCAAGATTGACGGCAAGCCGGTGAATGTCAGCTATGCGTTCCCTGTCATTTTCATGACGAAGGGGTCCGGTGAAACCGCAGGACAGTCCGATGATGATGTCCCGGACATCTATATAGACGGCAAGCTGGCTTCATCCGGGGACCTTGCCGCAGCAAACGGCATTGTCGACGGGTATATTGAGAAGGACGGCACCATAAAACTGATGTCCAAGCTCTTGTATGACAAGAAGGATTTCCTTAAATGGGCCAATACGGAGCTTGTCTATCCTGCTGCTGCAAAGGATGCCGGCAAGTACGGGAAGGTTACCGTGACATTCAAGCTGGAGAGCGACGGCTCCGTGAGTGATGTCTCTGTAAAGGAATCCCCGGATGACGTGCTCTCATCTGAGGTGCTGCGTGTCACCGGGAAATCCCCGAAGTGGTACAAATCTGTCTATCAGCATGTCATGGTCGATGGTCCGGGTTATGTCGAGTATTCTGTAGGGTTCATGCTCAAAACCCAGGATGCCTCCGGCAAAATTGTAACCCTCGGCTCGGACAATGATGCGGATATTGTGGTGATAGCATATAATTGAATATTGATACACCGCTTCCGGAAGAAGCTGCAGGGTCAGAACCCTGCGGCTTCTTCCATTTTTTTGCGGATGCTTTCCGTGGCGAGGTTCCCGATGCTTCCGGTATGAGTATGCCGCAGCTCTGATGCGCGTTCCGGAGCGGAGCCGTCCCCGTAACGGAATGTGCCGTTGTTCACCTCTATTCCGACCTGCCTGTAGGCATCCCTGAACGGAGTCCCGGACAGCACCCTGCGGTTCACTTCCTCGACAGTGAACAGGTAGCTGTATATCGGGGCTTTGAGGATGTCTTCATTCACGCGGATATTTTCGAGCATGTACACTGCCATTCTTAGGCATTTGTGCATCAGCTCCAGTTTCGGGAACAGGATGTCCTTCAGCAGCTGGAATTCACGGTGGTAGCCGTGCGGCATGTTGCTGCAGAGCATGGAGATTTCGGCCTCTGCGGACATTATCCTGTTGCAGTTGCCCCGCATTATCTCCCAGACATCCGGGTTCTTCTTGTGAGGCATGATGCTGGAGCCTGTAGTCAGCTCGACAGGGAATGAAATGAATCCGTAGTTCGGGCACATATACATGCAGCAGTCGGCTGCGAATTTATTGAGTGTCAGTGCTATGGCTCCTATTGCCGAGGCTACTGCCCTTTCGCTTTTCCCTCTGCTCAGCTGAGCCGCCACGGAGTTGTATTCCATGGAGCCGAATCCCAGCAGCCTGGTGGTCATCTCCCTGTCCAGGGGAAAGGAGCTTCCATATCCCGCTGCAGATCCCAGGGGGTTCTGGTCAGTGACGCTGTATGCCCCGCGGAGCATGTACATGTCGTCGGCCAGGCTTTCCGCGTATGCCCCGAACCACAGCCCGAATGAAGAAGGCATAGCCACCTGGCCATGGGTGTATCCCGGAAGGAGCACGTCCTTGTGTTTTTCGCTCAGCTCCTGCAGTTTGTCAAACAGAAAAAGCACCTCGTCCCTGAGCTTGAGCACCTCGTCCTTCAGGAAAAGCTTCACGTCCACGAGGACCTGGTCGTTGCGCGAGCGTCCGGAATGTATTTTCTTACCGATTTCACCGAGCCTGCGTGTGAGCAGCAGCTCCACCTGCGAATGGATGTCCTCCACGGAGTCCTCGAGCACGAAGCTGCCATCTTCTATTTCCACGAGTATCTCCTCCAGGCCTTTGGTGAGCTGTCCGAGCTCCTCCCCAGTGAGCAGCCCGATGCTCTGAAGCATCTTTATATGTGCCAGAGAGCCAAGCACATCGTACCGTGCAAGCCTCAGGTCAAGTACCCTGTCATTCCCGACAGTGAAGTCCTCCACGATCTGTGTGGCTTCAGTCCCTTTGTTCCATAGCGTTTCTGCCATCTGTGTTCCTGTATGTGTGTTGTCAGATCAGAGTTTCCTGTTTTTGTAGTTCTCGATGGCTTTCGGGATAATCCTCTCATAGTCTTCGCTTTTGTAAAGCGGGGACGAGATTATGAAGTCCGCCGTGCTGCGGTTGGTGGCGAACGGCACATTGTAGAGGGAGGCGAGGCGCACAAGACTCATAACGTCGTTCTGGTGCCCCTGCATTATGAGGTTGTCGCAGAAGAACACGAGCATGTCCACCTTGCCTTCCGCGATCATCGCCCCTATCTGGGCATCCCCTCCGAGAGGGCCGCTCAGCAGGCAGTGGACTTCCGGTTTCCTGTCCCCGAGGACATCAGACAGGGCCGCTCCGATAAGGCGTCCTGTAGTCCCGGTGCAAAACAATGTACAGTTTTCGAGCGAACCGGCATTGAACCTTACCCAGTCTACCAGTTCGGCTTTTCTGGCGTCATGCGCCACAAGTGCGATATTCTTTATCATGATTTGGAAAATTTTTCGGTTTTATCCGGAAAGTTCCGGAATATCAAAAACTTATTGTCTCCTGTAAATTTGGCAGAAATTCCTGATGAAATCAATGTATGTGCCGACTGCATTTTCTATTTCATCTACATACACGAATTCATCTTTCCTGTGCGACCTGCTGGATTCGCCCGGCCCCATTTTTACCGCTTCGCAGCCTATCCTCATCCAGTCTGAGGTGGTGGGGGAGGAGAATGTCCTGAGCCCCATTGACCTGATGCATTCTGAAAGAAGAGATTTTCCGGGGGTGGCGGATGACCTGTTGTCCAGGTTCCTTGCCGTCAGGCGGCTTTTGCATACGGCCTGCAGTTCGTCAAGTATTTCACGGTTGGAGTACATTTCGGTAGGGCGTATGTCTATTACGAAACTGCATCTGTCAGGTATGATGTTGTGTGCAGTGCCGGCATTTATCTGGGTCACGTTAAGGTTGACCCTGCCCATCTGGCCGGACACTTTTGTGAACATGTGCCTGTGCAGGCTTTCTATGTCCTTCACGGCAATGTCGATGGCGTTCACTCCTTCATTCCTTGCCGCATGACCGCTGACACCTTCAGCCACGGCGTCTATCACCAGCAGCCCGCGCTCAGAAGTAGCAGCTGCCATGCCTGTAGGCTCCCCGACTACCGCCCATTGCGGATGGCTGAAGGACAATGGGTTATTGCTGTCACCGCCGGAGCCCCAGGTGCTTCCTGACCGCATCGTCAGGCGGTATGCCTCTCCGGCTATACGGGGGAATTCCGTCCATATTTTTTCCATTCCGTTTTTCCCTGACCTCTCCTCCTCTGACGTTAGGACAAGTATGAGGTTTATCGGGAGGGGTTCATCATAGAAATGCCTGAAGGCGGCTGTCATCGACACTGCGGAGGCCCCGTCATCGTTGCTCCCGAGCCCGCAGACAAAATCCTTGTCCCCCGGAATTGATGCCGCAGCCTTCGTATAGTCCGGTCTGTACGGGTCGAAGGAATATCCGCCGGCAGGAGGGACCGTATCTATGTGCGCGTTGAGCATCAGGCTCCTGTATGCAGGGTTGAAATGTCTGTTCAGGGCGATGATGTTGTTCTTTTCGCGGTAGTGGACGATTCCGCACCTGTCAAGGAAGCTGCAGATATGACTGCACACCTCATCTTCATGGAATGAGGGTGAGGGGATGGCTATCATTTCCTTGAGCAGCCGTACGGATTCCTCTATGTATGGATTGCAGGTACACATTTATAATATTATCGAAGTCCCTTTTGCGTTCAACAGGTTTCCGGCATTCTTGATGATCACCCTGGAAACTCCGTGCCTGATTGCTCGGAATGCATTGTCTATCTTGGGAATCATCCCGTCAGCGACACGTCTTTCGGCCTTCAGGGCTTCATAGTACTGCGGAGTTATTTCCGGGATTATGCTGTCCGGGTCATCCTTGTCCTCCAGGACGCCGTCCTTTTCGAAGCAGAAGGTGAGGGTAGTTTCGTGTCCGGCGGATGCGAATGCCTCTGCTATGCTTGATGCAACGGTGTCGGCGTTTGTATTGAGGAGGCTGCCGTCCCCGTCGTAGGTAATGGCACACAGCACTGGGGTCATCCCCCGCTCAAGGAGCATTTCCAGCAGGGACGTGTTCACTCCGTCCGGCATAATGTCCCCGACAAAACCGTAGTCCACCTGACGGGATGTCTCCTGCCCCGCCGCGTCAGGCATTGCGACCATGACAGGAGGCCTTTTTGAGGCCGTTACCGCTTTCCCGTCCGCTCCGCTAAGGCCTATGGCGTTGCATCCGTTCTTCTGAAGGGACGCGACTGTGTGCTTGTTGCACCACCCGGCGTAAACCATTGTGGCTATCTCCAGTGTCCGGGCGTCAGTGACCCTCCTTCCGGCAATCATCACAGGCTCGATACCGAGGTTTTTCTGCATGGCGCTGGTCATCTTGCCTCCGCCGTGTACCAGTACCTTAGGCCCTTCAAGCGCGGCGAATCTGCAGGCGAAGTCCTGCAGCATCCGCTCGTCCTCCACCACGTTCCCGCCTATCTTTATGATATTTATCTTCATTTCTTCTGTTCCTGTACTGTATCAACTCCAAATGTCTGTCCGAAAAACGGATGTTCCTGTACATAGGTCCGGACATTCTTTCCGCGAATGTACTACAAATTTTTCAAGTCATGCATTTTATTGCCCGGGACAAGGCCTTTCCATCCCGTTGAAGGCAATATTGCAGGATTAAAGATTGTAATGTTGTAATTTCAATTCTCTTTTCATATCTTTGTTTCCGGCAGGATCTGATTATAAATTGAATCTTCATCGCTAACCACAACAATAAATCCTCAATCTTTATAAATATGAAAATACTCTCAATCGGGGATCTTGAAGCCGTCAGGGGCAGGGCAGCCGGAAGACTGCAGCTCAGGGAACAGGGCGACAGGAACGCTGACGGCCGCTGCTGCGGACTGGAATCAGGTACCGGACACATGCAGGTGCTGATATGCGGAGGGACAGGCTGTAAGGCCTCCTCAAGTCATCTTATCTGCGGGAAAATCAAGGAACTGCTGGAAGAAAAAGGTCTTTCGGACCGTGTGGACGTGGTCACTACGGGATGCTTCGGCTTCTGCGAGAAAGGGCCGGTGGTCAAGATTATACCGGACAATACTTTCTACACTCAAGTGAAGCCCGAGGATGCCGTGGAGATAGTGGAGGAGCATATCGTAGGGGGCCGCAGGGTGGAGCGCCTGCTGTACCTGGACCCGAAGTCCGGGCAGCATGTCAGCGACTCCAAGCACATGGATTTCTACCGCAAGCAGAAGCGTGTGGCCCTGCGGAACTGCGGTTTCATTGATCCCGAGAACATTGAGGAGTATATTGCCAGGGACGGTTATATGGCATTGGCCCATAGCCTTCTGGACAGGACTCCGGAGGAAGTGATAGAGGAAGTGAAACGCTCCGGGCTGCGCGGACGTGGAGGCGGAGGCTTCCCTACGGGAGTCAAATGGGGTTTTGCCAGGAAGAGCGTGTCCGACATCAAGTATGTGGTCTGCAATGCCGATGAGGGCGACCCGGGGGCGTTCATGGACCGCTCCATCATGGAGGGCGACCCGCATTCGATAGTCGAGGCAATGGCGATATGCGGGTATTCCATCGGGTCCTCAAAGGGCCTGGTCTACATCAGGGCCGAATATCCGCTGGCTATCCACAGGCTGCAGACGGCCATAGCTCAGGCCCGGGAATACGGGCTGCTCGGGGAAAACATCCTGGGCACCGGATTCAGTTTCGACATCGAGATACGCTACGGGGCAGGAGCCTTTGTATGCGGGGAGGAGACGGCCCTGATACATTCGATGGAGGGCAAGAGAGGTGAGCCGACCATGAAGCCCCCTTTCCCTGCGGAGTCCGGATACCTGGGGAAGCCTACCAATGTGAACAATGTCGAGACTTTTGCCAATATCCCCGTTATCCTTACCCGCGGGGCTGACTGGTTCGCATCCATCGGGACGGAGAAGTCGAAGGGCACCAAGGTGTTTGCCCTGGCCGGGAAGATAAACAATGTGGGTCTGATAGAGGTGCCGATGGGGACGACCCTCCGGGAAGTGATCTACGAGATTGGAGGCGGCATCAAAGGCGGGAAGAAATTCAAGGCTGTCCAGACAGGAGGCCCTTCCGGAGGATGCCTTACGGAGAAGCATCTCGACATACCCATTGACTTTGACAGCCTGCTTGCGGAAGGCTCGATGATGGGCTCCGGCGGCATGATAGTGATGGACGAGGACGACTGCATGGTGTCCGTGGCGAGGTTCTATCTGGATTTCACCGTGGAGGAGTCCTGCGGGAAATGCACCCCTTGCCGCATCGGGAACAAGAGGCTGCTGGAGACGCTCAACAAGATAACCGAGGGCCGGGGTACAGAGGATGACCTGAAGACCCTTTCTACGCTCGGGAAGGTCATAAAGGACACTGCGCTTTGCGGACTGGGACAGACTTCTCCGAACCCGGTGCTCTCCACTCTGAACAATTTCTATGACGAATATCTGGAGCATGTGCGTGACCACAAATGCAGGGCGCGCCAGTGCAAGGCTCTGCTTACTTATGTCATAGACTCCAAGCTGTGCATCGGCTGCCATCTGTGTGCGCGCAACTGCCCGGCCGAGGCTATCATCGGGGATGTGCGCAAGCCTCATGTCATCATCCCGGACAAATGCATCAGGTGCGGGATGTGCATGGCCAGGTGCAAGTTCAAGGCTATTTCGGTATATTGACACAGAAGATTATGTACATGGGCCGGAGCAATGCCGGCCGGCAAGCATCGGAAAAATATGGAAGAGAAACAGATAACACTCCAGATAGACCATCATTTCGTGACGGTGCCCCAGGGGACCACAATCCTGGATGCCGCACAGAAAATAGGCATAGACATTCCGACTCTGTGCCACATCGACCTGAAAGGCACATGCATCAGGAACAATCCTGCTTCATGCCGTATCTGCGTGGTAGAGATCGAGGGGCGGCGTAACCTGGCTCCTGCCTGCGCCACAAGATGTGCACAGGACATGGTGGTGCGCACAAGCACGTTGAGGGTGATGAATGCGCGTAAGATCGTGGCCGAACTCATCCTTTCAGACCATCCTAACGAATGTCTCACCTGCCCCAAGGCGGGGGACTGCGAGCTGCAGAACCTTGCGCTCCGTTTCAACATAAGGGAGATGCCTTTCAACGGCGGGGAGCTCTCCCAGCGCAAGAGGGAGGTGACAGCCTCCATAGTGAGAAACATGGACAAGTGCATTTTCTGCCGCAGGTGCGAAAGCGTATGCAATGAGGTGCAGACAGTCGGGGCGCTGGGGGCGATAAGGCGCGGGTTCAACACCACTATAGCACCGGCATTCGACAAGATGATGTCCGAGAGCGAATGTACCTATTGCGGGCAGTGCGTGGCCGTATGTCCGGTGGGCGCCCTGACCGAGAGGGACCATACCAACCGTCTGGTAGAGGACCTTGCCGACCCGGAGAAGGTGGTCATAGTGCAGACGGCCCCTGCTGTGAGGGCTGCCATAGGGGAAGAGTTCGGGCTTCCGGCAGGGACGCTCGTGACGGGGAAGATGGTCGCTGCGCTCAGGGAGCTGGGCTTCGACTATGTGTTCGATACGGATTTCGCGGCCGACCTTACTGTAATGGAGGAAGGTGCCGAGATGCTTGACCGTCTGACCAGGTATCTGGGCGGCGACAGGACGGTGCGCCTTCCGATCCTTACATCATGCTGCCCCGCCTGGGTCAATTTCTTCGAGCACCAGTTCCCTGACATGCTTGACATCCCTTCCACCGCGCGGTCTCCGCAGCAGATGTTCGGCTCCATAGCCAAGACATGGTGGGCAGGGAAGATGGGAATCCCGAGGGAGAAGCTCGTGGTGGTGTCAATAATGCCATGCCTTGCAAAGAAATATGAATGCGACAGGGATGAATTCAAGACATACGGCAACCCTGATGTGGACTATTCACTTACCACGCGTGAACTTGCGCGCCTTATCAAGAGGGCAAATATCAGCTTCACTCTGCTGCCTGACATGGATTTTGACCAGCCTTTGGGGGTCTCTACGGGAGCAGGCGTGATCTTCGGGGCTACCGGGGGAGTGATGGAAGCTGCTCTCAGGACTGTCTACGAGCTGTATACGGGAAAGACTTTGAAGAGCGTCAATTTCCAGAATGTCAGAGGTATGGACGGAGTGAGACGGGCTTCCGTGGACCTGGACGGGTTTGAGCTGAAAGTGGGGATAGCGCATGGACTTGGAAATGCCCGCCACCTGCTCGAGGACATCAGGCACGGCAGGAACGAGTACCATGCCATAGAAATCATGGCCTGTCCGGGCGGATGTATCGGCGGTGGAGGGCAGCCGCTTCACCACGGGCATTCGGAAGTGCTCTATGCCAGGGCCAACGCTCTCTATAAGGAGGATGCCGGGAAGACCCTGCGCAAGTCACATGAGAACCCGTATATCAGGACCCTCTATGAGGAATTCCTGGGGAAACCTTTGAGTGAAAAGGCAGAACGGCTGCTTCATACACATTATTTCAATAAGGCTCTTTAAATTTAACACTGGCCTGCGGGCCGGAAAAACGGAATATTATGCCAGAAATCAAACTGCCATGCGATGTCGCCGGAAAGGTGGACGCCATCTGTGAAAGGCACGGTGACAACCCTGGGGAACTCATAAACATACTTCATGAAGCGCAGCATCTTATGGGCTATCTCCCCGAGGAGATGCAGCGCATGATAGCCAGGAGGCTCAATATCCCTGTGTCCAAGGTCTACGGGGTAGTTACATTCTATGCATTCTTCACCATGACGGCCAAAGGCAGGTACCCTGTTTCGGTGTGTATGGGAACGGCCTGTTATGTGCGCGGTTCCGAGAAGCTCCTCGACGAATTCAAGCGCATTCTCGGCATAGACGTTGGGCAGACGACACCGGACGGGAAATTCTCCCTGGACTGCCTGCGGTGTGTGGGGGCCTGCGGGCTTGCCCCTGTCGTGATGATCGGGGACAAGGTGTATGGCCGCCTCCAGCCTGTGGATGTGAAGCGTATCCTTGACGAACTGGAGTAGGGAAGTCCGGTCCCGTCCATGTACAATGGTCATTCAGGCCCTTCCCCGGGGCATGGCTCCGGGAGTGTGATGCTGTCGAGGATACCTGTAAGCCAGGCTATGGCTATTCCGTAGTTGGTGATGGGGATTCCCTGTCTTCGGGCGGAGGCGATCCGGTCCAGGACATACCTGCGGTTGAACATGCATGCCCCGCAGTGGATTATAAGGTCATATGCAGAGAGGTCCTGCGGGAAGTCATTGCCGCTTGCCGTGTCTATTCTCATACCCTGCCCGAACCTTCTGCGCAGCATTCCCGGAATCTTGACCCTGCCGATGTCCTCAGCGGCCGGGGCATGGGTGCAGGCTTCTGCTATCAGGACCCTTGAGCTATCGTTGAGGCGCTCCATCGCCTTTGCCCCTTGGGTGAATGTCCCGATATCGCCCTTGTATGCTGCGAAAAGGACTGAGAAAGAGGTGATGCGGCATCCTTCGGGCTTGGCCGCCATGGCTTCTGGGAACGCCTGAGAGTCAGTGATTATCAGGTCGGGCCGGACCGATAGCCTCCCTATTGTTTTTTCTGCATCTCCGGCCGTGCAGCACACCACTGTGCATTTCCTGTCTAAAAGTTCCCTGATGGTCTGTACCTGCGGCAGGATGAGGCGGCCTTTGGGGGCCTGGGAGTCCTGGGGCATTACCAGCATGACCGTGTCGCCTTCACGGACAAGGCCTCCGGTGATGGAGCGGTGTGAAGTTGCGTCAGGCAGCCTGTGAAGTACGGCGGAAAATAAATTCTCTATCCCTTCTCCTGTCAATGGGTTGACCGTCACTGGTTTTTCTTTGCAAAGGCTTTCTGCGTACCTTGCTGTCCGGGCCAGGTCATTCTGCGGATGCGCCCCGTGCGGGCCGCCGGTGTTTATCACCGGGATTACCGGTATGCCCTTCCCGGAGAGCCTGCCGTACCATTCCTTTTCCTCTGGGTCGCAGTCCCTGAAGATCATAATGGCAATGTCTGTCCCGTCCATTGCCTTGGCGGCGAGCCACACCCGTCCTGCCCCTATTCCTTCGGCGTCATCATCGAACCCTGCGGTGTCGGTGAAGATGCATGGTCCCAGACCCGGGATTTCCATCGCTTTCCGTACAGGGTCGGTGGTCGTGCCCGGCATGTCCGACACGAGGGATGTTTCCTGACTCGTTATTGCATTTATCAGTGAGGATTTTCCTGTGTTCCGTTTTCCGAACACCGTTATGTGGAGCCTTTCGGCGGATGGGGTCTGGTTCATCGGATGATAATTAACGTCAGTTCGACGAATTGATGTTTAATAATATTTGTTAAAGGGCGCCACCTCCGCCAACACCTCGCCGGGGGGCCTGCCGCAGGTCTGCTCCTTTATCAGAAGCGGAAGTCACGCTGTCCGTCCACTATCTCCTTCAGGCGGAGGACTGTGAGCTCGCGGACTTTGCCGCTGCCGATGTGCTCCAGTTCCCTGCGGATGGCTTCCATTCCTTTGGCCCTGGTCTGCGCGGAGGCATAGTCCTGGAGGTATTCCATCAGGGTCATCAGTGCGTTGGGCTGGCAGCAGTCTGCTATCTTGCCGCGCTTGACGAGGGACATGAACCTGTCACCGGTGCGTCCCTCCCGGTAGCATGCAGTACAGAAACTCGGTATATGGCCGGTGTCCAGCAGCCATCCGACTATTTCATCAAGTGTCCTCCTGTCGCTGACGTCGAACTGTGAGCTGTCTGCCTCATACGGGACTTCCTTGCCCGCCATCCTGTCCATGGCATCGGCATATCCTCCTACGCTGGTCTTCGAGCCTCCGCTGATCTGGGAGATGCCGAGCCCCAGCACCTTCTCCCTTACGGCTGCGGACTCCCTGGTGGAGATGATCATCCCGGTGTATGGCACTGCAAGCCGTATGACCGCTACAATGCGGCAGAAGACATCATCCGGGACCGCATCGGGGAAGTCCCCGGTGTCTATGCCGTCTGCAGGGCAGATCCTCGGTACGCTCACCGTGTGCGGTCCGACCCCGAAACGGGCCTCCAGATGCTCTGCGTGCATGATGAGCCCGGCCAGGTCGTACCTGAATGTGCCCAGGCCGAAAAGCACCCCTATCCCTACATCGTCTATCCCGCCCTGCATCGCCCGGTCCATTGCCTCGGTATGCCATGCATAGTCGCTTTTGGGACCGCTCGGGTGGAGGGCTTCGTAGTTCGCCTTGTTGTACGTCTCCTGGAACAGTATGTATGTCCCGATTCCCGCCTCCTTCAGCCTGCGGTAATTGTCCACCGTGGTCGCCGCGATGTTTACGTTCACCCTGCGGATCGCCCCGTTGCGGTGGCGTGTGCCGTAGACGGTAGCGATGGAGTCAAGTATATATTCTATCGGGCTGTGTACGGGGTCTTCCCCGGATTCTATCGCCAGCCTCTTGTGCCCCATGTCCTGCAGGGCGATGACCTCTCTGCGTATCTCTTCCTGGGAGAGCCGCTTCCTGGGGATATGCCTGTTCTTTGCATGATACGGGCAGTATACGCAGCCGTTTATGCACCAGTCCGACAGGTAAAGAGGGGCGAACATCACAATCCTGTTGCCGTACAGCCTTGCTTTGATTTCTTTCGCGAGGCGGAACATGCGTTCGTTCAGGTCCGGCTGGTCACATTCCATCAGTACGGCCGCCTCGCGGTGGGTGAGGCCTCTGCATTCCGATGCTTTCCGTATTATGCCTTCTATCAGGCTGCGGTCGTTCCTGTGTGCGGCCGCGTATGCCAGTGTGTCGAGGATTTCCCCGTGGTTTATGAATTCTTCCGCCTTTTCCGAGGCGGGGTTATATGGTATGCTGTCCATGTGGTGGATTTTTTGTCGTGTTCATTCCTGTTCTTCCGGTTTCCCGGGCCTGTCTCCCCGGCTGACTGAGATATTGTATCCCGTTTTCCGGAGCTGTTCTTTCAGTTTTCCAATCCCTTCGGCCGCCTCTGTCCCGGAGCTTGCCTTATTGTCATAAAGCGAGTATCTTGCCCGGACGGAAGGAGGGGAGAGGTTGGGCATTATTACATTGGCTCCGGCGAGGATTCCTTTTTGATGGCCTTCGGGGTCGAGTGTGGCGAGGGCCGTCGTCGCGGGTATCAGGCTGTCAGGGAACATCAGCCTGAAGATGGATATGAGCTTCAGCGTCAGTTCGACAGCCTCTTCCTCATGGCTCTTGCCTTTCAGGATGGCTGTTTCGGAGTTCCAGTAGTCGGCGAATACGGTGTCCCTGTGCGGGATGAATGGGCCGAGGCCTATCATGTCAGGCCCGAATTCCCCTATGTAAATGATGTCCCCGATGATGCTGTCGATGCTCTGGAAAGGGCTTCCGACCATTATCCCGGTGCCGGTCTGGTATCCGTATCTTTTAAGCGTGTCGAGGCAGCGGAGCCTGTTTTCAAGCGACATCCCCGGCGGATGGAGCCTTGCGTAATGTCCCGGGTCATGCGTTTCATGCCGGAGCAGGTACCTTGACACCCCGGCTTGCCTGAATCTCCGGTAGGCCTCCTCAGTGCGCTCCCCGATGGAAAGGGTGATGGCGCAGTCCGGGAATTCCCTGTGGATTGCCCGGCAGATGGCCTCTATCCTGCTGTCCTGCCCCTGGGGCGGTTCACCTCCCTGCAGGACGAAGGTCCGGAAGCCGAGCCCGTAGCCGAGACGGCAGCATTCCATTATCTCCTCTTCCGTGAGTGTGTATCTGGAGACGGCCCTGTTGCTCTTCCGGATTCCGCAGTAGAGACAGTCGTTGCGGCAGATGTTGCTGATTTCTATCAGCCCCCTGATGTATATGTCCCTTCCGAACCTCTCCACGGCGGTCTCCCTCGCCCTCTCATGCAGCCTGCCGACCGTCTGCGGGTCCTCACATAAAAGCAGGGACCTGTATTCACAGGCCCCGAGCCTTCTTTCCCTATGCAGTTTTCCGACCAGGTCTTCCATGTCATCTCCGGCGGGACGGTATAAATAGACGTAATGTCAAATATACGCAGAAACCGAGTGCAAAACAAGTTTACTTGCTTTGCCGAGGCGCTACAGTATATGTGGCTGTCAGGCCAAATATACGCAGAAGCCGAGTGCAGAACAAATTTTATTTGCTCTGCCGAGGCGCAACAGTATATGTGGACACGAAGTGGCCAAATATAGTGAAAAAATGTTCAGGATTACCGAATCCGATGCTTCTTCCCCTCTATACCGAGAAGAACAGCCATATCGAGGCTGTGATCATGACGGCGGCGACTATCTTGCGGAAATTCCTGCGCTTGATGTTGCGGATGTTCTTCATTGCTATGAAATTCCCTGCGGCCATGGCCACGCCTATGTATATGCCGTCCCTAAGGACGTGGATGTTCAGCAGGTCGAACTGTCCGTACATGACCATCTGCACCACATGCATCACTGTGGCTGAAGCCGCCTCCGTGGCGATATAGGCGACAGGGGAGAGCCCGAGGGTGAGGAACACTGCGCTGCTGACCGGTCCCGAGAGGCAGAGCAGCCCGTTTATGACACCGGATATGCCTCCTCCCGCAAGCATGGTCCAACGGGAGCGTGGAAGCCTGATCTTGTCGTACAGCTCCAGCAGGGCGAATATTATGAGCATAACGCTCAATATCTTGGTCATCAGTTCTTTGGGAACAACGACAAAGCCGTATGCCCCTAATACCGTGAGAGGAAGGGCCGGAATGAGGAAGCGGACAACCTGCCTCCATCTGATGGCCTTGAATCCGGCCCCCATGCGGAAGATGTTGCTCAGCAGCTGCGATACGGTAGCCATGGGCACAGCCGTTTCAATCCCGGAGAAAGACGTTATCAGAGGAAGCAGAATCAGGCTGCCTCCGAAACCCACGGTCCCGGAGATAAGGCCGGAGACGAGTCCGGCTGCTATCAGTATGATGTCTTCCAACATTGTATCGTCTTGACGGACCTACTGTGTCTGCCCGGATTTTCCCGGACTTTTTTCCTCTACCCCGTACACGTCCTCCGGACAGGTCCCGTATGGCTCCAGATGGACTACTATGTCGTATACCTCAGGTATGCTGCTGCGGATATTCTGTTCCACCCTGTTGGCCAGGGCATGGGCCTGTGAGAGCGTCATGTCCCCGCTTGCCTCCACATCCAGTGTTATCATGTATTTCCCCCCGATGCTGCGAGAGCGTACCCTGTGCGGATTGCTTACCCCCTCGACAGTACTTATGGCATCGAATATTTTCTGGTATATGGAGGTGTCCTTTACCCCGTCCATCAGCTCTACATTCGAGTCCATGAATATCTTGATTGCGGAACGTATGATGAAGCAGCTGACCAGCAGGGCAGTAATGGAGTCGAATACAGGCATTTCCAGGACGAAGGAGAAGAACAGTCCGACGAGGACACTCAGGGAGATGATCACGTCGTTGCGCATGTTTATGCCGTTGGCAATCAGCATTGAAGAACCTGTTTTCCTTCCGGCGGATGTCTGGTAAAGGGACAGCAGGAGCTTGCATACTATCGACGCTGCCGTAACATATATTGCAATTGTGCCCGGCATTTCGCGAGGTTCCTTTGAAAGCAGGTGGCCGACAGCGGAGAAGAGCATCTGGCCTCCGGCAAAGAAGATTACCATGGAGAGTATCTTGGTGGCTATCGACTCTGCCTTGGCATACCCGTATGCGTATCTGGCATTCGGCCTCTTCTCCATTATCTTGGCTGTCACGGCGATGACTGCCGATACAGCTACATCGGACGCGGAGTCGATTCCGTCGCTCACGACCGCGGAACTTCCGCTGACGGCCCCTGCCACCAGCTTCGCGGCGGACAGCAGCCCGTTTCCGATGATGCTCCCGTAGGACGCCCGCAGTATCTGTTTCTGGATATTATGTTGTCCGGTACTTTCCATAAGCAGGCTCTAAGATAGCGAAAAAAATCATTCCGCGTTCGCGGGGCGTATGTCAGGAAGGAAGATTGCCACTATCCCGAGCAGCGGGAGCCACGTGCTTACCTTGAATATGAACTCTATGCTTGTAAGGTCGGCGAGCCATCCGAAAAATGCGGAGCCTATGCCGCCGAGCCCGAACATCAGGCCGAAGAAGATACCTGCGACCATACCCACCTTGTCAGGTTTGAGGTCTGTGGCATAGACCACGATGGCGGAGAATGCGGAAGATATTACAAGCCCGGTGATTACAGACATTACAACCGTCCAGAAAAGGTTCAGATACGGCATTGCCAGGGTAAAAGGCGCCGCCCCGAGGATGGAGACCAGGATTACATATTTGCGGCCGAACCTGTCTCCGAGGAAGCCGCCTGCAAGGGTTCCGGCCGCGAAGGCTGCGAGGTATGCGAAAAGGCAGACCTGGGACTGCTGCACCGTGACGCCGAACTTTTCGATAAGGTAGAACGTGAAGTAGCTCGTCATGCAGGCGTTGAAGAAATATTTGGAGAAAATCATCAGCACGAGAATCCCCATTGCAATGCTTACAGTCCTGCCCGGCAGGCTGCATGCCCTCCGGAATACTTCTTTGCGTGCCGTCCTTATTTCATCAAGAAGCAGGCTGTACCAGTGTCCTACCCTGGTCAGGAGCCCTGCCGCCAGCATTGCTGCCATGGCGAACCACCCTATGGCGTGCTGTCCGAACGGGATGACTACGGCAGCTGCAAGCAGGGGGCCTATGGCATTTCCTCCGTTCCCTCCTACCTGGAAAATGGACTGCGCCAGGCTTTTCTTCCCTCCGGAGGCAAGCTGCGCCACCCTGGAAGCTTCAGGGTGGAAGACCGACGAGCCGCATCCGATGACCGCCACCGAAGCCAGGATCAGCATGAAGGTTGTCGAATATGCGAGGGCAAGCAGGCCCAGCAGCATGAATCCCATTCCTGCAGCCATGAAATACGGCTGGGGATGCCGGTCTGCGTATCTCCCTATGAACGGCTGGAAAACAGATGAAGTCATCTGGAATACCAGCGTGATGACGCCTATCTGTGCGAAGGTGAACCCGTAGTTCTCCTTAAGAAGCGGGTATATCGCCGGAATGACCGACTGGATCATGTCGTTCAGCAGGTGGCAAAGCCCCATCGTGAACAGTATTGCATATGCCGTACCCCCTGTGATATGGGGATTGCCCTTTATCTTGTCAAGTATGCCGTGTATCATGCACCGAATTTTCCGGCAGCAAAAATAACAATATTCGGGTACAATTAAAATTTCATGTATCCGGCCAGTTGATTAAATTTGCGGATTGCCGGAAGGGCGGGGCAGCCTGCCGTACCGGTATTAAATCTCAGTCAATGATGGAATTGTTGTTTGTCGCGGTAGCCCTTGTCTTTGTCAGTACGGCTATCATTATAGTACTGCTCGCAGTGGCGGGTGCCGCTGCCGCTTTCGGAGCAAGTTTCCAGTCCGTTTTCATGAACGGGCTCTGGGTGCTCGTCATTCCTCCGCTTCTTATCCTGTACGGGTATCTGTTTGGAAGGAACAGCCTGAGAGTCAGCCATCTGGAAATATCTTCACAGTCTGTGCCGGCGTCCTTCGACGGTTACAGGATTGTCCATATATCCGATATGCATCTGAGGTCGTTCCGGGACAGGCCGCGTGTACTTTCCAGGATAATGGACATGGTGGCAGCGGAAAATCCGGACCTGATAGTGTTCAGCGGGGACCTTGTGACTACGCTCCCTGACGAGATCACGCCGTTCATGGATGAACTCAGGCGCCTCAGGTCGGCAGACGGGGTAGTCTCGGTGATGGGGAACCATGATTACTGCCCATACAACAAATGGGAATCCGACAGGGATCGCATAGCCGCCGTAGATTCTGTCCGCTCGAAGGAAAGGGCTCTCGGATGGCATCTTCTTGACAATGCCCATATCGACCTCGTCCGTGCCGGAGCGCCGGGCGGGGCCCCGGATACAATATCCGTCATCGGAGTGGAGAGCATTTCAGCGATGAAGCAGTTCGAGTCACATGGAGACCTGGCCAAGGCAATGTCAGGGGCGGAAGGGGAGTTCAAGATCCTTGTTTCACATGATCCTACGCACTGGCGGTCGGAAGTTCTCGGACAGACTGATATAGACCTGATGCTCTCCGGCCATACCCACAATGCCCAGCTGCGTCTTTTCGGCATTGAACCGGGCCGGCTGGTATTCAAGGAGAACAGCGGCCTCTATACGGAAGAGGGCGCTTCCGGTACGCAGCGTCTCTATGTCAATGACGGGCTCGGCACCACGCTTTTCCCTGCCCGTATCGGAGTGAAGGCGGAGATTACCGTATTCACTCTGGTGCATGAATGACATGCAGGCTTTGTCCGCCGCAGAAAGACGATTTTTACATACTTTAAAGAGGCTGCATCAAAACATTCATTTTGATACAGCCCCTTGTCGTTCAGGTTTCTGTTATCTATCTTGCGCGGTTGCAGCATGGACGTTCAGGTCCGTTGCATGGATGC
Organism: uncultured Bacteroidales bacterium; assembly: GCA_944326305.1. GTDB lineage: Bacteria > Bacteroidota > Bacteroidia > Bacteroidales > UBA932 > Cryptobacteroides. The sequence goes on from CALVDL010000025.1 coordinate 34,066, forward strand.
GGCCCGTCGCAGTACGGACCTCCGCACGCCGATATGGCTGCCGCCGTAATGATGATTCTGTGTAATGTCTTCATATCAAATAATTTAAAACCGATATATAAGACACCCGTACGGTAAAAAGGTTTATAAAAAAGGGTGAAAAAAATCACTTTTTTCACCCTTCAAATGTCTTTCTTTGGACATCATTTCTGGAAATCCCTCAGGAGCCTTTCCCCTATACCTATAATATATCCGCTGGAGAGGAAAGTGATATTCCCGAATCCGTCCACGATGGCGACAACAGGCAGCGCATCCTTGGATGAGCCAGCACCGGTTACAAGGGCGTCCTTTACGGCCCCGCCGGTGTCTGTCCCGAAAACGATGTTGTCAGGCAGATTCGGGAAGTCAGCCGGCCTGTACCTCTTGGCATTGTCCTCGCTTGCAAAAAGCATGAGCATCTTGGCCCCGGTCTTTTCGATGTCCTTCTTGAACATGGATATGTCGTTGAGAATGTGGTTTGTAGGTTCCTCACCCGCACCGAGTATGGCCACTACGCACCTGTCAGTGCCGATGAAGTCCTTAAGGCTTGTCTTCATGCCTTCCGCATCGGTGTATGCGGCATCGAGGGATGCTGTCCCCATTATTTCAGAAGAATTGACTTTCTCCGGCAGGACAAGCTCTACCTTCGCTGTCCCGTCCTTAGGGACTGTGAATACCCTTATTTCAGAGAGTACCTCCCCTCCGTCCAGGCGGGTGCCGCTGACCAGTGCGTAGTCCCCGGCTTCAAGCCTCGCCCCGGAGGTGAAAAGCTCGTGCACGGCCTTGTCATCGTCGAAATTCATCAGCACAGCTTTCCCGTCCTCGATCCTTGAGATGCTGAAATGCGTATAGTAGCGCGGCTCCTTTACGTCCTTTGTCGGCCTGTAGGCCAGTACCGCTTTGCCATAGTCGTTCGGCTGCGGCTCCGGAGCTTCGAAATCCACATCGAATTCTTTCCCCTGGTGGCTGTAGCGGACTTTCCCGCTTATCTCGTCCACCCATGCGGGTATCCCTATGCTCCTGCATGCCGCCACGAAGAACAGGTCTCTTGAGTAACTGTCGGAAACCTTTGATTTCCATGTGGCTACAGGTCTTGTCGGCACTAATCTCATGCTATAGTCGTCCACCATCGACAGGTTTTCCCGGCACCAGTCCACGAGTGTCTGCGGATCCTGTATGAACAGGTAGGCCAGCTCGGCCGGAATATTCTCCTGCAGATATGAACGGTAGGCGCTGAGGAGTTCCATCCTCACTCTCGGCCCGAGTATTTCAGGGGAGGTTCCGGTGCTGTTGTACAGGTGGTCGTCGAGCACATCCTTCGGGGTGTCGCTCAGGTCTTTAGGCAGTATGCACCCCAGCAGGTCGAGTGCCTTGTCCGCCATGTCCTTGCCCTTGGCCTCGGTCAGGAAGGCCTCGATTACGGCATGGTTGCCTTTGGAGTCCACGAGGAACTTCGCTGTCCTTTCCGGGTCCAGGCCGTTTTTCACTGCGAACTCCTTCCCGTCCTCAAGGGTGCAGAAAGTTGAGACATAGGCATTGCGTATGGAATCTTCCTGGGCCATGCGCCTTGTATTCTCGGCCCTCTGCTCCTCTGTCACCGGAGGGAGCTTTTCGTTTTCCTTTGGAGGGACAACGAAAATTTCAGAGCGGAAATTGTCCCCTGCCTTGTGCTCCAGCACTATGTCAACGGAACTGTCCTTCCCGAAGGATACCAGGCGGAACCCGTATCCCTTCCCGTCCGTGGCCCAGATGAGGGCGTCGCCGCATCCTGCAGTGAACGAGGCCCTGCCTTCATTGTCGGCTGTCTTTCTGGCTGCCGTGTAGAATTCGGCGTAGTTGTATATCTTGAATTCGACCGCGGCCTGCGGGACAGGCTTTCCGTCCGTATCCACCACCCTTATGTCGACTGACGCGGTCGGCGCATAGTTCCCTGTGACATTGATTTCGGTAGTGAGTTCGGTGCGGCTCATCACCTGCTCCGGACCGTTGTAGCGGCCGAATACATTGGTGTGCATGAGCATCCCGCGGCTTGCAGAGCTGTTGAACCATCCAAGGTTCAGGACAGGTTCAGGCTCGCACGCACCCAGGAAGTACCATTGCCCGTCGGCCCAGGCCTCTACCCAGGCATGGTTGTCATCAGTGTGTGCCCACCTCGGGGTATAGACCTGCCTGGCCGGAATCCCGACAGAGCGCAGGGCGCTTACGAGGAAAGTGGATTCCTCCCCGCATCTTCCCGCACCGCTGCTGACCAGTGACAGGGGCCCTCTCGTGCGCGAGTCGGTAGGGGTGTACACCACTTTCTCGTGGCACCAGTGGTTGACTTCGAGAATCGCCTCCTTCATCGGAAGGTCCTTGACCCTCGGGGCCAGTTCCTTGAAGAAAACGGCACGTGACTCGTCCAGGTCCTCGTTGTTCACCCTTATCGGGACAACGAAATGCCTGTAGAGCATCTCCGGTATCTCCCGGCCCCATGAGAATGTCTCCCTCGTCTGTTCGCTCAGCCTCACGTTCTGCAGGAAATACTCCCCGCTGTAGTTTAGCATGTCCCCGTAAGGCATGTATGCATAGAGGAACTTCAGTATCTCTTTCTCCCTCGGGGAGACCTCCGGGTCATCGACAATGGCAGTAGCTTCATAGCCGTTCAGCAGTTCTACCCTGTGCCCGTAGTCCTCCATGACCGTCTTTCTGTAGGACCTCTCCGAGATGAATCTGTCACCGGCACTGCATGATGCCAGAAGCAGAATTGCAGCGCCCAAGGCTGCAGACAGGAAATGTTTCATATATTGAAATGGTTAATGGGTGTACAATAATGGTTTCGGGTGAATAGTCCGTCTGGGTCAAAATTATCAATTAATTCGGAAAAATACAATTCCAGCTGCAGATTTCTCCACTCCCTACGGTCGGTCGAAATGACAGAAGAAGTCCGGTCGGAAACGACATGATTGGGAAAGGGTACTTTCCCGGATAATCATTATTTTTATTAAATTTTTTTCCGTTATTTTGGGTTTATGTAAAAAAAAGATATATTTGCACAATAAGATTTAACAAAATATAACCGGACAAAACTTTCTTGACAAATTTTTCTCTCCCCTAAACGACCTCCCTTCAGAAATTGTTTGATTTTTTGAGAAATTTCAAACAGTTTCCGAGTAGCAAACAGTACGACTGTACGAGAACCTATCTTTAATAAACTAACTAAAATCACTGTTTTATGAAGCAATTCTATGTTCGCTTCAATGCGATCGGCCGCGTTCTTCTTATTTTTGCGGCGATGTTGTGCGGAACAGTTGCCTTTGCCCAGAATGTTACTGTAAAAGGTAAGATTCTGGATAACGAGGGACTTCCTCTTCCCGGGGCGGCTGCACTCATAACAGGCACGACACAAGGTACAATTTCAGATGAAAACGGGGATTTCAGCTTCGAGGTAGCTTCCGGCGCCACCGTTGAAATCTCATGTCTCGGTTTCATACCACAGACTATCAATGTGGGGGGGGCAGATATGGACGTCACCATCACTCTGCAGCCCGACACACAGCTTCTCGATGAGGTCGTAGTCACGGCCCTCGGCATCACCAGGCAGGAAAAAACCCTGGGTTATGCTCTTCAGGAGGTTGAAGGCGAATCCCTTCTGGAAGCCAGAGAAACCAATATCGCCAATGCCCTTACCGGTAAAATTGCCGGAGTCCAGATTATCCGTTCCAGCGGCGGTCCTGGTTCTTCCTCCAAAATCCAGCTCCGAGGCAACAACTCCCTTACAGGTCTCAACCAGCCTCTCATAGTTATAGACGGTACTCCGATGGACAACTTCATCGGTGCTTCCAACAATGACTTCTGGAACCCTACTGCCGATATGGGTAACGGTCTGCAGGACATCAACCCTGAGGACGTGGAGTCGATGTCTGTCCTCAAAGGTGCGTCAGCAGCGGCCCTCTACGGTTCGCGTGCAGGTAACGGCGTCATCCTCATTACCACCAAGAAAGGTAAAAAGAATGAGGGTATCGGCATTACGGTCTCACAGACAGTGAGCGCCACGACCACTTTCATGCGCCCTGACTACCAGACATCTTACGGCCAGGGAACATTGGGAAGGTATAACGGTACTTCCGGTTCTAGCTGGGGAGCCCTGATAGAGGGTCAGGAATATACAAAATGGGACGGTTCGACCGGTACTATGAAGTATTATGACAATCTCGAGAACTTCCTTCGGACAGGTATAAATTCCACTACCAATGTCACTCTGTCCCAGCAGTATGGCAAGACAGGGATCTATGCATCGGCAACCCATACGATAGATAACGGAGTGCAGCCTGAGGCCGGTCTCAAGAGGACGAACCTGATGTTGCGCGCCACCTCTACTTTCGGAAAGAACGAGCGCTGGAGCTTTGACGGTAAGGTACAGTATATCAAGGCTTCCGCCCATAACCGTCCTATCTCGGGAAACAACGGGTCCAACTATTCCATGATCATGTACACGATGCCTACGACATTGGACGTAACCGAGTTCAGAGGTGCGACCGATGAAAACGGCGACATGTTCTGGTATAATACGGACGGCAATAACCCTTATTGGCTTACCCTGTATAATCAGAACGACGATACCCGTGACCGTTTCCTGATGAACGCCAGCCTCAAATACCAGTTCACGGACTGGCTCAGCGCGGAACTCCGTGCCGGCAGCGATATGTATTTCACGGAAACCACGACCCATGTATATGGCGGAAATCCTAATATAGCTGAAGGAACAGGTTCATATTCAGTGGGTGAAAGCCGTTTCTTTGAAAACAACTTCTCGTTCCTCGTTTCAGCCCAGAAGGACAATATATTCGGAGAATGGGGCGGTGGCGTGACTCTGGGAGGAAACCTTATGGAAAGGGAAAACCGCGGACTGAGTTCAAGCGTGAGCCCTCTGAATATCAGGGATGTCTTTTCTTTGGGTAACGGAAAGCAGCAGGCCGGTGTCACGGAATCATACTCCCACCGCAAGATGAACTCCCTTTACGGTACCCTCCAGATTAACTACGGAGGCTTCATTTTCCTCGACGGCACGTTCAGAAACGACTGGACATCGACACTTGCTCCGGAGAACCGCTCGTTCCTTTATCCGTCCGTATCCCTTTCATGGGTAATAAGTGACATGGTTGACAAGTACTGGTCAATGCCTGACTGGTTCACATACGCCAAGGTGCGTGCTTCATACGCCCAGGTAGGTAATGACATGGACCCTTACCAGATATATAATGTATATACGGCGGGAAGCTCCCAGGTCAGCACACCTACCATCACTTCAGGATCGACGCTTTATGATTCTACGGTGAAGAACGAGCTGATTTCTTCATGGGAGACGGGACTCGAGCTGCGCTTCCTGGACAACAGGCTCGGCCTTGATGTCGCATGGTACAAGTCCAATGCAACGAACCAGCTCATCAACCTGCCTGTCAACGCTCTTTCCGGCTATCAGAACAGGAAGATCAATGCAGGAAACATCCAGAATTCCGGTGTGGAGGTTATGCTAAATGCCACTCCTGTCATGAAAAAGGATTTCACCTGGGACATGATGCTGAATTTCTCCCACAATGACAATAGGATCCTTGAACTTGCAGACGGCGTGGAGCGCTATTCCCTCGGAGGATATGACAACCTTCAGGTGTATGCCCAGGTCGGAGGGGATTACGGAGAAATCTGGGGAACAAAATTCCTCAGGGTGGAGGATGAATCCAGTCCGTATTACGGCCAGCTGATCCTTGACGAGGCAGGACTTCCTCAGGGGACCAGCGAAGCGGAGAAGATAGGTACCCAGCAGGCTACGGCGAACATGGGCTGGACAAATACATTCTCATGGAAAGGCCTTTCCCTTTCTTTCCAGATCGATGCCAGAATCGGCGGACAGATTTTCTCCGGAACACAGCAGATGATGCAGAGTGCGGGTACCGCCCTTGTAACGGTAGGCGACAACGGTCTGAGGGAGGATTTCGTAGTATCCGGAGTCCAGCAGACAGACGGCGGTTATGTACCTAACGCCAAATCTGTTACATACCAGGACTATTGGCAGGCCGTTTCAGGCCGGAGCGGAAATCTCGGTATATCGGAAGCCAATCTTTATGACGCCACCAATGTACGTCTGCGTAACCTTTCCCTTGCCTATTCGTTCCCTAAGAAACTTCTTGAAAGATCGAAAGTGCTCCAGAGTGTCAAACTCGGATTTTCCGTCACTAATGTCTGCATGATCTACAGCGCCATGCGAGGTATAGACCCGGAGTCCGTATTTGCGACTTCAACTAACGCAACCGGTTTCGAGTACGCAAGTACTCCGACTTCACGTTGCTTTGTGTTCAATGTTTCATTCGGATTCTAAAAATCGGACAATACAATGAAAAACATAATAAAATTACTATCAGCCGGCATTGCCTTTTCCCTTGTTGCAGGGTGCTCTGACTTTGAGGAGGTAAACAGGAATCCGCAGGCAGTGGATGAACTGGCGGCAAGGCCGTACTATGCACTGAACCAGTCTATCCTTTTTGCCCAGCAGAATCCAGATACGGGAGAACGTCTGTTCGTTATCAACTGGGCCGCGGCCGCACGTCAGGACGGTGAGGACGGATACGGTACAAGCTCCGGAAATTATGATGACAGCCACATGAGTGCATCGTTCAATTACATGTGCAATGCCATGACGTACTGCCAGAATGCGATCACCTTGTGCGATGTGCAGCTCGGCAACGCGGACCAGGCAGGCCTGACAGCGCATCAGATCGAGTTCTATCCTAACGTGAAAGCCATTGCGCGTATATGGATGGTCTACCTCATGAGTGAATTCGCCGATACTTTCGGTCCTATGCCTATAGACGGTTTCCAGGGAGTCAACCCGGAATTCAGGAGCGTAAAGGATGTCTACTATTATATGTACGACGAGCTTGAGGATGCAATCGCAAGCATCAATACTTCCGTAGAACCGACGGATGAAGAGAGCCAGTGCGACGAGGCATACGGATATGACCCTGTGAAATGGAAGGCATACGGCGTGTCGATGTGGATGAGGCTTGCCATGAGGCTGTCCGAGGTCGAGCCGGACAAGGCCCGCTCCGAGTTTGAGGCGGCTCTGGCTGCCGGCGACGGCATACTTGTCAATGACGATACTTTCCGTGTACGTGAAGTTGACGGCTGGGACAACCTTTCCGGAGTCATGAGCCGTACCTGGGACTGGCAGACATTGTCCGCCACTATGGCAAACCTTACTACCAATCTGGGGGTAGACGTGAAAGCGGTATTGAGCGACGCTTCCGGAGTACTCTATTCTTCTGCGGATGTTTCCAGGTATGAGAGCAGGATCAGGGATGCGCAGACATACCTCGGCAAGAAGTTCGAAAATCATTTTGCAGTGAATACGGACAATCCTACCAAGCAGTATTTCTTCGATGCCCTCCCGTCAGTCATTGACCCCCGGGCATTCGTATATTTCTTCCTGCCTGGCGACTATGCCAACAGGAAAGTCAACGGGTATGTACAGAACTTCCTGTCTGCAGACGCCCGCCAGACCGAAGGAATGTATGATGAAGACGGCAAACTTATCGAGGGGACAGAGACGGATGCGACTTACTGCTGGAACGGACTTCCTGCCGGCTGGCTCAATGACCAGAGCATGGGCACAAACGGTCTTGCGAACGGAGACGGGGTCAGCACATACGGCTATGGCGGCACCTATCCGCAGCTTGCGGACGAGTATAGGAACAGCACCAATTTCCGTGTGTTCTTCGGCCCATGGGAGACTTATTTCCTTCTGGCAGAGGCTGCACTCCGCGGATGGAATGTCGGTACTACAGCAAAGGCAGCCTATGAAGAAGGCATCAGGCTCAGTCTTGAATATACGGGAATGGACCAGCATTATGACAGCTATATAGCGTCGACCACCTACAACAGGGTCGGGACAAGTGTCGCGTTCGATCATACCGACGAGCCTTCTGACTATGAAATCGAATATGTGGACGGATACACCGGAGAGACTAAGACCACTACATATCATTATCCTGAAGTGGAAAACATCCTGTATGTAGGGTTTAACGGCAAAAAAGCCCTCAATGACCAGCTGACGAAGATCATTACCCAGAAGTATATAGCCAATACTCCGTGGCTGCCTTTGGAGAACCTGTCTGATCATCGCCGTCTTGGACTTCCGTTCTGGGAAATACCGGTTTCAACCACTACGCTGCCGTATATGCCTGAATGGACAAGCACCTCATATCAGGGGCCACAGAAACCGGGGTATTTTGTCCAGAGACTGCCTTATCCTTCCTCTCTCAACAATGCGGATCCTACCGGCTATGCCAAAGCTCTGGAACTGCTTGGAGGTGGAAACAGCCGTGTCACCCCGCTCTGGTGGGCTATCGGCGGACATGAATAGCCTTATGTCTGGATTCTGAAATTCATTATCGGTCATCCCGGTGCTGTATCGGGATGGCCTTTTTGCAGTAAAAAGTCTATCTTTGTAAGGTCTATTGTAAAATACAATCATATATGAAATACGGGAATATTTTATTGGCCTCTCTGGCCCTGGTGTCAATGACATCATTGCCGCTTGATGCGGAGACCCCTGAGCAGAAGGCCGAACGTATGGAATGGTTCTCGAGGGCGAAGCTCGGTATTTTCATCCATTGGGGCATCTATTCCAAGGGAGAGACTTCGGAGAGCTGGGCTTTCCACAACGGGACCATTTCCATTGAGGATTATATGAAGCAGCGTGAGGCGTTTACGGCTGCCGATTACGACCCTGCATACTGGGCCCGTCTTATAAAAGAGAGCGGTGCGCAGTACACGGTCATCACCACCAAGCATCACGACGGGTTCGCCCTGTGGGATACAAAGGCGGGCGACGACAGTGCCGTGAAAAATTCGCCTGCAGGACGTGATGTAATCGCCCCTTTTGCAGAGGAGGTAAGGAAGCAGGGACTGAAACTCGGTTTCTATTTCTCCCTTATAGACTGGCCGAGAGAAGATTATCCGAACATTTACCGTAACGGTCCTGCCAAATACGACATTCATAAAGAACCGAAAAGATGGCAGCATTTCGTGGACTTCAATTTTGCCCAGCTGAAAGAGCTGAATGCCTGGAAGCCTGACCTTTACTGGTTCGACGGAGACTGGGAGCAGACGGCGGAGGACTGGAAGGCGAAGGAGATAGTGGAGATGCTGCGGGAGACTAACCCCGGAGTGGTGATCAATTCCCGCATACAGGGCTATGGCGACTATGCCACTCCTGAGCTGGGGGTGCCGGTGACCCGTCCCGAATCTCAATGGTGGGAGACCTGCATGACCATGAACGATTCGTGGGGCTACAGGGTCGATGATACGGACTACAAGAGCGATATGGTCCTTCTCCGCATGCTTGTAGACTGCATCAGTCTCGGTGGTAACCTTCTTCTGGATATCGGCCCGAGGGCGGACGGTTCCATTCCTGACGAGCAGGTGGCCATCTTGAAAGAGTTCGGACGATGGACATCGAAGCACGCGGAGGCCATTTATGATACGAAGGCAGGCATTCCTGCCGGACATGTGCACGGGTACACTTCTCTCAGTCTGGACAGCAAGACACTTTATATCTATCTTCCTTACAGGCCGAACGAGAGTGTCGAACTCAAAGGTCTCAAAAGCCGTATCAAGGATATCAGGGTAGTAGGCAGCGACGTGAAGCTCGACTGGGTGAGATACAACGACATATCCTGGAGCGAAGTCCCGGGTGTCTGCTATGTTGAGGTCCCGGAGGATGTGCTTGACGAGAAGATAACGGTGATAGCAGTAGACCTGGAGTCTCCTCTGGAACTTTACCGGGGTTCAGGCCAGGTCCTCAGTTTCAATGACTATGACGACTGATGTCCGTATGGCCTCCCGTTCCGGACAGATCCCTGAAATTCCTGGATGCGTCATTCTGGGCAGACCCCGGGAAATCCCTGGACCTGTCATTTCGAGAGGAGGCTGCAAGCCGGAACCGAGAAATCCCTGGACCTGTCATTTCGAGAGGAGGCCGCAGGCCGGAACCGAGAAATCTGTAAAAAACAATATATCAATGAAGAAAACACTATCGTTTATTACCGCACTGTGCCTGTCATCACTGGCATTCGCACAGCCTCTGTACGAACGTTACAAGGCCGTTCTTACGGAACCCCGCAGCTATGACTGCTTCCGTACTGTGGACCGGATCAAAGTCGACGGCAAACTCAAAGAAGATTCATGGCTCCGCGCCAGGCCGACCGAGGCATTCGTAGACATCAGGGGAGAAGGTTATCCTGCCCCATGCAAAGAGACTACGGTCAAGATGCTCTGGGACGACGACTGCCTTTATATCGCCGCCACCCTCATGGAGGACAATATTGTGGCGAAGCTCACCCAGAGGGACACTATCATCTATCATGACAATGATTTCGAGGTCTTCCTCGACCCTGACGGGGACGGGGTGCATTATTTCGAGATAGAGAACAATGCGCGGGGTGTCATCTTCGACCTCATGCTGGACAAGCCGTACCGCAGCGGAGGGTCGTTCTTCATCCCGTGGAACTGCGAAGGGCTCCAGCTCGCTGTCGGCTATGACGGCACGCTGAACAAGGAGAAGGACACCGACCGCAGCTGGACAGTGGAGATGGCCATCCCGTTCGAGGCGCTTACATGGAATTTCTCCGACCCGAGGCAGTACACCACCTGGAGGATAAATTTCTCACGGGTGCAGCACCTTGTGGAAGGGCAGCCTGAAGAGAACTGGGTGTGGACCCCGACAGGGCGGGTCGACATGCACATGCCTGACCGCTGGGGCTTCCTCAATTTCGTGGACGCACCGGCCGGGTCAAGGACTATGGGAGGCCATACCCTCGATCTGGATGCGTATAAGCTTCTCTGGGCCATGTTCTATGCCCAGCTTGACAACAAGTCCGCAAAGGGCAATTTCCTCCGCACCGTGGACGACTTCTTCCTTACGGAGGCCGAACTTTCCTCAATCGGCGAGAATGACAGGATAGATGTTGAGGCCACTTCGGGCAGCTTCCTTGTAAAGATCACGCTTGCAGGCAGGAACGAGTATTATGCCGTTGACCAGGACGGGAAGTTCACCATAGGCAAGGTGCAGCCGCAGGTCGTGAAGAACTGGATGTGGATGAGGTTCAAGCCTGAATGGAGCGATGACCGCTACAGGGAGCATTTCGCCAAGGTCCACAGTTGCGGCATCAGCGGCATCCTGTTCGAGGGATATGACGAGGATGTGTTCCGCATGTGCAAAGAGGCCGGACTGGAGGCACATTACTGGAAGTGGACCATGAACCGTGCGGAGTGCCTGGAGACACATCCGGACTGGTTTGCCGTGAACAGGAAAGGGGAGTCCTGCTTTGACCATCCCGCATACGTGGACTACTACAGATTCCTCTGCCCTTCACACGATGGCGTGGCTGAATATCTGGCCGAAGATTACCTGAAGATGGCCAACCTTCCTTATGTGGACGGGATGCACCTCGACTATGTGCGCTTCCCGGATGTCATCCTGCCTGTCAGCCTGTGGAAGAACTACGGGATAGAGCAGGTACAGGAGCTTCCGGAGTATGATTTCTGCTATTGCGATGTCTGCCGTGCCAAGTTCAAGGCCCTTACCGGAAAAGACCCTCTTGAGCTTAAATACCCTATGGAGGACCAGTCATGGCTCAACTTCAGGTACGACGCCATCACCAATGTCGTCAAGACCATTACAGCCAGGCTCAAGACCGAGGGCAAGACCCTTACCGCTGCCGTGTTCCCTGGCCCTACAATGGCCAAGCGAATGGTCCGCCAGGACTGGGGCAACTGGCCTTTAGATGCTTATTTCCCTATGATATACAATGGGTTCTACTATGAAGGCCCGGAATGGATCGGACGTTCTGTCGCTGAAAGCGTGAAGGCTGTCGGAGGTCGTGCACATATCTATGCCGGCCTCATGTTCCCTGACATCAAGGGAGATGATTTTGAAAAGGCTCTCGATGCCGCATACGGCAATGGGGCAAGCGGAGTCTCATTCTTCGACGGCCCTGACTATGAATACCTTGAGCGGCTGAAGGCTTATATGGACAGCCACAACATGGTCCCTGCCAATTAGCTGCCTGATCACCGGTTACACACCTGGAAGTTTGGAATTGTTGTAATTAATTGAAAATAATATAATTACCGATTCGTAAAATTTCCAGGTGTTACAAAACTTAATTCGGCCACCCATTCGGGTTGCCGGTGTGAACGGGCCGGATATCCAACCAAACTTGTGACCGGTTCCTAATCAGTTATCAGTTCTCTGTCAGTGTAGGCAGTTCTCCGGTGAGTTCGTAACGCCACTCTGAACTTACACTCTGCAATGCGGTGTTCATGACTTTCATAGCATCCGTCCAGTCGCCGTCCGTCACCTGCTCGGTTCCGCCGGTGCCTACCTGGTCTTCACCGATGCCTTGTGTCTGGCCGTTGTCTCCCCAGTAGCAGGCGGTGATGATACCGCCACCAAACATGGAGTCCTTGAAGTTCCGTCCCGCCACGCCGCCTGTGGCTCCTCCCGGGCCGCTGACAGTCCCTTTGGCATGGTAGCAGGCAGTCAGG
>CALVDL010000026.1 GCA_944326305.1 uncultured Bacteroidales bacterium
CCCATGATAATGAAGAACAGCCATACTACCGCCAATGACAAGGATTGCGGACTGGCTTGCATCAGCAGGATGCCCACGGGAAGGATGAATGTGACCATCGAGTTCAGCAGGACAGTGAATGCCACCATCCCGTCCTGGTAGGTGTCGCAGCACTTAAGGGCAAAGGTCTTGTATGCCTGGATCTCCGCATTGAACCGGCGGAACGAGAGTACGCTCTGCCCGAAGATCTTGACCACGGGCATTCCACGCACATACTGCACGGCGGACGCGCTCATCTTTTCCTGCGCATCATAATAAATCGCAGTGAACTCCCTTGCCCTTTTCCCCATGAAGTTGGAGAACTGGAGGAACAGGCTTACCGCCACGACAGCCAGACACACGGCCGTGAGCCATATGTCCAGAGAGAAGAATATGGCAAGCATCACCGCCACCGTAGCCGCCACATTCACCAGGTCCGGGATGGTGTGGGCGATGAACCCCTCTATCTTCTCGATGTTCTGGTCCATCGTCTTCTTGATGGCTCCGGTGGAAGTGTTGTTCAGATACCCCAACGGAAGTCTGCCGATATGCCCGGACAGGCGGACGCGCAGCCCGTACAGGATACGGAAAGCCGCGACATGCGAAGACATCAGGGATGCATACAGCAGCACCAGTCCGCCGGCAAGGCCTCCGAATGCTATCCATCCCCAGCGTATCATTTCCGCCCCGAATTCCGGGGCCGTGGCACCTCCGTGCGTCAGGAGTACCTTCAGGATTTCATAAACAGCCCAATATGGCACGAGCATGCATACGGCGCTGCCTGCCGACAGGACTCCCGCCAGTACAAGCAGCCCTTTCTTCTGTCCCGCTATCTCGAACAGGCGGGCCAGACCTTCTTTCTTTTTTACTTTATCCATACTTTTTATTGCATTAAATCAGTATTCAACATTCAATATGGCATACCAGTGGGGGGGACACCGCCAATAGTGAACGATATTCAGATTTGTTCATAAAAAAAGGAGGGAACCTCCTTGAAGATTCCCTCCTTGCCGGCAGCTCCGTCATGGCCGCCTGTACGTGTATCTGCTCATTGTCCCTCATATCCTGATGATTGCCCTCCAGCCCTGGATTTCAAACAATATGTAATCGTGCAGTATGGACTCCATTTCCTGCCGCGGCACTGAATGCATCAGCAGTTCCTCGAACATCGTGAACATCCATACCGTATGCAGGTGGATGATGAAGTCCGACACCGCCGTGTTTATTCCCGGATGCTTCTGCCGCATGGATGCGAACCACGCTTTGACCACCTCTGTGGAACGGTCGGTATAATTTTCCCGGAAATGCTCCAGAGATGACCCCTGTGCGCGCAGCAGCAGTATTTCCATCAGCCCGCGATACCTGTCCATCAGAGAAACGTATTCATCTATGCAGGATTCCAGGTATTTTTCCGACCTCATCGACATGATATCCCCGCCACGTATGCCGTGATGTTCCTGCAGCATTGCTTCCAGGGCGCACAGGACCGGACGTACCACCTCGCGGAACAGTCCGTCCTTGTTCGTGAAATAGTTGTAGATATTCCCGACCCCGACACCTGCCGATGCGGCTATTTCGCGCATGGAGGCCCCGGAATACCCCTTCCGCCCGAATTGCTCTCTGGCGGCAGCCAATACGCGGCCACGTATGTCTTCTTTCTGTACCTGCATTATAATGAACAGTTTTCCTGCCTTTGTTTCTGCAAAAGTACAAGGCCCTGGATTATCCGGCAATACCTATTTTTGGGGATTAATGTACGATTATCAGCAAAATACGGTACAGGTTGCAATGAAATGCGTTCTTTTTATTACTCAATCAGAATTCACAAAAAAATTCCCGGTTTCCGGAACAGTATGAAAAAAAATGCATATATTTGCGGCTGACCCTGGAAACGGGACAACAGTGGACAGATTTGGCTGCTTGCAACCACTCGAAAAAATGCTAAAATGTTGACATATAAGTCGGCGGCGACGCCGGTGTTTCATTCAATATTTATGTTTATGCAAGCCGTAGCCATTCTGGGCTATCGGCTATTTTTATTTTATTGTATAGTATAACTGAATTATATCATGAATTATCTTTTTACATCAGAATCAGTATCGGAAGGCCATCCGGACAAGGTGGCCGACCAGATTTCGGATGCCATCCTGGACGAGTTCCTCAGGCAGGACCCGGAGGCGAAAGTAGCGTGCGAGACCTTCTGCAGCACAGGACTGGTGGTAGTAGGCGGGGAAGTAAGCTCCGAAGATGCATACGTGGACATACAGAGCGTCGCAAGAAGCGTGATCAACAGGATTGGCTACAACAAGGCGGACTACATGTTCGACGGGAGCTCCTGCGGGGTGCTCTCCGCCCTGCACGAGCAGAGCCAGGACATCAACCGCGGGGTGGTCGTGGCAGACCCTGACGAGCAGGGGGCCGGGGACCAGGGCATGATGTTCGGCTACGCATGCTGCGACACGGACGAGTACATGCCGCTGCCTCTCGCACTCTCGCACAAGGCCCTGCAAATACTTGCGCAGATACGCAAGGAGACCCCGGAGCTGATGCCGTACCTGAGACCTGACTCGAAGTCGCAGTTCACCATAGAATACGACGGGGACACAGGCAAGCCTGTAAGGGTGCATACCATCGTAATCTCCACCCAGCATGACGAATTCGTGGCAGAGGAGCTTGGCAGGATGACATACAGGGAGGCCTGCGACCAGTACGGGCAGGACCGCGTGGATGCGGCCATGCAGAAGAAAATCAGGAAGGACGTCCAGAATATCCTCATCCCGATGCTGATGGAAGAACTGCATCCTGAAGTTGCGGCCCTGTTCAAGGATGACTACATCCTGCATGTGAACCCGACCGGGAAGTTCGTCATCGGAGGCCCGCACGGCGACACCGGCCTGACAGGACGCAAGATCATAGTGGACACATACGGCGGCAAGGGGGCACACGGAGGCGGTGCCTTCTCCGGCAAGGACCCTTCGAAGGTGGACCGCTCAGCCGCATACGCGGCGCGATACATCGCAAAGAACATGGTGGCCGCAGGAGTGGCAAGGGAGATGCTGGTGCAGCTTTCATACGCCATCGGAGTGGCGCATCCTGTGAGCATATTCGTGAACACCTACGGCACGGCAGCAGCCGGCAAGGACGGAAGGAAACTCCAGGATGCAGACATAGCCGCAAAGATAGCGGAGCTTTTCGACCTGCGCCCGGCAAAGATCATCGAGAAATTCCAGCTGAAGAAGCCTATCTACGAGCCGACCGCCGCCTACGGGCACGTCGGACGCAAGCCATACCAGGACTATGTGGAGATATGCCGCAAAGGTAAGAAGACCCAGGAATATGTCCAGTTCTTCGGATGGGAACTGCTCGACTCCGTAGAAATGATAAAAAAGGAGTTCGGAATCTGATACCCTTCCGTCTCCATTCACAATACGGCACCTGATAAAAAAATATTTATTCCGGAAAGTACCCTTTCCTGTCATTTCGACCGAACGAAGTGAGTGGAGAAATCTGCCTGAAATGTACTGCAGGATACAATAAAAATCTCCCGTACTGTCAGAGATACTGACCTGTACGGGAGATTTTTATTGTTCTGCTTTTATCTTCTACTCCGTCACATTCGGGAAGGCGGAGATCCTGAGCCGTGCAGCACCCATAGGGACAAGGGTTACAGGCTCGTCAGGGCCGGTCTGCACACCCTCGTCAGGCAGTACGGCACAGAGGCCGGTCCCGTCAAGCGTCCATGAAGGGACTTTGCGTCCGGTCGCATGGAACTCGAGAGGGACACTTCCCTGTGTGAACGGGAAATCGTCTGCAGGCCATTCCTTGCGGACCACCTTTATGCCGGAGAGAGGGTCTCCGGAACCGGAAAGCACCAGTGCATAGTTCCACGGGCTGGCCGGATAGATTTCGGTGGTCGGCCACTTGGCAGGATCGGCATCCTTCTGCCATTTTGAATCCCATATGGCAGTCTCGGCACTGTTTTTCTGCACATATTTCTCATCTATCTTAAGAGACAGGGTCAGAGGGCCATAGTCTATGCTCACGCTGTTCTTGTTAACCTGCCATGTCCTCATCCTGAGGGACATAGGGAATTCAAGCGTCACCTTGTCACCGTCCTTCCATGTTCGCTCTATCTTTACGTATTTCCCTGGCTCGGCCTTTCCGGCTCTTTTCCCGTTGACCGCCACTGAAGCGCCTTCAGCCCATGACGGGATACGGAAATACATCGGGAAAGCCACCTCGGAGCCTGTATGGAGAGTAAACCCTACTGTCTCCTCGAAAGGATAACGTGTCTGCTCATGGAGCACGACCTCATGTCCGTCCGCTACCTTTACAGTGGCCTTGCAGGCAGAGTAGATAGCCACGGCTATACCGTTGTCAGGAGTCGCTAGCACCAGGTTCTCGGCAAAATACGGCCAACCGAAGGCGTGGTTGTGCTGGCAGCAGCGGCTGCTGAACGGGTTCATGGCAAGGAACGGACCCGCATTGGCAATGCCCGGATGATGGTTCTCCGAGTCGCTCACCACATGGTTGGGACTTGTTATGTACCTCAAGGCCTTGAAATCAGGCATCACAGCAGCCGGATATGAGTTGAAGGCCACCTCCTCGCAATGCTCCGCCCAGAAAGGGTCCCCTGTCATACGCAGCATGATCTCGTCAGAAGCCATCTGCTCCACGATGCCGCAGGTCTCCACACCCTGCCTCGGGTCTATATATCCCAGCCTTGCATTCTCGTCAGAGCCGAACATCCCGCCAGGGACCTGGCCGAAAGTGCGGCGGATGAGATTGTGGACGTTGTATGATGCGTGCAGCATAGTGGAATCACCCGTGAGCATATAATATTCGGCAGGTTCGCGGAAGCACTGGGCGATATTGACATTGTGCCAGTTAGGCAGTGTAGTGGACTGGGTCCAGTCGGCAGTGTTCCTGTGGATCTTCTCGGCCAGCTCGAGCAGGAAGCTGTCCCCGGTGCGGTTGTAGAGCCAGTAGACACTCAGGAGATTGTCGCCTCCGCGGCTGTTTTCCCAGTAGTCTTCAAGGAAATCCTCGTCAGGGACTGTAAGCTGCCACTTGAAGTAATCCGTCATCAGGTCTATCACCCTCTGGTCTCCTGAATATTCATAGTATGACTGCAGGCACCAGAGCATGATCATCTGGGCCCATAGCTCTCTCTTCCCGTTACGCATATTCACAGGGCCGAAATACCCGTCAGGACGTGCGCTGGCAAGGGCCCCTTCTATCCAGACCTGTGTCTCCTTTATCATTTCAGGGTCACCGAGGATATAGGCAAGGTCGCCATATCCCTTCAGCCAGTAAGGGACTTCCTCCCATCCATGGTCGCCTCCTGCGGAAAGCCATGCGTTCCCGTCCTTCTCAAGCCACGCGCTTATCTCTCCGAGATGCCCTGTCAGGCCGTCCCTCTGGCGCTCGAGGTATTCGCGGACCCATCCCTCAGGCTGCACGTCACCTACCGGGAGCTTGATGAAATTCTGCGGCTGCAAAGGTGTCTTGTTCGAGACATAGTTCACATTTGTCCCGGAGATGTCGGGACGGTCGACTGCCGATACCTGTGTATCTCCGCCGGAGCATGCATGGACCGCTCCCAGCAGAGGGCAGAGGAATAAAAATGTCAAGTTCCTTACTTTCATTGTATTTAGTGTTAATATATGTGCCTTCTATGAATCCGGACCTACATCCGCAAGACGAATTTCCATTGTCCTGAACCTACACTGTACACGGAATAGCCAGGTTCATTGCGCAAAAATACTGCTTTTTCCGGAACTTCCGGAGCATCGTCCCCGCAAGGCACCCATACTTCGGCAGACGTGTTTGCCGGCAGGGTCATGTCCCATACGAACCGTCCGTCATCCGTCTTCCTCCAGGCGCTTGCAATCCGTCCTCTCACAGAGTCGTAGGATGCCTCCACATGGTCCAGGCCATCCACAGGATAAGGCTTCATCTGCAGTCTGCTGAATGCCGTAGCCCCCGGGGCGGTCCGGATGCCGGCCAGGTCTTCATAGAACCATATCAGGAGGTCACCAAGAAGCATGACATGGTTTGCGGAGTTCATGGCAGGGTCGGCGGTGTCGCCGTTCCACAGCTCCCATATTGTCGTGGCACCGTGCTCCACCATATAACCCCAGCTCGGATAGCCTGTATTGGTGGCAAGGCGAAGAGCCAGGTCGGCCCGGCCTCCCCGTGTAAGGCCGCGCATCAGGTGGCATATCCCTATCACGCCTGTGCTGACATGCCCGTTGAAATCGTCTTCCGTCTTGCGGACGATATGGTCGAATACGGCATCTTCATATTCCTCAGGGACAAGGCCGTAGGCGATGGAGAGGAGGTTGGCGGTGACGGTGTTGTTGCTGTACCATGCATCCGAAGGACTGTCACCCTTGCGGAGGAACTCCCTGTTGTATGCTTCCTTGACTTCAGCGGCCAGTGCCCTGTATCCCCGGATATCGTCATCATGCCCTGAAATCCGGGCGAATTCCTCCATGACACCCAGCAGGTAATAATATGTGGCGGTGCTGAGCAGCCTGCCGTCCGTCTTGCGGGCCGGATCCTGTGAATGTATAAGCTCAGGGGACTCAGGCGGCATGCACCAGTCTCCGTATGTGTCCTTGACCACTATCCCGTCCTCCATAGCTGTCTGCGCTATATGGTCCATCCATTTCTTCATCGAGCCGTAATGCCTGATGACAGGGACCGGGTTGCAGAAACGCCGGTAAAGCATCCTGGCCACATTGAAATATGCGCTCGGCCATGTCACGTCATCCTGATAAAGCATCCAGAAGTTCGGTGACACATCCGAGATGGAGCCCTGTTCATTCTGTGTGTCGGCGATGTCCTGCAGCCATTTTTCATACAGGAGATTATTGTCGAACACATAGCTCTCCCCGTACGAACCTGTGGTACGGTCCCCGAGCCAGCCGAGCCTCTCGTCCCTCTGCGGGCAGTCGGTAGGCATCCCGTGATAATTGCCGCGGATACCCCATGTGGCGTTGCGGTATATCCTGTTGACAGTGGAGTCGGATGTGGAGAAATGTCCGGTCACAGGCATCCTGTCATATATCACCTTGCCGGTAAAGTCCCGGACGGAAGGCTCCCCGGGAAAACCTGTCACCTCAACATACCTGAATCCGTGGAAGACGAATGACGGCTCCCAGCTGGACTGCTGTCCGTTGCCGGTAAAGATGTCGGCGCACGCGGCGGAGCGGAGGTTTGCGGTGTACAGGGACCCGTCAGGGTTCAGGAGTTCGGCAAATCTCAGCTTCACACGGCTGCCTGCAGGGATAAGGCAGTCCATCTCCACCCAGCCCACCATGTTCTGGCCCATGTCGAGTATGTAGGTATCCGGGTCTATCTTACTGACTGACACCGGGGCAAGAGTGTGCATTATCTCCACAGGCGGATTGGGCTGCGCCACAAGCCTGCCCTGCGGGGCGGCCACCGGTTCCGCGTCATTCCATACGGCTGTCTCCCCGGAGACGAATCCAGGTTCGTTCCACCCCGGCATCTCCATCCTGGCATCATAGACTTCACCGTCATAATAGTTGTTGGCCCTCACCGGACCGTCGGAAGTAACTTTCCAGGAGCCGTCGGTGACCACAGTCTGCACTGTACCGTCACCGTATGTGATCTCGAGCTGGGCCAGAAGCCTCGGATAGCCGAAATGCCTGAGCCCCGGATTGCGCGGGGCGAAGAAAAAGCCGTTGCCTACAGCGGCACCTATCGTATTGGCCCCCTCGGAACGTACGAGGTCTGTGACATCGAAAACATTGTAATACACCGACTTGTCATAGTCGCTTACTACAGGTGAATGAACCTGATCCCCTATTTTCTCGCCATTTATATATGCATAATATGTCCCAAGCCCGCATATATACAGCACCGCTTTCTGTACCTTATGCCCCCGGGCCGTGCTGAAGTCCTTGCGGAAATAACGGGCGGCGAGAACTGTATTCCCTCCGTCGGTCTTCTCTCCCGCGGAGCATCTGTCAAGGCCTATCCATTGTGCTTTCCACTGGTCCCCGGAAAGGAAAGCGGAAGTCCATGTGGAAGCGTCCGACCACCCGGTCTTCCCTTCACTGGTCTTTACATTGACCCTCCACCAGCATGTCTCTCTGCTCTCCAGCGGAGTCCCTCCATAAGGGATATATACGGTCTCCGGCGACTTCACCCAGCCCGAATCCCACTTGTCGGCATCACCGGACTCGAGGGCAGCCTCGGACGAGGCGACCTGTATACGGTATGCCTTCTGGACCACATTGTCCCTGTCAGAGACAAGTTTCCAGCTCAGGGTCGGGACAGGGTCGGCAATCCCGTAAGGGTTGTGCTGCATATTGCATTTCAGGTCAATTATTTCCACAGGTCCCTCTGCAGCATGGAGGGAAACGGGAGCCGGGAATCCCAGCATTACGGCAACAGCCGCTGTCATTACAAGTCTGTCCATTTTTTCGCGTTTACAATGTCACAGTGAACTGCCAGTTCCCGGCGGGGATCTCGGCTTTCCATACTCCGTCAGCAGTCTCTTCTGTCCTTATGTCCACGGACCTGAGACGCCTGGCCTGCACAGTAAGTGTGGCAGTGGTGTTTGAAGGCACCTTCACAGTATAAGTAATTGTCCTGCCCTTTCTGCGCCATGACGATACAATGAGCCCGTCAGGAGCCATATGGGAGGCCTCGAAATAGTCCAGTCCGTCTACGAATGAAGGGGAAAGGAGGATATGCCTGAATCCCGGGGCCTGCGGGTCAGGCCTGATGCCTCCGAGCCCCTTGAAGAACCATGCGCCTATCTCGCCGAACATCATGTGGTTGTCGGATATGTCCCTGGTAGCCTCCAGGTTCCAGTTCTCCAGCAGGGTCGTGGCTCCGTTGACGATCCACCAGCCCCATGACGGATATGTGTTCTGGGTAGCCACCTTATAGGCCTCCTCGCTGTAGCCGTTTTCCGACAGGGCGTTAAGGACGGCCTTCGCCCCCAGCACGCCGCAGTCTATGTGATAGTCCGTCGCGGCCACTTTTGAAGCAAGCACGGCGGCTGCCTTTGCCCTCATTTCCTCAGGGACAACGCCCCACATGAGCGGCACGCTCTGCTCTGTCTGTGTGCCGGAGGCATACACTCCGGTCTGAGGATCAAGGAATTTGTCGTTGATGGCCTTCCTGATGCTGTCTGCAAGTGCCGAATAGTGCGCATGGTCGTCCTCCTTGCCGAACAGGGCGGCGGCCCTGGACAATATGGTGGCGTCGACAAAGAAATATACGGATGATGTCAGCTCCTTGGATGAGCGGGACTTGACAGGCACCCAGTCACCCCTCCCGTATGATGTAAGGTGCCCGGGGCTGCGCCTGTCGACATAGTCCACATAACGCTTGATGTTATCATAGCAGTCCTCCAGAGGCCTGGTGTCACCGTAGAAAAGATACAGGTTCCACGGTATGATGGCGATAGTGCTGGTCCAGTCCAGTCCGTTGTCGGTCCCGTAGCCCCAGCCCCCGGTCGGGATGATGTCGGGAAGGACTCCGTTGGGCTGCTGCTCGTCCCGGTGGTCTGCAAGCCATTTCTCGTATACGGTGATGCCGTCATAGTTGTAAAGGGCTGTCTCGATGGCCAGGTGTCCGTCTCCGGTCCACCCGTTCTTCTCACGCTGCGGACAGTCCGTAGGATATCCCATCAGGTTGGAGAGATAAGCCATGTTGGTGGCCTTCCACAGCCTGTCTATAAGGTCATAGGAGGAACGGATTTCTCCCGCCGCATCCACATCGCTGTGCACCGCATATGCCACAAGGGCCGAGTCAGGCACCTGCATCGGGCGGTCAGTCACCAGCTCCACGTACCTGAATCCCTTGTAGTTGAACCTGGCCATGAACTCGTCCTCGCCTTTCCCGCTGAGGGTCACCACATCTGTCTGGAAGACATCCCCGCTTTCCTTGGGACGGAAATACACATCGATGTTGGAAAGGTCGGCATGCCCGTCGGGGCGGAGCCTTTCAGTATGGACAAGCTTCACCACAGCCCCTTCCTCGCCTGAAATCCTGAGCCTGGTGACCCCGGCCATATTCTGCCCGAAATCGAAAAGCCAGCTCCTGTCGTCGAGCCTGCGCACGCTCACCGGCCTGTATTCGGTGACATTGCGGATAGGGACAGTCTGCTGGGCTGTTATATTCCGCGAAGGGGCGCTGCGGTAGCGTACGCCCTGCCATGCGGAATCATCGAAGCCCGGCTCCGACCAGCCGTCCTGCTCAAGGCGGGCGTCATAATGCTCCGATGTATATATGCTGTTGAACGTGAGCGGTCCTCCGGATGTCTTCCAGTCAAGGTCGGTCTTCACTACCTCCGAAGTCCCGTCCGTATATCTTATCCTGATGTCCAGGCAGAAAGCGGGGCGGTTCCGCCACGGGGCGTTGTCAAAATCCCATACGGCCCCTGACTGATGGTTGTACCAGCCGTTCCCGAGAAGGACCCCGACGGCATTGTCCCCTTCCTTGAGGGATGAAGTGATGTCGTATGTCACATAGAGATTTCTCCTGTCATATCTGGTATACATCGGATCGAGCCTGTGGTCTCCGATACGTTCTCCGTTGATATACAGTTCATACAGGCCGCCTACGGCAATATATGCCCTGGCCGATTCCACCTTTTTCCCCAGTGAGAAGCCTTTCCTGAAATACGGCGCAGGCTTGTATTCCCTGTCATGGGAGTCACTTATCCAGCATCCCTGCCAGTTTCCCGCATCCATCATCCCGGTCTCGAAATGCGCCACGGCCGATTCCATGGTATTCTGGTTCTCATCCCAGGCTGTGACCTTCCAGAAATATCTCGTGAAAGGCTCAAGGGATTTCCCTCCGTACCTAACCAGTATGTCGTCAGACTGGACGATACCGGAATTCCAGTACTCTCCTTCTCCCGAAGCCACTGCCGCAGAATCAGTCCCTACCACGACATAATAGCCGGTCTGCTTGCTTATCCCGTCAGGGAGCCTCCACGTCAACCGCGGCTCGGCAGAGTCTATGCCCAACGGGGAATCAAGGTGTTCGCAGCGCATGCAGGATATCCGTCCTGCAGGAGCCGCGTCCTCCTGCGCCGCTGCCGGGAATGCAGCGGCAGCAAGCAGGAAAAACATCAGAACTGTCCGTATTTTCATATTCAATCTCGTGATTTGTATGTCTCCTTTACCAGTTTCACAGGTCCCAGCAGGCCTGAAGACTGCAGTGGGGAGTCCTGAGTATAAGGGTTGATATTGGTCCATGTGAGCCTTTCCTCCTCTGGCCGGGCGGCGTCCCTGACAAGAGTGTTCATCCAGTTGTTGGCCACACTGATCTCTATCGTGTTCCTGCCTTTGACCAGGAAATCTGTGACATCTATCCTGTACGGGTCGGTCCAGACACCTCCGGCATATTCCCCGTTTATTTTGACCTTGCCCATCACCATGACCCTGCCCAGGTCAAGCACATATCTTGAAGTGCCGTCCTTCTTCCTGAGCTTCACCTCCGCAGTATAGACAGCCGTACCGGAGTAGTATTTTATCCTTTCGTCATCCGAAGCTGTCCAGTCCTGCAGTGAGCCGAACTCCACTGTAAACGCCCCGCTTCCGTCTCCGGCCTGCACATACCCGGCATCACGGTCGAAGGTCACGGTCCACGGGCCGTCAATGTCCACCGTACCTGCATCTGAACAAGCGGCCGGCTTCCCTGCGGACCTTCCGAACACGATGAAGGCGCTTTCAAGCGGCTCCATATCAAGATGCACGGATACGGTCCCGTCATTTTCAGTATACGGCAGCGGGGATATTTCTCCGGTGACAGGGTTCCAGAGCTCCGGCACAAGGGACTCCACCCTGAATGTCATGTCGACAGGGTTCTTCCCGTCCCGCTGGTTGGAGACAAACCATATCTCGCCTATATGTGCAGCTTTCCCCCCTTCCACGGAAGAGGACCCGGCAAGTGTCCTGTGTATGAACAGCATGTCGTCCTGTCCGGCACCGACGGAGAAGTCCGGGGCTATGCCCAGGTCGGAGAAAATCTTCTCCAGCGGCGTGCCCTCCCGGTAGACAAGTCCTTTCCCGAACCGGGCAGCACCTGTGGCGGCATCGGCAGGGGCGCCCCACATCCCGGAGGCCATCTCCCTTACACGGGAATCGGCTTCGGGATAATCCTCGAGGCTCGGTGAACGCACAGGGGCCGGTCCGGTGACTACAAGGCCGTCCCGGACAAGGGACATTATCCTTGAAAGCACTTCCGGACGCATTGTCTCCTGGACAGGGAGCACCAGGACACTGTACTCCATGCCGCTGTCGAGCACGAGCTTTCCGTCACGCACACGGGAATGCTCCATAAGCACCTCGGCATTAATGTAGTCGAACGAATATCCGTACGGGAGTGCCGGGTCGCAGACACCTGTCATCTTCGGGGCGTCCTCCCCAATGAAATACGCGACATCGGCCACATAACGGCCCTGCTGCAGCATGAAGTTGCATCTTTTCAGATAGGAAGTGAAAAGGTCCATGTAGCCGAACCATGTGTTGTTCCTGTTGAACTCGTTGCCGAACCACGCATCGAGCCCTGGCTTCCTGTCATCGGGCTGCTGGATGTACAGGTGCAGCAGCGTACTGTTTATACCTTCAGTGAAGAACCTGTCGACCCTCTGTTTCATGAGTCTCGGGTACCTGGAAAATGCCGGTCCTCCGGATGTACACGACTCCGCCCATATCTGCTGTTTGCCGTATATATGCCCGCATGAGGATGCCGCCCTGTTCTCTATGTCGCCGAGAGTCCCTTCGCTCCAGAACTCACCGGACACATGGTCCGACTGGCCTCCGTACATGAGGAACTCGCCCGGGAACCCCCAGTGCCCGTAGTTCTCCAGCCATGTCTCGAGCCCATGCTCATGGCAGATATCACGGAGACCGCCGACATAGTCATAGGCCACACGGTCCGCGACGAGGCGCCTCAGGTCCCAGAGGAAACGTTCAGACATGTCCTCGCTGCCTATCACTTCCCCGTGGAGGACAGGAATAAACGGCACGGGATCATAGCCGTACCTTTCCCGGAAGACCTCCTCCATGTCATCGGTCCAGTTGGTCCCACCTGTCTCATAGCTGTCCTGTACCACCACCTTGAATGACTTGCGTTCGGATGCCGGTATACGCTCCAGAATTTTACCGATATAGGCGTCGAAATGTGAGCGGACATGCTCCCTGCTCATCTTGTCGACCTCCAGGCCTGTGGCTTCAGGCACAGCCGGGGAATTGGTCACCCCGGTAGGGACAAGGGATGCGGCCATTATGCACCATTTGCCTTCCGGAACGGCCCATTCGAGCCTTCCGCCACAGACATTGTCCGTAAGGTCAAGCACCTGGTCCGGCCTCACTACGGCGGAGAGGACTGTAGTGGACGCAGGTGTACGCCACATATATTCGTCCCACATCGGGAGAGGGGTCTGGAACATCTTGGCGAGGGACTTCTCGGGGTAGCGCTCAACGCACGGTTTTTCCGACAGTGTCACTTCCACCCTGCCGGCCCCAGGCTCCGCAAGCCTTATCCTGAAATCCCTGCCTTCCACTTCAGGCAGGGCAATGACCACAGGCGCATAAGGGTCGAACCCGACATTCAGCGACGGGTTGCTCCTGTCTATCTCGAAAGAGGCCAATGTACGCCGCTCCCCTCCGACTTCAGCCGAGAGCTCCGCCATTGTCTTTATAGGACTTGCAACCTTGACAGCCAGGCTTCTGGCAATGAATCCGGCACCGGTTTCAATACCGGCTTCTGCAGGCACTCCCTCCTTTTTCACGAAAGAAGCCTCTGATGATTTTCCGGAAACCTCCGGATAGGCCAGCACCTTGAACACACCGGAGGCGCCGGAAATCCCGGGTAGGGTGATGCTCTGCACAGTCCCGTCGCCCTCAGCTATAACGGTACCGGCCGCCAGATATCTCATTGCCTGCTCCGGACGCACCCACGGGCCGCCTGACTGGCTCCACCCCGGACTGTTGAATATGCCTATATCAATCCCGAGGTCTGTAGCAGTCCGGAGGGCCGTGCGGGTGATGTTCCACCATTCGTCCGAAAGGAACTTGACATCACCGTAAGGTACGCCGTCAACCCCCATACTGCCGAGGAACGCGGTATTTATCCCCGCCTGCTTCATGGCATGAAGATCCTTGACCACCCCGTCCTCCGATATGTTGTCCGAAATCCAGTACCAGTACACGGCCGTGCGTATGCTGTCCGGCACTTCGGCGAAACCTTTCCTGAGATCATCAATCTCCTGTCCAGACACTGTCTGGGGCTGTGCTATTGCCGCAGCAAGGGAAATGGCTGCGGCGGCTTTAATGAGAGTTGTCCGTTCCATTGTGACCTAACGTTTTATTATCTTTATCCTGTCCGGGGCGTCTACCCAGGTATGCACCCTGCCGGAGGCGTCTTTTTCATGCCTGACGCTGACAGTGCCGTACGGCGTCGGGAAGGAGCCTTCGACCCACTGCAGGCCTCCCAGATGAGGCTCTACCGAAATAGTACGGCAGCCCGGCTCCAGTATCCTGATGCCGAGGACATGCCTGCTCAGCCATGCTGTCGGGCCGGAAGCCCAGCCGTGGCACAGGCTGTGCCTGTAACCTTTGTAGCAATACCCGCCATAATCCCTGTGCACATCCTTCTTTCCAGGCGGGACAAGGGAGTCGATACGCGCTCCGTTCTCTTTCCATGACAGGTCGAAATCCTCCCAGAATGAAGTGGCGCCAAGGTCGAGCATGCCGCCCCAGTAGTCCTTGATGACATCCATTGCCTCACCGTATTTTCCGGCGGCGGCCATCGCCTCAAGCATATAGTATCCGTAGAATGTTGAGAATCCCGAGGCCCCGTCCGCAGAAAGGCACCTGCCGTACGCGTCCTCCGGTGAAAGTATCCCTGACAGGGCCATCAGCGAGACGGCCTGCTTGCTGCCCGGGGCTGCAGGGTCGAACCCTCCGGTGTCCAGCAGTCCTGCTGCCCTGTCCGAAGCTGCCATCAGCAGCCTGTGCATACGCGCACATTCATCAGCTGTCTGACGGTCACCCAGGACACCGCACAGATATTCCCCGGCATCCATCGCCATTGCCATAAGCGACTGGAGGCCGGCATCCACAGCGGCCGTATTCGGAGACGACGGCCAGTCCAGGAAACGGGTCCCGTCAAGATGTTCCGTCCCGTCACTGCCGATTTTGGACATCAGAAGATCAAGCAGGCCCTTTATATAGGCCTCCTGGCTTTCGAGATATTCCCTGTCCCCGGAATACATGTACCAGTCCTTCTGGATTATCAGCCACCATATTGAATATGAGCTTATCCCGTTCATCCATGCAGGGAGCGGATTCGTGTCACGGCTCAGGTCCAGGCTGCGTGACACAGCGCTGTTCAGCCCGAACACCGAACATACGGTCATCACCTCCGGATGGAGGTCTCCGACCCATACCAGACGGTCGCGCTTAACACCTTCAGTGAGATAGTCCTGGAGGTTCAGGTGCACGGTATATGCGCCGGTCATCCAGATGGAGTCCAGACGGCTGTCACTCGAGCGGAAGGAGCCGGCATAGGGGATGTCCTGATAAACAAGTCCTGCGCTCACCTCTTTGAGCTGCAGTTCGACATCCCTGTCAAGCAGGTCTATCCTCACGAAACGGAACCCGGAACTGCCGGTCTCCAAAGTGCCCAGCCACGGAAGAAGGAGCTCCATGTCCCGTATCGCATGGTCATTGCACGCCCCGTTCACCCCGTCAATCTCACTCATGGCCTCGCTTGCCGACTCCCCGAACCTGATACGCACCCTCACCGGCCTGCCGGAAGGATACTGGCCAGTCACTATCCTCACCCCTCCCTGAAGTTCCCTTCCGAAATCCAGGAGGAGAGACGCCATCCGCCCTTCCCTGCTGACCATGCGGCATACGCCGGCAGCCCCCAGCACTGCCTGCCCGTCACCGGGAGAAAGAAGGGCTTCCTCCCCGGTGATCACGGATGTCTCCGGGGAACTTTTCCATAGCACTTTCGCCGGAGCGATATACGCCTTCGAACGCATATCCTGCGAAATACGCACGGAATCTGCCTTCCACACCGGCGGCAGCCCGGCCACTGAAGCCGTATCGGCCACAAGAAAAATAAGGGCCGAAAGGCCGAGAGCTGCAAGATATTTCATGGCACCGGACTATTTTGGCAGATGGAACACCTCGGAAATTTCCGCCATCTGGCTGCGGCTCATGCCCTCAGGCTCGAAGCCCATCGCACGGGCGCTCATGTAGATCTGGGCGGCCTTGTTGAGCACGTCCACCTGGTCGAAAGCCTTTACTATGTCCTCGTCAACCGCGAAGACACCGTGCTTCTCCCACATCACCACATCGTAGTCATCGAGCTGCCTGAGAGTCTCCTGCGCCAGCTTCAGCGACCCTGGAAGCTGGTACGGCACTATGCCCAGGCCTCTCGGGCAGAACGCCTTGGTCTCAGGAATCATGCTCCACAGCAGGTATGTAAGCACATCCTTCCCGAGAAAGGCACCGCAGTGCGACATTGCCACAAGCTCTATCGGGTGGGTATGCAGCGAGGCCCTGCACGGAGAGCCGGAAGCCTTGAACCAGTTGTGCACCGACAGGTGCGACGGCAGCTCCGAAGTAGGCCTTACGGCCGAATCCGCGATGATCTCATAGGAGCACCCGTCCGCCAGGACCCTGATGATGGAACCGTTTGCCATCGGGTCCACGGCCAGGTCGCGCATCCTCCTGTTGTTGCCTTTGCAGAAAAAGAAATTCCCCTTCAGCAGCGGCACTTCCGCCCCGATTTCCACAGGTCCGCCCAACGCAGGCATTGACGCCAGAGAGCTGTCCACATATTCAGTGATATTCACCGTAATATTGCCGCCGTTGCGCTCGGCCCATCCCTTTTCCCAGAGGTATCCTGCCACCTCCGCCACCTTGCCGATTTCCGAGGCAAGGGCAGGACGGGAGGCTAGGACTGAATTGTCATTTATTTTCATTGTATTATGAACTTTTCCTGTAAAAATAATGGTTTATTCTCAACTTAGAAGCCGTTTGAACTCTTCTAAAAAAATTTTTTTCATGCGACTTTCAGGATTCCATCACCGTATTCACGTTCAGGAGGCCATCAGTGTAGGGAATGCAAGAGAGAAGATCAGTATGACAATACCGGCGACAAGCACGGCAACTGTCTTTCCCGAAGCCCCTTTCCATTCTTTCAGGACAATCCCCCATACGTTGCTGAACACCACATTCAGCGACATCAGGATGCACCATGCGAACGCGGCAAGCGCCGATCCCGGCTCGAAGAAGCTGCTCCCGGTGCCGAGCCCGAAGAACTGCGAATACCACAGCAGACCGGCAAGGGCGCAGAACAGCAGGTTGTTAGGCCATACACTGCGGTCTGCATAGTCGGAAAATGTCCTGTTCCTGGCATTCTGGTAAAGGCAGTACGCGGCATTTGTCAGGAAACCTCCGCATGTCACGACGAATGTCGCCGGCAGTGTCTTGAACAGAGGTGTCATGCCCTCCACCTGGAGGGTCCTGCCTACATCCAGCCCGAGGGCGAAGCATGCGCTCATCACACCGGCAAGCAGGGCCACCGCAAGACCTTTTGTAAGGGAGAATTCCTTGACGGCGGCCTTCCTCTCCTCTTCCGAAAGCCCCTTTGAGCGGAGGCTGCCGGCATATCCGATGACAAAGATGCCCGCAAGGGTTATGCAGACTCCCCCAAGGAGCACGAGGCCTTTACCGTGCAGGAGGTCGGTCCCGGCCATGACGGCGGGGAACAACGTTCCGAAAGCCGCGCATGTGCCTAAAGCTATGGACTGGCCCAGCGCCACGCCCAGATATCTCATGCTCAGGCCGAATGTAAGGCTTCCCACTCCCCACAGCACACCGTACCCGGCCGCGGCAAGCGCGGCCCCCGGATCAGCCCCGACCACATCGCCGAGGGAGACCCCGTGAGGAAGGGACAGAAGCGCCCCCGCAAGGGGGAACAGGAGCCATGCGAATACACCCTGGACGAGCCAGAAACTTTCCCAGCTCCAGTTCCTAATCTTCCTTATCGGAACATAAGAACTGCTCTGTCCGAAACTTCCTGCTGCTATAATCAGCAGCCCGATAAGAACTTCCATACCTGTCAAATTCTAAGAAACTGTTTTGAAATTTATGTCGCATAAATTTCAAAACAGTTTTTATGGTACCCTAACGCCTTTTCGCTGCCACGTCCGCGCCGTATTTCCGGACGTCATCTATATAACCGTATCCTGCAGGGACTCCCTTTTTCAGGCAGTACATGTCCCATACTGCACCCCACGGCATGTTCTTGAGCTCCTCCTGGAGTGCAAGCCTCTCGAATCCGCGTCCCTCGGCTTCGTACTGCTCCAGCAGGGCGGAAGGCTCCAGCATAGCCACGAGGAATGCTTTCAGGGTCGCGCGGCTGCCGACAACATAGGCGCCGGTACGGTTGATGGTGGCATCGAAGTAGTCGAGGCCGATATGCACCCTGTCAAGGGCCTTGCACCTTATCACCTCCCTCGCCAGGTCCATGATATCATCATTGAGAATCACGACATGGTCGCTGTCCCAGCGGACAGGGCGGCTGACGTGCAGCATTATTTCAGGAGTGAAAAGCAGGAGGGAAGAAATCTTGTCGGCAATGCTTTCCGTAAGGTGGAAATGGCCGGTGTCAAGTGTAACTATCTTCCTGTTCTTCACACCGTAGCCCAGATAGAAATCATAGGAGCCTACAGTATAGTTCTCGAGCCCTATCCCGAAGAGCTTTGCCTCGATGCAGTCTTTCATGTCAGGATATTCCTCCGCGAAGATCTCGTCCAATGACTTTTCAAGTATCTGTCTGTATTTGAGTCTGTTTGCCGGGACTTCCTTGCTGCCGTCATGTATCCAGATGTTCAGCATGCACGGGTCCTTCTGGAATTTTCCCATCTCGTCGCTGATCCAGCGGCATCTCCTGGTATGCTCGATCCAGAACTTCCGGATACCCTCATCCGGGCTGGCGAGGGAAAGGTCACCGCTCTTCGGGTGGGAGAAAGATGTGCTGTTGAAGTCCAGCTTGAGGCCGTGCTCCGCCGCCCATTCCATCCAGCTGCGGAAGTGGGCCGGCTCGATCTCGTCCCTGTCGACAGGCCTGCCGCCGAAATCCCCGTATATCGCATGGAGGCTGAGGCGGTGGCTGCCAGGGATGAACGAGAGAGCCTCCAGGACATCAGCCCGGAGTTCGTCAATGTCCCTTGCCCGGCCAGGATAG
This sequence comes from uncultured Bacteroidales bacterium, assembly GCA_944326305.1. GTDB lineage: Bacteria > Bacteroidota > Bacteroidia > Bacteroidales > UBA932 > Cryptobacteroides. The sequence goes on from CALVDL010000026.1 coordinate 19,288, forward strand.
TTTCCGGTGACCTGGATGCCTCCGGTCAGGGAGCCGCCACGGTTTTCAAAGCCGGTGACATCATCCGCCTGCCAGCAGTGCAGGGAAAGGGAAATCCTGTCCATGTCGGCGAGCACCTTTCCGGTGTCGACACCTAATGCGGCGTATTTTTCAGAGGCGGCCGCGTACGCCTTCTCGATTGCATTTTCTGTAGACATATCAGTGGTATTAGTTGGTGCCGGGCTGATAAGCAACGTCAGTCCGACGAAATTATGTTTAATTATATTACCTTAACAATCACCATTTTATCTATTCAGGCATGTAGATTTCCGGAGGGAAGGCCCCTGCGATGAGCCGGCGGTATTCCCACCTGTCCTTCACCAGGCCGGCCGCCCTGGCCTGGACCATGCAGTTGCCTATGGCCGTGGCCTCCGACGGGCCGGCATATACCGGAATCCCGGCCGCCTGTGCGGTCCACCTGTTCAGCAGGGCGTTCCTGGAACCGCCTCCAATGATATGAAGCCTTTCTATCGGGAACGGAGACATCCCCTTCAGCGTCTCCAGCACATCCCTGTACTTCCCGGCGAGGCTCCTGAAGATGCAGCCGGTGAACTCAGCGTCGGTCTTTGGGGCAGGCCCTCCGGCCTGTTCACAGAGGAGGGCTATGGCCTGCGTCATGCTCTGCGGATTGGAGAGAGTACTGTCATCCGGGTCAACGGCCGGGCACTCCGAACGGTCTTTCTCCGCCATGGCCACGATCTCGCCGTAGGAATATTTCCTGCCCTGCGCGGCCCATTCGTCCATGCACTTCTCCAGGAGCCACATCCCGGTTATGTTGCGCAGGAAGCGGATGCTGCCTTCCACGCCCCCTTCATTCGTGAAATTGTTCATTGAGGCGGCAGAGGTCAGGACCGGGGCTTCCGTCTCTATTCCCATAAGGCTCCATGTTCCGCTGCTCAGGTATGCGAAATTGCAGTCCTCCGCAGGTACGGCCGCCACTGCCGACGCGGTATCATGGCCGGCCACAGATATGACAGGTATCCGTCCTATGCCTGTAGACGCCGCGATCCTTTCATCAAGGACCCCCGCCACGGTGCCAGGCCCGACGACCTTCCCGAACAGCGTCCTCCCTATCCCCGCGGCATCCAGGATCTCCGGGCTGAAGTCCTTCGTTACAGGGTCGAGCAGCTGGGATGTGGAGGCAATCGTATATTCACAAACCTGCCGGCCCGTCAGCATATAGACGAGCAGGTCCGGCACGAAAAGGATTGAAGATGCATATTCGAGAGGGGAATATCCGGACCTTTTCATCGCATACAGCTGGTAAAGGGAATTGAAGTCCATTATCTGTATGCCCGTGCGCCGGTAGACATCCTCCCTCGGCATTACTTTAAAGAATTCCTCCGGCACTCCGGAGGTAAAAGTGTCCCTGTAGGATCTCGGAAGCCCGAGAATCACCCCGTCCCCGGCCACGAAACCGAAGTCAACGCCCCATGTGTCTATACCCATGGAGCATGGCCTTATGCCCTCCGAAGCACAGACGGAGAGGGCCTTCTCTATTTCCATGAAGATACCGTATATATCCCAGAAAAGCTTTCCGCCCACAGAAAGCATCCGGTTCGGGAAACGGTGAATTTCCTTCATGCAAAGACTGTTTCCGGATACGGTAAGGGCAACGGCCCTGCCGCTGGTCGCACCGATGTCAAATGCGAGAAAAGTATGGTCAGCCATAGTGTTATTGTGGTATTATTTCTTATTTTTGTACAAATATACCCTCGTGCTGGATATTTCGAGTTGGCATTTTGACATTATATTTACACAATCTGACATGAACATCACCCCTGACAGAAGCAATGTGCTGTGCTACCCCGGGAGCGGTTACGGAGACGAGAAATGGGGCATGGCCGTAACCACGGCGGGACGGCAGTGCATCCCGCCCGGAGCCGGCTACCCCCTGTCATCACACCCGTCCGGATACCTGTTCTCGGCAAAACGGGGCAGAAGGCTCGACGAATACCAGATAGTCTATATAGTGGAAGGCAAAGGATATTTCGCGTCCGAATCCTGCCCCGGCCTGCCTGTGGATGCCGGCAGCGCCCTCATGCTCTTCCCCGGGGAGTGGCACACCTACTGCCCGGACCCGGAAACCGGATGGACAGAATACTGGGCCGGGTTCAGGGGAGAAAGCGTAGACGCCATGGTAAGGAACAGGTTCTTCACAAAGGAGAACCCCGTACACAATGTAGGCATAAGCACCGGGCTGATAAGCCTCTACGAGGAGATCATCTCCGTCATAAGCCTCGAAAAGGCCGGCTGCATGCAGCTTGTGGCCGGAATCATCAGCCACATCCTCGGCTCGATATACTACAAGGACCGCAACCACTCCTACAAAGGTACCGCCATCCTCGACAAGATAAACGAGGCGAAACAGCTCATGAAGGACATACAATGCCAGCTGGAGACAGAACAGATAGCAGTGTCAGTCGGGCTGGGCTATTCGAAATTCCGCAAGGTGTTCAAGGAATATACCGGCACCTCCCCCGCCCAGTACAGGCTGCAGCAGAAGCTGATAAAGGCTAAAGAGCTGCTTACCGCCTCGGACATGAACATATCGGAAATAGCCTATTTCCTGAAATTCGACAGCCCGGGCCATTTCTCCATATTCTTCAAGAACAAGGAGGGCATCACGCCGAGCGAATTCAGGGGAAAGAGCAGGTGGCTATACCGTGGGGAATAGGCACTGCCTATATCTCGACGGAAATCCCCGCCATGAACCTTGCAGGCTTCCCTGTCTGGAAAAATGCATTGCCCACAGACTTGAAATAGAAGACATTGAAATCGGTCCCCGTAAGGTTGTCCCCTCTGAAGAAAAGGTCGAACCATTTGAATGACAGCTGGATGTCGGCTCCGATCTGAAGATAGAACGGCTGGGACAGGGTATTGGCTTCGTTCCACCAGATGCGCCCGATGCCGGAAAGGTCGGCTGAAAGTGTCAGGCTGCGTACAATGTCAGAAGGGAAGGTGAAAGCATATCCCGCCCTGATGTTCATTGTATTGGACGGGGAATACGGGATATGGTTCCCGCTGCAGTCGGACTGCCCGTCATTGTATCTGATGAACCTTGCGTCCGTATAGCCATAGGATGCGGAAGCCGAGAACGACCTGAGCTTATACGAGACCTGGGCCTCGGCCCCGAAACTCCTTGAACGTCCGGCATTGGCCATCATCCTTCCTGTAGAGCTTCCGTCCGGGAAGATAGTTATCTGCTGGTTGCGGCAGTCGATATAGAATACTGACACGGACCCGGCCAATGTATGACGCTCCCCCGGCAGGGTCAGGTTGAAGTTCCCCCCGAGCTCATAGTTGTAGCTGTGCTCCGGAAGATAGGACGTATCGTCAGCATCAGCGGAACCGCTGTCCTGACCCTGCATCCCTGAGGAGGAATCCCTTTCCGGGCCTCCGGCGGAGGACATTCCGGGCCGGCCCCCTCCACCGGAGGACATGCTGCCCATTGCATCAGACATCAGGTCGCCGATCATCATGTTCTGCAGGATGTCGGAGAAGATCTGTGTATTGAAGCCCCCGGCCTTGTAGCCTTTTGAGAACGTGGCGAACAGCCGGAGCCCGCCATTGCCCCCGAAGTCACCGAAATCGTACAGGGCTGAAAGTTTCGGGATGAACTCCAGATAGCTGTTGGTGGTCCGTCCGTCGAACACGGTGTTCACCTCGCGGTAGTCCGGAATCACCGGCACGAACCTGTAATGTACCGTGGCCCTGCTGTCGTACAGCATGGAATTCCCCTCATAATCGAGCCTCAGGCCGGCGGTGAAAGTCCATTTCCCGGCTGTAAAATACGACTCGTGGTATATCGCCGCCCCGTAGGTCTGGAGCTTGAAATCGCTCTCTATCGGGAACTCCGATTCCTGGAAAGAAAGCATCTGCCTGACGAACGAGGGGATGGCATCGTTCCCGAGGATGAGATTGTCTATACCGTCCTGCTTCATGGTCACCGGGGCCGACATGGAATTGTGCCTGTAGAAACCGTACACCCCGGTCTGCCAGTTCCACCAGGAAGTCCGCCAGGAGGCCAGCGGCTTCAGGATAATCTCCTGGGTCACCGCATGTTCCGTCTGGGATTGGGTAAGGGTGAACATCGACGCCGGAGTGAAGTCCTGGTCAAGGTCCATCCTGTCCCGGAGGAACTGCCAGCTGGTCACGGAGCTCAATGTGAAGCTGCCGGATACGTATTTCATCTTCACCGCCTCGGAAATGTTGAGCCTGCGGTAGGCGCTCCGGTCATTGTAGGCCACTGGGGCCAGCGTCCCGGACGTCCCGTCATACAGCCTGTAGGCATATCCTCCCTGGTCAAGGGCGGATGCCCAGAGGACGTTTTCAATACTGAACCCTGATGCAAAGTCCCTTCCGGCCCTGAATCTCAAAGAAAAGGCGTCATAGGGGTCGCATTTCTCCCCGGTATATTCATTGGTGTAGAACCCGTCCGAACGCCTGTAGTTCAAGGCCGCACCGAGACCGGCACCCCGTTCTGTCATGTGGTAATAAGAGGTCCGCGCGGACACAGTGTTTGCAGAACCGTATTCAACGCCGGCACGTATCCCCTGGTATGCCATAGGGGAAAGTGTCGTGAGGGAAAGCACCCCGCACATGGAGTTCCTGCCGTATATAGTCCCCTGGGGCCCGCGCATGAAATCCGCCCTGCGCACATCGAAAAGCTCAAGGTCATAGCTGTTCTTGTTCATCACGGGGACATCATCTATGTAAAGGCCGATCACCGGATTGTCTATCCTGGAGCCGAAACCTCGCAGGTATATGGTCGAAGTCATCGCCGACCCGTAATCAGGAATCAGAAGATTCGGGATGATTGAAGACAGGTCTTTAGGATTTTTCAATCCTCTGTCCTCCATATCCTTAAGAAAGACCACCGACACCGGGGAGGCAAGCCTTTCAAGGGACTGCATCTGTTTGAAAGGGGTCACCAGTACGGACTCGGACAATGTATCCAGGACTACAGTCTCCTGTGTTCCGATATATTCTTTCTCTGTTTTTTCGGCCTGCACAGGCCCGTCTGCCGGCATGGCAAACACAGCCAGCAACATAGGTAATAGCATATCTTTCCGGATTCCGCCGCCCCGCATATAGAGGGACAGCTGTTAAAAGGCTGCAAAATTACCTTTTCCAGATACAATATTTTAGGAGAAAGGGGTTAGCTTTTAGGATTTTTTATACATGGACTTCCGGCCCCCTGTTTTCCCCCGCCCTGAATTCAGACGGACTCATCCCGGTCATCTTCCTGAAGAAACGGGAGAAATACGACTGGTCGTCGAACCCGGCCCTCGAGGCTATGTCTATGACAGGCATGTCGCTCTGGCGGAGGAGCAGCTTGGAAAGGGCGAGACGTGAAATCCCTATCCACTCCCCGGCGCTCCGCCCTGTCTCCCCTTTCACCACACGGTTCAGATGGTTCGGGGACACCCCCAGCTCCCCGGCATATTCGGAAACCCTCATGATGTCTGCCGAACGGTCGAACACCATGTCAAGGAACCTTGTGCATACGGTATTGCGCGGATGTCCGGGACCGGCCTCGACCAGGGAATCCATCTGGGACAGCAGGAGGTCGAGAGTGCAGGACAGCAGCCTGCCGGACGGGCGGCCCGCGGACTGCTCGCGGACGAGCTTTTCCGCAAGAGAAACGACAAGCCCCCTTTCATCCTCCGGAATATCTATCAGGACAGGGCCGGTCCGGCCGAGGAGGCCCAGATGAGGGGCCTCGAGGATACATGAGGAGAAGGCCCCCATGTATCCGAGGCTGCCATTGTAGTATTTTATCGAAAACGCAAGCCCCGAGGGGATATACAGGAACTGGCCCTCCCCGACAAGGAAAGGCTCCGCACCCACATCAGTAAGGACCTCCCCTGCGCGCAGGTACAGGAAGCAGTCCGACTGCGCCACGGTGGAGGGTATCTGCGGGTTGAGCCTGTAACCGGCCGTATCCAGCCGCCTTATGACAAAAGGCTGCCCGAGCGAGGTATGCGGATTATGCGGCATGGGGGTCCGGCTACCTGAATATCCCGTTCAGCAGCTTCGCGAGCCTGTAGCCGGCCTTCTGTATCTGCGAATCCGCAAGCGGCCATGCCGCGAGGCGGAACTCGGAGCCGAGCTCGGCTCCAGGGGACGCCCATTCATAGATTACACGGCAGTCAGCGGCGTTCTGGCGCTCCCAGTCGACAGGGGTCCCGGCGGTAATCTTGGCCACCTGCTTCCTGTCCAGGTTGCCGAGCTGGTGGTTGTACTCTATGTAGCTCCACTTGTGGATACTTCCTATGAAACCGTCGTCCCACACTGAATGATAGCTTACATTGCTTCCCCCGAACTTGACGGAAAAGCCCTTGACCCCGGGGTACTTCACATGTCCCGGACAGTGCATGTCCCCTGTCAGGTGGACAATCATCTTTATCCCCGCCACCACGGTAGAATCATCCAGCTCCTTGTAGTTCCGGAGCTTGTCTACAAGGCGGGTCAGCTCCAGAAGGGCATCCCCCTTGTATTCGCCTTCCTTGAAGTTCCTGCCCATATAAGGCTCCCCAGCCTCATCCACATAGGCGACATGCCACGAAGTGGTGAAACCGTACTGAGGCGTAGTCCTCACGTCATCCATCCATGACGAATAATAAACTATGGACCTGCCGTCCAGATAGTCCGATATGATCTTCTTCGCCTTAGGAGTAAGGTTGCATTCAGCGATATAGGCTATGGCGTCATGCCCGAGGCGGCCCCACGCCGAAAGGTCAAGTGCCATGCACACGGCAATGGCGATAACAATGAACTTTTTCATATGAATTCCTGTTTAAACTGTTTTTCCGGAAACTACAATGATTCCATATTCATCCTGTTGACAATGTTCTTCCCTTCAGGGGTGTAGGCGTACGCCATACGCTCCTGATAAGCCTGCTCCACCTTCCCCCGCACAATTTTCATGGTGCTGTTCACCATGTGGTTCTGTTCGGTGAACGGCTCTGGAAGTACGCAGACCGCGGCAGGAAGCCACCTCTCCGGGAAGGCCCCGTAATTCTTCCCGCCCTTGCGGTATGAATCCACCTCATTCTGGATTTTTCCGAGCATCAGCTTCTTTGCCTCCTCAGAATCAGGAGCCAGCTCCGGAGCGGTCTCCTTCACATAAGCCTTCAGGGCGTCCTTGTTAGGTACCAGAAGCGCTATGGTATAAGGGTCCTGGCTGTTGTGCAGCACCACCTGGTCTATATATTTCGAATTTTCCACCAGAGACTCCTCAATGCCCTCCGGGCTGTATTTTTCCCCGTCGGCGCTGATGAGCAGCGACTTGAAGCGCCCCACGACATAGAGGAAATCCTTGTCGCGCATATATCCCATGTCACCTGTATGGAGCCATCCGTCGACAACGGTCTCTGCAGTGGCTTTCGGATTCTTCCAGTAACCTGCCATCACGTTCTCGCCCCTGATCACGATCTCGCCCTTCTCCCCGTACGGCAGCTCCTTACCGTCGGCATCGCAGATTTTTATGTCCATCGGCTTCACGACGCAGCCGGAGGATCCGAGGATGTGCCTCGCCGGCGCATTGGCGGAAATGATAGGGGTGGCCTCGGAAAGGCCGTAGCCCTGGTACATCGGGATGCCGATGGCGTAATAGTACCTCTGCAGGTCTATGTCCAGCAGGGCCCCGCCGCCGACAAAGAATCTCATCTGCCCGCCGAGGGCCTGGCGTACACTCTTGAATATCAGTCTGTCGAACAATGCAAGTACAGGCTTTTTCCAGAGCTGGGAGAATCCGCCTTTGTTGTATCCCTCCTTGTTGTACTCTATCGCCATCTTAAGAGCCGTATGGTAGAGTTTCTCCACCTTCGGCCCCTTGGCCCTGACCCCGGCCTCGATGTTCTTCTTGAAGTTCTTTGCGAGGGCAGGCACGCTCAGCATCACGGTAGGCTTGAGCTCCTGTATGCTCATAGGGATGTTCCTCAGTGCCTCCATCGGGGTCCTGCCGGCAGGGACAGTCCCTATGGACGCCCCGTATGACATCATTGTATAGAAACCCGCGACATGGGCGAAACAGTGGTCCAGCGGCAGTATGATGAGCATCCTGTCCTGCGGGGTGACTCCGATGACAGACTGGGCCTGCTCGACATTGGCCGTATAGTTCCTGTGTGTCAGAAGGATGCCTTTAGGGTCAGCTGTCGTGCCGGAAGTATAGCTGATGGTCGCATAGTCATCAGGGCCGACAGACCCGTACCTCTGGCGGAACATCTCGCCATGCTCCCGGAGGAACGTGTCCCCCATATCCATTATCTCCGATACAGGGATCTCCTTCTCCCCGTATTCCGGAAGGTCATCAAGGACAATCACCTTTTCCACAAGCGGCAGTTCCGGAAGGATCTTCCTTATCTTCGGAAGCTGCTGGGCAGATACCATAACATATTTGGAGTCGGAATGCTTTATCCTGAAAACCAGATCATTGCTCTCCTCGAGTTTTACGGACAGCGGGACATTCACAGCCCCGGCATAGAGGATTCCGAGCTCGCCGGTGATCCAGAGGTTCCTCCCCTCCGAAAGCAGGGAGACCTTCTCCCCCTTCTGGAGCCCGAGGGCCATCAGCCCGGCCCCTATCCTGCAGCCCTCCTCCCTTGTGGCGGCAAATGTGGTCTGCGTCCATTCCTTCCCCCTTTTCTCCCACAGGAACACATTGGAGGAATACTTCTCCACGTACTTATCCACGAACTGGATAATTGTCAGTCTTTGTGTCGGCATGATTCAGTATAATTATGCGGTTAAAAAATATTCAGTGCGCTATGCCCGGCCAGGCGAAAAAAGCCCGTAGAGCTCGGCGTCTATCTTGTCCGTGATCTGCTCGAAGTCCTCAGGACGGTTCTCGAACTTTACGGTATCCACGTCCACTATCAGGAGGCGGTGCCTGTATGAGGCTATCCAGTTCTCGTAACGTTCGTTGAGCCCTGTAATATAGTCTATCCTGATGCTTTTTTCGTATTCCCTCCCCCTTTTCTGGATCTGTGAGATAAGGTTCGGCACGGACGACCGGAGGTATATGAGGAGGTCCGGCGGGTTGACCAGGGACATCATAAGGTCGAAAAGGTCGGAATAGTTTTCGAAATCGCGGGTGCTCATGAGCCCCATGGCATGCAGGTTCGGGGCAAAGATACGGGCATCCTCGTAAATGGTCCTGTCCTGTATGATCACCTCGCCGCTCTTGGCTATATCCACCACATCCTTGAACCTCTTGTTGAGGAAATAAATCTGGAGATTGAATGACCACCTTTCCATATCTTCATAAAAATCGGCGAGATACGGGTTATAGTCCACAGACTCGAACCTCGGGGTCCATTTATAATGGGCAGCCAGCATCTTTGTAAGGGTAGTCTTGCCGCTGCCTATGTTTCCGGCTATTGCTATGTGCATAAATATCAGGATTTAAAATCAGTGTCAGTCCGAGTTCCGGTCTCTTCGTGTCCGGGTCCGGCTATCGGGAGGCAAATTTAACTATATTTTGAAAAGCCGTCCGGATTTTTCAAAATAAATCGTACAATCCGCACGGGAGAATTCCGGAAAAATTTGGGGCCTGTCCTCCGGTCCGGACGGCATCATCTTCCATACTGTGGAAATTTTTGGAAAATAGTGGAAGAAAATGGAAAATTATTCCTATTTTTGCCGCGAGTAGCTAATCTTTCAAATGGTCAAATTCATAGGCGAATACAGCGGCAAAATGGATGACAAGGGGAGAATCATCTTCCCTGCGGCATTCAAGTCCCTCATGCAGCCCGACGGTGACATGAGATTCGTCGTCAAGAAAGACATCTACGAGGACTGTCTCGAAATGTACACATACCAGGAATGGGAGAGGCAGTCGGAAGAGGTGAAGGCCAAGCTCAACTTCTTCAACCGCAAGCACGCTGCCTTCTGGAGAGAATACATGCGCAACCGTGCCGTCGTCGAGCCTGACGCCAAGCTCGGACGTCTGTCAATCCCGAAGAAGCTCCTCGAATCCATAGGTGTGAGCAAGGAAGTGGTGTTCTGCGGGAGCGACCACAAGATCGAGGTCTGGGCAAAAGAAAAATATGAAGCCTCATCCATCTCCGGAGAAGAATTCCTCGCCCTCACCAGCGACATATTGCCTGACATAAAATAGGGAGGGCCGTGCATGTCAGAATACCATATACCAGTATTGCTAGATGAGAGCGTCAGCGCCCTCATCGGAAATGTCTCCGGGGTCTATGCCGACGCTACCTTCGGCGGGGGCGGGCACACATCCGAAATACTTTCCAGGCTGTCACCCGAAGGGAGGGTGCTGGCATTCGACAGGGACGCGGACGCCCTGGGCAACAGACCGGACGACCCGCGTCTGAAACTCATACACAACAACTTCCGCTTCATCCACAATTTCATCCTGCACGAGGGCTACACCGGCGGAATCGACGGCATTCTGGCTGACCTGGGCGTATCATCGCACCAGTTCGACACGGCGGAAAGGGGATTTTCGTTCAGGTATGACGCCCCGCTGGACATGAGGATGAACAAGAAGTCCGGGATCACAGCGGCTGACATCCTGAACTCCAGGAGCGAAGATGACATAGAGAGGATACTGCGGCTGTACGGTGAAGTGGACAGGAGCAGGAAGATGGCGAGGCTGATATGCGCAGCAAGGGACCGCTCCCCTATATGTACTACCGGCCAGCTCGATGCGGCAATAGAGAGCATGCTCCCGAAATTCGCCGCGCACAAGCACCTGGCCAAAGTATACCAGGCCCTGAGGATAGAGGTCAACCAGGAGATGCGTTCACTCGAGAAATTCCTTGAAGGCTCAGTCCGTTCACTCAAGAGCGGAGGAAGGCTGGTGGTCATCACATACCACTCGCTTGAGGACCGCATGGTCAAGAACTTCATAAAGTGCGGGAATATAGAAGGGAAGGCGGAGAAGGACCTGTACGGGAACATATCCGCCCCGCTGAAGGCCGTAAACAGGAAGCCTGTCATTCCAGCAGAAAGCGAGATAGCGGCAAACACACGCGCCCGCAGCGCAAAACTCCGCATAGCAGAAAAGATATGAGAGTCCAATGGGGGAAAATATGGGAGTTCACACGGAACAGCTTCAAGGCCACGCTCAGGGGGGAATTCCTGCTGAGGCTGCGGTTCGACAGGTGGTTCCTGCATATCATATATTTCTTCGTGCTCTGCACCCTCAACATCTGGATGACACTGAAAATCGAGCAGACCATGCTCAACGAGGAGAAGAACAAGGCAAGGCTCGAGGAACTGAAGATATACCATGCGCAGAAGACATGCGAACTCGTGAGCCTCGACAGGCTGAGCACCGTGGAGGACCTGCTTGAAAAGAACGGCTCATCCCTTACGGTCCCGGAAAGACCGGCATACAGAATAGAATAGGTCATTATCATAACAATATAATAAGGAATACCGGACAGGCTTATGGCACAGGACATGGGGAAAGAGGAAAAACGCAGGCGTGACAGGACGGGGGTGATTCTCTCCGTGCTGCACTTTGTCGCACTGTGCCTCGCAGTGGTCCTTGTCCTGAGGATAGCATACATACAGTGGATATACAAGCCGGACCCTGATCTTGAAAAATATCTCACATCCCCTGTGAGGAAAGAAGTCACCGACCCCGTAAGGGGCTCGATAATGGCGATGGACGGCAGGCTCCTGGCCTCATCCACACCTATGTACCAGATCTATATGGACTGCACGGTCCAGAAAAAGAAATTCGCCTCCGAAGGCAGGAAAGGAGAAATCAGGGAAGAAGAATGGCTCTCCAAGGCACGCAAGCTGTCATCCGGCCTCGCGGGCCTCTACGGGGACAGGACGGCAGACGAATACTACAGGCTGATCAGCCGCGGCCGCCGCGACGGGAGGATGTATGTAAAGATAGGGTACCAGATTGACCACGGGACACTCCAGAAGGTGAAGGCCCTGCCGCTGTTCGAGGAAGGCGGCTTCAAGGGAGGCATAATCATCGAGAAGATCGACACCCGCCAGTACCCGTACGGTTCCCTGGCAAGGCGTGTCATCGGCTATGTCAAGGACAACAGTGTCACTTCAGGCAACAACCTCATTGGCCTGGAAGGCAAATACAACTACCTTCTCCACGGACAGGAGGGCATCCAGTGGCTCCGGCGCACCGACAACCACGGCTGGATAGCAGACTATGACAGCACCATCGTAAAGGTGACTGACGGGCTCGACATCAGGACCACCATAGACGTAGACATCCAGGACATAGCTGACAAGGCGCTCAGGGAAAGGATTCAGGACGAGGAAGGCGTTGAAGGAGGATGCGCCATCGTGATGGACGTGCACACCGGGGCTATCAGGGCGATGGCCAACCTCAAGCGTGACGAGGACGGCAACCTCCGGGAGATATACAACTACGCCATCGGTACCGCCGGGGAACCGGGCTCGGTATTCAAGCTGGCATCCCTCATGACACTCATAGAGGAAGGCAAGGTAAAACTGGAGGACAAGGTCCCGACATTCCGCGGCAAATGGCCGTACAAGGACGAAAGGATTCCTGACGACCCGTACCTGAAAGAATGGAAAGGCAATGAGATAAGCATCTCCGACGCCCTGAAGATATCCTCCAACAATGTCTTCAGGTATCTGGTCAGGGAAAACTACGGGGACAGGCCGAAGCATTTCATCGACAAGCTCTACGAATACAAGCTGAACGAGAAGTTCGATTTCGACATATCCGGGCTCGCCACCCCGGACATCCCTGCCCCGGGGACGGATACGAAGATATGGAGCGGCACTACACTGGAGTCTGTGGCTGTCGGCTACAGCATAAGCGAGACCCCCCTGCACATACTCACCTTCTACAACGGCATAGCCAACAACGGCAAGCTCATGAGGCCCTATCTGGTGGAATCCGTCGAGAAGGACGGAAAAACGGTGAAAAGGCTCGGTCCGGCTGTCATGAACGGGTCAATATGCTCGAAGGCCACTGCGGACACGCTTACCAGGGCTCTCAAAAAGGTAGTCACAGAAGGCACCGGCAGGTACGCTTTCCGCAATGCCGCATGCGCGGTGGCGGGCAAGACAGGGACGGCAAGGATAACCTTCGAGTTCGAACGGAACGGGAAAAAGGTCGTCGGCTACCAGGACGACCAGGGCAGGAAGAAACACCAGGCCACTTTCGTGGGCTTCTTTCCGGCGGACAATCCGCAGTATACTGCAATAGTAGTGGTCTACTCCGGACTCTCCAGGGCGAATTTCTACGGTGCGGCATACGCTGCCCCTGTGCTCAGGAAGATAGTAGACAACGTATACAACCTCGACCCAAGATGGGGAGAGGAGATAAGGCCCTCCGGCCACGTACATGAAATGGAGCGGCAGGATGTGGAGACCGGGCTGGACAAGTTGAGCGAAGTGCCCGACCTGAAAGGCCTCGGGCTTAAAGACGCCCTGTATTCCGTGGAGAACTGCGGATACAGATGTGTCTACAGCGGGAGCGGACACGTGACAGGCCAGTCACCCGCCCCCGGAACAGCAATGAAGAAAGGCGGGACAGTAACATTGACACTGAAATGAGACATGATATGACAATAGACGAAATAATACAGGACTGCGGCCCTGTCACCGTCACCGGTGACAGAGGCACAGTGGTCACCTCGATATGCAGCGACTCCAGGAAGGCCTCGGAGGGTTCATTGTTCATTGCGGTGAAAGGGTTCGCCGGAGACGGGCACTCATTCATCGGGAAGGCGCTTGCAGCAGGCGCCTCCGCCATTGTCTATGAAGATGAGGCGATGCTTGAAAAAGAGGTGGAAGGCATATTCGGGAACGGCGTGGAACGGACCGGGCTGGAGCAGGTGTCGGAAGAGCACGGCATTGTATTCATAAAGGCCGGATCGTCAAGGCATGCCCTTGCCGTAATGGCATCCAATTTCTACGGGAGGCCGTCCGGACAGCTCACCCTGGTAGGCATCACCGGGACGAACGGCAAGACCACTACAGTCACCCTGCTCTACAGGCTGTTCACAGACATGGGATACCACTGCGGACTTCTGTCCACCATAGCCAACTATGTGGGCAGCAAAAGGTTCGAGGCAATCAACACCACCGCAGACCCGATCACCGTCAACTCCCTCCTCGCCCGGATGGTGGACGAGGGATGCGAATACTGTTTCATGGAGGTCAGCTCCATAGGGATGCAGCAGGAGAGGGTCACGGGGCTCAGGTTCAAGGCCGGCATCTTCTCCAACCTCACCCACGACCACCTGGACTACCACAAGACTTTCGCGGAATACCTACGCTGCAAGAAGATGTTCTTCGACATGCTCCCTTCCGATGCGTACGCGATAACCAATACCGATGACAGGAACGGGATGGTGATGGTGCAGAACACGGCGGCGAAGGTCATCACATATTCATGCAGGAGCATTGCCGACCATACATGCAGGGTCATCGAGGAAGGCTTCGACGGAATGCTTCTCAGGATAGACGGTACGGAAAGCTGGACCCGGCTTACCGGCAGGCACAACGCATACAACATCCTCGCTATCTACACCACCGCCGTCACCCTCGGGGCTTCCCCGGAGGAGGTGCTGGTGGCAGTCAGCAGATTGGAGCCAGCCCCGGGAAGGCTGGAGACCATGCGCGGGCCGCAGGACAGGACAGTGGTAATAGACTACGCCCATACCCCGGACGCTCTGGAGAATGTGCTCACGACACTGCGTGACATAGCCCCGGACAGGGAGCTGATATGCCTTTTCGGATGCGGAGGGGACAGGGACAGGACCAAGCGGCCGGAAATGGCGCAGGTGGCCCAGAGGCTCGCAGACAGGATCATCGTGACATCCGACAACAGCCGCACCGAGCGCACCGAGGACATAATGGAGGACATAAAGGCGGGCATGGACGCGAAAGGCAGGGCAAAGTCCCTTTTCATAAGTGACAGGAAGGAGGCGATAAGGACAGCCATCATGCTGTCAGGCCCCGGAGCGACAGTACTGCTTGCGGGAAAGGGGCATGAAACATACCAGATCATCGGGACAGAGAAGCACCATTTCGATGAGAGGGAGATAGTTACGGATATTTTCAAGGATATGCAATAAATTGTTCCTCCGGGCGCATCCGGAGGATATGGAAAAAAGAACGACATGCTATACCATCTGTTCGATTACCTAAAGGATTTCAACATACCTGGAGCGGGACTCATGCAGTACCTCTCCTTCAGGGCGATATTCGCCAGTGTGACCTCGCTGCTCATCGCCGTGTTCATCGGAAAGAGGATCATCCGCTGGCTGCAGAAAAAGCAGATCGGGGAAGAGATACGGGACCTGGGCCTCGAAGGGCAGATGCAGAAGAAGGGAACACCGACGATGGGGGGAATCATCATTCTCCTTGCAATCCTCATCGCGGCACTGCTTTTCTGCGACCTCACGAACGTCTACACCATACTGCTCATAATAAGCACGGTATGGTTCGGGATACTTGGCTTCGCGGATGACTTCATCAAGGTGTTCCGCCACAACAAGGAAGGGATGAGTGAGAAGGGCAAGCTCATCGGGCAGGTAGTCATGGGCCTGGTGATAGGCGTGACCGTCTGCTTCAACGAACACATAGTCATCAGGGAGGAGATCCCTGCGGGAAAGGAACCGTCCGGTGTCGTCGTCTCCTCCGGCAATGCCCGCGCAGAGGGGGACAACAGTGCAAAATTAGAGTACCCAGGAGCAAAGCAGTCCCCTATGCAGAAAGGGCATGACGTGGTGAAAAGCACCAAGACCACGATACCTTTCGTAAAGAACCACGAGTTCGACTACAAGTGGCTCTCCCCGTTCAAAGGCAAATGGGGATGGTACTGCAAATGGGGCATATACGTACTGATGATAGTGCTCGTGATAACCGCCTGCTCCAACGGGACCAACCTCACTGACGGCATGGACGGCCTCGCAACCGGCACTTCGGCGATAGTGGGAGTGGTGCTCGGCATATTCGCATGGCTCTCGGGCAACGTGATAAACGCCGACTACCTCAACATAATGTATATCCCGGGAACAGGCGAGATAGCCGTGTTCATGGCCGCGTTCGTCGGGGCCCTGGTCGGCTTCCTGTGGTACAACGCGTATCCTGCCCAGGTGTTCATGGGAGACACCGGCAGCCTTGCCATCGGGGGCATCATCGGGGTATGCGCCATACTGATAAGGAAAGAGCTGCTGCTGCCTATCCTGTGCGGGGTATTCTTCGTGGAGAGCCTCTCTGTGATAATCCAGCGGTTCTATTTCAAATACACCAAGCGGAAATACGGCGCGGGACGCAGGGTATTCAAGATGACTCCCCTGCACCACCATTTCCAGAAGGAGGGCATACCGGCAGTCATCACCTCACCGGCAAAGGCCCTGCCCGAGGCCAAGATAGTGACAAGGTTCTGGATCATCGGGATAATCCTGGCAGTGCTCACAATAGCCCTGCTGAAAATCAGGTAAGCCCCTGCCATTCCGGAAAGAGGCGAATACCTCGACCAAAAACAGATGTCATTCCGGGCGGAGGCCAATACCTCAAGCACAACAGATGTCATTTCGAGCGGAGGCCAACGGCCGGAGCCGAGAAATCTGACAAAAAAAATTTATTGTTGAATACAATTAAAAAACACATACAATGGAAAATGCAGCAAAGCGTATCGTAGTCCTCGGTGGAGGAGAAAGCGGGGTGGGAGCCGCCATCCTCGCTAAAGTCAAAGGGTTCGACGTATTCCTCTCTGACAAGGGGAAAATCGGCGACAGCTACATTGAGATGCTGCGCACATGGGAGATACCTTTCGAACAGGGCCGCCACACACCGGAGCTCATCCTCAACGCTGACGAGGTGATAAAGAGCCCCGGCATCCCGTTCTCAGCACCTATGGTACAGGAAATCACCGGGAAAGGTATACATATCATTTCAGAAATAGAGTTCGCCGGGAGATACGACACCGCGCGCAAGATATGCATAACGGGCAGCAACGGGAAGACCACCACCACATCCCTCATATACTACCTCCTGCAGCAGGCCGGTCTGGATGTCGGGCTCGGAGGGAACATAGGGAAAAGCTACGCATACCAGGTCGCCACATCCCATCATGACATCTATGTACTGGAGATCAGCAGTTTCCAGCTTGACAACATGTATGACTTCAAGGCCGACATAGCCATAATCACAAACATCACCCCGGACCACCTCGACAGGTACGACCACGACATGGAGAATTATGTCAGGGCCAAGTTCCGTATCACGCGCAACATGGACAAGGACGACTGCTTCATCTTCTGCTCCGACGACCAGATAACCATCAACCACCTCAGCCAGATAGTCCTTAAGGCGCAGATGCTTCCGTTCTCACAGAAACATGAGGAAAAGCAGGGCGCATTCATCAGGGACGAGAGGATGGTGGTAAAATACCGCGAAAGCGAATGCGACATCTACCTCCAGGAGCTCGCCCTGGGAGGGAAGCACAATGTCTACAACTCCATGGCCGCTGCCATCGCTGCAAAAGTCATGGACATCGACAACGAGATAATCCGCAAAAGCCTGTCATCATTCCAGGCGGTAGAGCACCGTCTCGAGAATGTGCTGAGCGTCAAGGGTGTCCTCTACATAAATGACTCCAAGGCCACAAACGTGGACGCCGCATGGTACGCTCTCGAATGCCAGAAAAGGCCTGTCGTATGGATAGTAGGAGGGACGGACAAGGGCAACGACTACGCCCCGCTCATCCCCCTTGCGAAAGAAAAGGTAAAAGCCATGGTATGCATGGGGGTCGACAACAGGAAGTTCCACGAATCCTTCAAGGGATGCGTCCCTGTAATCGAAGACGCAGGCTCCGCCGAGGAGGCAGTGAAGAAGGCGAGCGGATTTGCCGAACCGGGTGATGTGGTGCTGCTGTCCCCGTGCTGCGCAAGCTTCGACCTTTTCAAGAACTACGAAGACAGGGGCAGGCAGTTCAAAGAGGCCGTAAGGAATCTGTAAAGGGGAAAGGCACATGGCAGAAGACAAGGCACAGGAAAAAAGGTCCTGGTTCTGGAACTTCGTGGACAACATCCAGGGCGACAAGGTGATACTCATCATTATCACCATGCTCATCATGTTCTCCATCGTAGCCATATTCTCGTCCACATCGCTGCTCGCCGACTCCCAGACCAGCCGCCTTGACATATTCAAGGAACAGATGCTGACCGTACTTGGTGGCATAGTCATCATAGCGGTCTGCTACATGATACCGAAAATATGGGTGTTCAGGGTCCTGTCCCAGTTCGGCTTCATCGTCTCGGTCCTGCTCCTTGTCCTGCTCCACACCCCGCTCGGAGTGGAGGTGAACGGTGCCGTCAGGGCCATACGGCTCGGTCCGGTCCAGGTACATGCCTATGAAGTGACCAAGGTGGCGATGATAATGTACCTCGCATGGGCCGTACACGCCTACAAGAACGACTCCTTCAAGATGGCCGGCTGGCTCGCCTCAAGGTTCAAAAGCCTGTCCTTCCTGGCAAGGCCGGGATGGAAAAGGTTCACCTACATATTCGCCCCGATCCTCATAGTCTGCGTCGGGATACTGTTCGGGAGTTTCTCCAGCACGGTATTCATCGGAGGGATAATGTTCATAACGATACTCATCGGAGGGATAAAGTTCAAGGAGATCCTTGCCCCGGCCATGCTCTGCATAGTTGCGGCAGGGCTGTGCGCGGGAATATATTTCATATCGGGAGGCAAGGCGTTCGGACGGTTCGCCACTGCGCTCAGCAGAATGACAATGGGAGAGAAGCACGAGGACATCAAGAACCTGAGGCCGGGCACGATAGAGTTTCAGGAGGCACTGGACGCAATCAAGCAGCCGGCCAGCGCTAAAATCGCCATCCATGAAGGCGGGCTGCTGGGCAAAGGTCCGGGGAACAGCACACAGAAATATACCGTACCACTGATGTTCAGCGATTACATGTTCAGTTTCATAATAGAAGAGTACGGACTCGTCGGCGGCATAGTGGTCATCATGCTGTATGTCAGCCTGCTGGCAAGGGCATCGCTGATAGTCCGCGCCTGTGACAACGATTTCGCCAAGACGGCTGTGGCCGGGCTTGCGGTACTGATAAGCGGGCAGGCACTCATGCACATGTTCATCAATGCCGACATGGGGCCCCTGACCGGGCAGACCCTGCCGATGATCAGCCACGGGAAAAGCTCCTTCTTCGCATTCAGCATAGCCTTCGGCGTCCTGCTGTCAATCAGCAAGATGGCAAAAGCCAAAATCCGGAAGGAGGAGGAGGAATCCGAACCCCTGGTCGAAGGGATGGGGATACAGGATGAGAACGTAGCCGCTACCCTGTCTGAACTCGATGCCTTCGAGGCAGGACAGGAGCAAAATACATATTGACAATGAAAAAGATAAAAGCCATAATATCCGGAGGAGGAACCGGAGGACACATATTCCCGGCTATAGCCATCGCAGGGAAGCTGATGGAGGCCAACCCCGAAAACGAAATACTGTTCGTCGGGGCGGAGGGCAGGATGGAGATGGAAAAGGTCCCTGCGGCAGGATACAGGATTGTCGGGCTGCCGGTGGCAGGGCTGCAGCGCAGGCTCACGCTGTCGAACCTCGCCCTTCCGTTCAAAGTAATCAAGAGCGTCCGCATGGCGGGCAGGATCATAGACGGGTTCAGGCCTGACATAGCGGTCGGTGTCGGCGGCTATGCCAGCGCCCCGCTTCTGTGGAGCGCCTGCAGGAAAGGCATACCTACCCTGATACAGGAGCAGAACGGATATGCCGGGCTCACCAACAAGATTCTCGGGAAGAAAGCCGGCCGGATATGCGTTGCCTACGACGGCATGGAGAAGTTCTTCCCTGCAGACAGGATAGTCAAGACAGGGAACCCCATCCGGAAGGACATAGTACCGGCGACACCGCAGATGAAAGCGGAGGCGATGGAATTCTACGGTCTCGACCCGCAGAAGAAGCACATCCTCATCGTGGGCGGGAGCCTGGGAAGCGGCACCCTCAACAGCTCGGTGCGCCGCTGGATAGAATCCGGCTGCCCGGGAGGCGAAAACGTCGAAATTCTCTGGCAGTGCGGGAAATACTACAGGCCGGCCATAGACACCTTCATGGAGGAGGCTAAAGCCAAGGGGCTCGGAGGACAGGTACTCGGACATATCCGCCATTCGGATTTCATAAAAAGGATGGATCTGGCCTACGCAGCGGCGGACATTGTGGTCTCACGTTCAGGAGCGAGCTCCGTATCCGAACTCGCCGCAGCCCGTAAAGCCGTGATCTTCGTCCCGTCGCCCAACGTGGCTGAAGACCACCAGACGCACAATGCCATGGCCCTCGTCAGGAAGGACGCCGCAATGATGGTCACCGACGCCGAGGCACCGGAAAAGCTCATGGGGACAGCATGCGAACTCCTGGACGACACTGCAAAAAGAGAGGCACTTGAAAAGAATATCGCTACCTTTGCACGGCCGGATGCTGCGGGAGACATTGTAAAGGAAATATACTCCCTACTGAAATGACGGCACAATGCCCGGAGGGACGGGAGGACAGGCAAAACAGGAACTATAATGACATGGACAAATACAGAGACATATATTTCATAGGAATAGGCGGCATCGGGATGAGCGCAATAGCAAGATACTGCCTTGCAAAAGGGTACAGGGTGTCAGGCTATGACCGCACACCGTCCGAACTGACCCGCCAGCTCGAAAGCGAAGGGATAGCCGTCCACTATGAGGACAATACGGACTTCATCCCGAAGGACCCCGGAAGCACAATGGTCGTATACACTCCTGCCATACCCCATGACATGGGGGAACTGGCGTATGTGAGGGAACACGGCTACAAGGTGGTCAAGCGCTCGCGCATCCTCGGGGAAATCTCCGCAGGCCAGAGGTGCCTGGCGGTGGCAGGTACGCACGGCAAGACCACTACGAGCACACTTCTTGCCCACATATTCCGCTCCTGCGGTGAAGGGTGCTCCGCCTTCCTGGGGGGCATATCAAAGAATTACGGGACAAACCTCCTCATCGGGGACAACAACGTGATAGTAGCCGAGGCGGACGAATTCGACAGGTCCTTCCTGCAGCTGCATCCTGAAATCGCCGTGATAACGGCCATGGACGCCGACCATCTCGACATATACTCCGACATAGAGCATGTCAGGGCAGCATTCAGGGAATTCGCCTCACAGGTAAGCGGCACGGTCATCGCCAAGCTCGGCACAGACATATCCCGGAAAGACACAGGGGCCAGAGTCCTTACATATTCATATGACGATCCCCGGGCTGATTTCCATGCATCGGACCTTGTTCCTGACAGCTGCGGGTACTTCACGTTCACACTGGTGAGCCCTTACGGGAAGACGGAAGGGTGCAGGGCCGGCATACCAGGCTGGGTGAATGTGGAAAACGCCGTCGCCGCCTCAGCCATCGCCCTTACCTACGGCATCACGCCTGAAAAGATAAAAGAGGCGCTGGCTTCATTCCAGGGGGTAAAAAGGCGCTTCGACATCCATCTGAACACAGCATCATGCTCATACATAGATGACTACGCCCACCATCCCGCAGAGATAGCTACCGCCATCAGCTCGATAAGGGAGATGTTCCCCGGACGCAGGCTCACGGCCATATTCCAGCCGCACCTCTATACAAGGACAAGGGATTTCGCCGACGGGTTCGCCAAGGCGCTCGGCGGTGTGGACAAGCTGATCCTCCTGGACATATACCCTGCAAGGGAGGAACCGATCCCCGGCATCACCTCGGAGATAATCTTCAACAGGACGGACGCCCCCGGCAAAGTACTGCTGAAAAAGGAGGAACTTATGGGATACCTCGAAAAAGAGCCTGTAGATGTGCTCGTGACATTCGGTGCCGGTGACATCGACCGCTTTACGGGGCCTATAACGGAACTTTTGGAAAAACGCGTAAGCACGACAGGCCTCGCCTGCAAAAAGTAAAACAACGTAAATTCGATGAATTTAATTCATTAAAATAAACTGCAAGCCGAGAGCAGAGGACGAACCTGTTCGGACTATGCCGAGGCGCAGCGTGATTGTAAACAAAGTTTAAATTACATCGAATTACCTATTAAGGAGCAGACCCGTGGCCTGCGACAGGTCCCCCGGCGAGGGGGAAAGAAGGGGGTGGCGCCCCTTAACAAGGGGCTGTCACGAAGTGACTGGGGTTTAGACAGGATTTCTGTAGGAGGGCCCTTCA
>CALVDL010000027.1 GCA_944326305.1 uncultured Bacteroidales bacterium
GGATTCCGGTCATAAATGATAAAATATTGATTTTTAGGATAATATTGTTAAACATAAATTCGTCGAACTGACGTTATAGTATGATGTATACGGAAGAATGTAAAAAAGCAGTGGAGACCCTTCGCTCCGGCGGGGTGATACTTTATCCCACGGACACGGTATGGGGGCTGGGGTGCGATGCCACCGACCCGGAAGCTGTCGCACGGATTTTCAGGATAAAGAACCGTTCGGACAGCAAGTCGCTTGTGCTCCTGGCATGTGATATGGACATGATTGCACGCTATGTAAAGGAGATCCCGGAGATGGCTGAACAGCTTGTCGAAGTGAATGACAGGCCTATGACCATCATCTATCAGGGTGCCATAGCCGCCCCGGCCCCTGCAGAGGGGGAGGTGCCTGTCGCCGACCGGTACCGCCTGGCGCACAACGTGGTCGCGGAGGACGGCTCCGTGGGCATCCGTATCCCGAGGATGGATTTCTGCATCGAGATGGTCCGCCGTCTCGGCAGGCCCGTAGTCTCCACATCGGCGAATATATCCGGGGAGCCTACGCCGCGTGACTTTGCCGGAATCTCACAGGCTATCAGGGATGCGGCAGACTATACTGTAGACCCGTCCCTTGAAAAGGGGGCTACCGGGCAGTCTTCCTCCATCATCATGGTAGGGCTTGACTCCACAATAAAGATAATACGTAAATAACCCTGTCCGTTTGATCCGACCTCTATTGTCTATAAATACAAGGTAAAAATATAGTAATGTAAAGGTCGGTACCATATTTGACAACATGAAGGTTTCTTTTGCGGAAATGCTTTGTGGCGATATGGCTCGTTATCGCCATAAAAGGGGGTGTTGCCTTGTTGCAGTTGAGTAAGGATAATAGGTGTAACCCGAATATGCCGTTACGGAATATGGGATGTCGTTTAACTTATAAGGAATTGATTTATGACTAATAGTATTGACCAATATTCTAATTTCATGTTTTATACATCCGATGATGGCAGCGTTAATGTCCGGGTGCTTATTGATGAACAGAATGAAACTATATGGCTCAACCAGAAAGGAATTGCCGAATTGTTCGGAAAATCAGCATCTACGATTAATGAGCATATCCGCAAGATTTATCTGGAAGGTGAATTGTCTGAGGAAAACACAATGAGAAAATTCGGTATTTCCGAATTTTCTACCAAGCCAACAAATTTCTACAATCTTGATGTAATAATCGCAGTAGGCTATAGAGTAAATAGTTATCAAGCGACACAATTCAGAATATGGGCCACTAAAATTCTAAAGGAATATCTGATAAAGGGTTTTGCATTAGATGATGAACGATTGAAACAGGGAAATCGTCTTTTTGGGAAAGACCATTTCAAGGAACTCATAGAACGGATACAGGAGATTCGTGCATCAGAAAGAATGTTTTATGAGAAAATTACAGATATTTTTAGGGATTGCAGCATTGATTATGATCCCAAATCTCCGGTTTCGCAAGATTTTTATGCGAAAATGCAGAATAAATTTCACTATGCTATACATCAACATACAGCTTCAGAGATAATAAAAGAACGGGCAGATTCTACAAAACCTTTCATGGGATTAACAAATTGGAAACGGCAAAAAGTTGGAGGCAAAATATATAAATCTGATATTTTAATAGCAAAAAATTATTTACAGGAAACTGAAATAAAGAGTCTGAACCGTTTAGTGAATATGTTTCTTGATTATGCAGAGCGGATGGCAGAAAAGGGGAAAGGTTCTTTTACAATGCAAGATTGGGCAAAACGCCTTGAAATGTTCCTTAATTTTAATGAATATCCGGTATTGACAGATTCCGGAAAGGTTAAAGCAGATATTGCTAAACGATTTGCAGAAACAGAATATGAAAAATTCAGGGTTATTCAAGACAGAGAATATAAATCGGATTTTAATAGATTTTTAGAAATACATTCAATTGAGGATGTCCCGTCTGAACAGGTTAACACCAAAATAGGGTCAGAATCTGCTCGGTTTAACATGTCACTTAAAACTGCACTTAATTATAACCCGCATAAAGAAGGGAAGAAAAAATTTGATGGAGAAGATGAGTCTTGATTTATCCGTTTTTACATCCAGTGGAAATATACGGCTTCGGCGGCAGTGACAGCGGCGGTTTCGGTCCTCAGGCGGGAGGCTCCGAGGTGCACGGGGATAAAGCCGTACTGTAGGGCCAGGGCCGCTTCCTCCTTTGAAAAGTCCCCTTCAGGGCCTATGAGTATGATGTATTCATTGCCGCTGTATCTTTCTATTGCATCCTTTATGGATGTCCTCGGGTGCGCATCGTCCTCGAAACAGTATGCAATCATGCGAAGGGGGGCCGGGCTGCCGCTCTCTTCCCCTGTACAGTCCTTCTGCTGGACCGCCCCGTACTCAATTATGAAATCTTTTACGGACACAGGCTCATTTATTTTCGGCACGGCCCCCTTTAGCGACTGCTTGGCGGCTGAGACGAGGATTTTCCCTGTCCTTGCGGTCTTGAAGACCTTCCTCTCGGAATGTATGCCTATCACAGGGGTGATCATGTCTGCCCCTATTTCGCATGCCTTTTCCGCGAACCATTCGAACCTGTCTGAATTCTTTGTCGGGGCGACGGCCATGTGCAGCCGGTAAGGATGGGCGCCCCATCCTTCATGGCGTGAGATGATCTCCGCCTCCACTGCCTTCGGGGAATCCGATATTATCCTGCATTCGTACATGCATCCTTCCCCGTCGATAACGCTGATGACGTCCCCGTTGCGGTGCCTCAGCACCCTTATGCAGTGGGCTGATTCGTCCTCGCCCAGACGGCATGCCTGCGCCCCTATATTGCCAGAGTAGAAAATTTCCATAGTCCAGAAACTGTTTTAACCTTTCAGACGGCACCCCGCTCTATCGTGTTTCCGCCGGTGGGGTTGACCGGCCCTGCAAACATAATCAAAAACTTCCGAACCACCTACCGGAAATATTCCGCAGCCGTGTCCCGGAGGGACTTTTGGACACCCCTCCGGCCTGCACGCCCACCGCCGCCGGGAACTGTCTGCCGGAACAATTTCGGGAAAATAAAAACTGTACCGTATTGTATTGTCAATTAAAACACTACCTTTGCGCCCGAAAAACAATGATATAGATGAAGACATTTGAAGAACTCGGCGTGTCGGAGGAGATTCGCCGTGCGATTGAAGAGATGGGGTACGCATACCCCATGCCGGTGCAGGAGGAGGTGATCCCTTATCTGCTGGAAAATGGACATGATATTGTGGCTTTGGCCCAGACAGGTACAGGGAAAACGGCTGCATTCGGCCTTCCGCTGGTACAGAAGACTGTGGTGGAGGATAATTATCCGCAGTCACTCGTGCTGTGCCCGACCAGGGAGCTCTGCCTGCAGATTGCAGGGGACCTTAATGACTATTCCAAGTATGTGGACGGGCTGAAGGTGCTCCCGGTGTACGGGGGGTCTTCCATAGAGAGCCAGATACGTTCCCTGAAGAAGGGGGTGCATATCATCGTGGCGACCCCGGGGCGTCTGCTGGACCTTATGAAGCGCAAGACCGTGTCGCTCTCCACTGTCACGAACGTGGTGATGGACGAGGCTGACGAGATGCTGAACATGGGGTTCTCCGAGGACATAAACGCTATCCTGGCGGATGTGCCGCAGGAGAGGAACACGCTTCTGTTCTCCGCCACGATGAGCGACGAGATAGCGAAGATAGCGAAAAACTATCTCCATGACGCAAAGGAGATTACCATCGGCCGGCGCAACGAGGGGACGGCCAATGTCAAGCATATAGTCTATATGGTCCACGCCAAGGACAAATACGAGACTCTCAAGAGGATAGTGGACTACAATCCGAAAATATACGGCATCATCTTCTGCCGCACCAAGATAGAGACGCAGGAGATCGCCGACAAGCTGATGCAGGAGGGATACAATGCCGATTCTCTCCACGGGGACCTCTCCCAGGCGCAGAGGGACCTGGTGATGCAGAAGTTCCGCATCAGGAACCTCCAGCTCCTGGTGGCGACGGACGTGGCTGCGCGCGGGCTGGATGTGGATGACCTTACGCACATCATCAACTATGGCCTTCCTGACGATACCGAGAGCTACACGCACAGGAGCGGACGTACCGGCCGTGCGGGAAAGACCGGGACATCCATCGCCATCATCAACCTCAAGGAGAAGAACAAGGTCAAGGCCATTGAGAAGGCCATAGGCAAGCAGTTCGAGAAAGGGGAGATACCTACGGCATGGCAGATATGCAAGAAGCAGCTGTTCAAGGTGATAGACGACCTGGAGAAAGTAAAGGTAAATGAGGAGGAGATCAACGAGTTCATGCCTGAGATCTACCGCAAGCTGGACTGGCTCGACAAGGAGGACCTCATAAAGAGGGTCGTGTCCCACGAGTTCAACCGCTTCTTCGAGTACTACCGCGACAGGGACGAGATAGAGACCGTGTCCGATTCGAAGAAAGGCCGCGACCGTGAAGAGAAGAAAGGTCCGCGCAAGGCCGAGGCAGGCTACACCAGGATGCACATCAACCTGGGCAAGATCGACCATTTCAACCTCCGCGGCCTGATGGCCATGCTCAATGACAACACCCGCAGGCGCGTGGATGTCGGGCGTGTGGACCTGATGAAGAAGTTCTCTTTCTTCGAGGTCGAGGAAAAGGAGACCGAGAATGTGCTCAAGGCTTTCCGCGGGCTGACATGGAACGGCCGCAAAGTCGTGGTGGAAGTTGCCCAGGAGGAGCCCCAGGACGGGTTTGCCGATGACGTGGACTATGGCTCCAGGAAAAAGCACCGCGACCGTTCCGGAAGACCTGGCCGCTCCTCCCGCCGCAGACGCTGATATTGACAAGGCCCTTCAGGGCCGCACCGGAGCGTCAGCGAGGTTTCCGGAAGGAAACCGAAGCAGCGCAGGTGCCGGCGGAGCGCAGCGGAGCCGCATGCCCCGCCGGGGCTGTCACGGAGTGACTGGGGGTGGACGGGTACATGATATATCCGGCGAGCGTCACTGAGAAGCTGTTTAAAATTTTATCGATATAAATTTTATAAGAGATTTTCGAGGGGAGATTTTCTGATTTATTGAAAAGGATAGCAGAGCTATCTGATTGAAAAAAATCAGAAAATATACACCGGAAAGGTCCATAAAAGAATTTTTGAGAAAAATTTAAACAGCTTCTGAAGTAAGTCAGAAAAGTAATTGTCGAAAGCCAAAGGTATAATTAGAAGAACCAATATATCATGTACATAGGACTGATATCTGACACGCACGGGACATTCGACAGGCCGTTCATGGACTTCCTGAGGCCTGTCGACGAGATCTGGCATGCCGGGGACTTCGGCTCTCTGGAGACCGCTCAGGCAATCGCCTCATTCAAGCCTCTGAGGGGTGTCTACGGCAATATAGACGGCTATGACATCCGTATGGACTATCCCATGTACCAGCTGTTCGGCTGTTGCGGGATGAAGGTCCTGATGATCCATATCGGGGGGTATCCCGGTAGATATGACCCCCGGGCCAGGGCCCTGATAGACGAGCACAGGCCGGACCTGTTTGTCTGCGGGCACTCCCATATCCTGAAGGTGATGCCCGACAGGAAGCGGGATATGATGGTTCTGAATCCGGGAGCCGCCGGAATTTACGGGTTCCATCTCGTGCGGACGGCCCTCAGGTTCCACATTGACGGCGGGGAGATCCATGACATGGAGGTCTTTGAACTTGACAAGGACAATGGGAAACCGGTGCCCGGAATGTAGCAAGTGCGGCTGGACTGTAATGAATCACAATATATTATGGCTACAATAAAACAGAAAACGGTTTGGTTCTGCACCTCCTGCGGGAACGAGAGTCCCAAATGGATGGGCCGCTGCCCGGCGTGCGGGGAGTGGAATACGATGGTGGAGGAAAAAGTGGCGACCGGGAAGCCTTCCGGGGGGCGCCAGCAGGCCTTTTCTGTGCCCGGAAGCGGACAGAAGCCGGTGTCCCTTGCCGAAATAGACTCTACTGCCGAGGTGAGGATCTCGCTGAACAACGCCGAGATGGACAGGATCCTTGGCGGAGGGCTCGTGGAAGGGTCCCTGGTGCTCATAGGAGGGGAGCCGGGGATAGGGAAGTCCACACTGTCGCTGCAGATACCCCTGCACTGCAAAGGTCTGCGGACCCTGTATGTCACGGGGGAGGAGAGCGCACGGCAGGTGAAGCTGCGTGCCGCAAGGCTCGGGGGAGACGCTTCCGACTGCCTGGTATACAGCGAGACCCTTATGGAGAATGTCCTGTCCGAGGCCAGGAAAGTCTCCCCAGGCCTCATGGTGGTGGACTCGGTCCAGACCATGTATACCCAGACGATAGATTCGTCACCGGGCTCGGTGTCGCAGATCAAGGAGACGGCCGCCCTGCTCCTGCGCTTTGCCAAGGAGACCGGGATTCCTGTGATTCTGATAGGCCATATCACCAAGGAGGGCAGCATAGCCGGCCCGAAGATCCTGGAGCATATAGTGGATGTGGTCCTGCAGTTCGAAGGTGACAGCAGGGGGACATACAGGCTGCTGCGGAGCATAAAGAACCGTTTCGGCTCCACTTCCGAGCTCGCGGTGTTCGAGATGACAGGGAAAGGCCTGAGGGAGGTGAGCAATCCTTCCGAGATGCTTATCCCGATGCATGAGGAGGGTCTGAGCGGGGTGGCGGTGAGCGCCATGCTCGACGGGACGCGCCCGTTCCTTATAGAGGTGCAGGCCCTTGTGAGCTCGGCCGCATACGGCACCCCGCAGCGTTCGGCAACCGGCTTCGATGTCCGCAGGCTGAACATGCTGCTCGCCGTCCTGGAGAAAAGGGCCGGGTTCAAGCTCGGGGCCAAGGATGTATTCCTGAACATGGCCGGTGGCCTGCGGGTGAACGACCCTGCCTGCGACCTTGCGGTGGTGGGTGCGGTGCTGTCTTCGAATTTCGATTTCGCGATACCTTCCGGGATATGCTTTACCGGGGAGGTCGGGCTGAGCGGGGAGATACGCCCCGTGTCACAGATGGACCGGCGCGTGATCGAGGCCCAGCGTCTCGGCTTCAACAGGATATATGTCTCCTCGTTCGCAGCTTCCGATAATATGCCTTCAGGCATTGAAGTTGTCCGTGTGGCTGACATCCCTGCGCTATGCCGCTCGCTGTTCAAAGGGCAGTGACCGGCTTCGTGGCGCCCTTTAACAAGGGGCTGTCACCGCCAGGTGACTGGGGGTGGACAGACATGAATTGTCATTTCGACCGAACAGAACCTTTCCTGTCATTTCGACCGGACAGGACTTTTTTGTCATTTCGACCGAACAAAGTGAGTGGAGAAATCTGTAGAAGGAATTAACAGATCCCTCGGCTCCGCTCGGGATGACAAAAAAATGCTCGGGATGACAAAAAGGACACCCGGGATGACAGGGATTCCGGTCAAAAAATGATAAAATTTGATTTTTAGGATAATATTGTTAAACATAAATTCGTCGAACTGACGTTATTTAGTCAAACAATGAAGAAAAGAATCAGCCTTGATTTCCTGTCTGTGCTCCTGGCACTGGCAGCAATCGCCGTTTTTGTCCTTCTGGTTATACTGACAGGGAGAAAGGACGGCAAGACAGACCCGTCAATTACTTTTACAGAGCATGAAATCTCCCTGATACGGTCAGCGGACTCGCTCATGAGAGTGCTGACAGTCAGCGATTCCGCCGACCTGGCGGTGCTCCGCGGCAAATCCTCCGCACTCTCCGGAGCAGATATGTCCTCTCCCTATTTTTCCAGACTGTCGCGCCTGATGGTGTCCACCATGCTCGATTCGACGCAGGCCGGGGTGGGGATCGCCGCCCCTCAGGTCGGTGTACAGAAAAGGGTCGTGGCAGTGCAGCGCTTCGACAAGGAAGGGGAGCCCGTTGAGGTCTATCCCAATATCAGCATAAATTCCTTTTCCGGCGAGCCTGTGCCTGGCCGGGAGGGTTGCCTCTCCATCCCGGGATACTACGGTACGGTGAAGCGTTATCCACAGATAGTCATTTCATATACTGACACATTGACATTCAAGTCTGTAAGCGATACCGTGAGCGGTTTTACCGCCGTGATTTTCCAGCACGAGACTGACCATCTGGACGGTGTGCTTTATACGGACAGGGCGGACAGCGTCTATGTCGCGCCTTCGGAATAGCCATTCCTAAGGTCTTGCTGCGGCGGGACCTGCCGCTTCGGTCACAGTATCTTCATCGCTATCGCCGCACAGGCTTCCGCATCGGCCAGGGCGTTGTGGTGCTGCCTCAGGTCGAAGCCGCACCGCGCCGCGACTGTATGCAGCTTATGGTCCGGCAGCTCCCCGCGGAAGACCCTGCGGGATGCTTTGCAGGTACAGAGGAATTGATAGTCAGGATAGTCCATCCTGTACATCCTGAACACCGCCTTCAGGCAGCCCTCGTCAAACATGCTGTTGTGCGCCACCAGCGGAAGCCCTTCGATAAGAGGCTCCGCCTCGGCCCACACGGCGGGGAACACAGGTGCGCTCTCCGTATCCTTTGCCGTCAGCCCGTGTATCCTCGTGTTCCAGTATGAATAATATTCCGGTTCCGGCCTTATCAGCCGGTAGAATTTCCCGGTAATCTCCCCTCCGCGTACTACCACAATCCCCACGCTGCACACGCTCGTGCGCTGCTCGTTTGCGGTCTCGAAGTCAATTGCAGCAAAATCTTTCATAACGTCAGTTTGACGAATTTATGCATTAGTGTCCGGTAAAAAATCATAAAAGTTCTTTGAAAATATTGAAAGTTAGGTAGTTACAGAGATTTTTAGAGCGCGCCGATTTGAATTTATCTTTGCCAGACTAACGTAGAATGGCATATGAATAAAGGGAAATACGTGTTCGCACAGCTTTTAGATTTCCTTAACAAGGATGTATTCCTCAGAATATCAAATAAATACGACGGCAATAAGTACGTCAAACAATTTACCTGCTGGAATCAGCTGGCTGTGTTGATGTTTGGACAGTTATCCAACCGTGAAAGTCTCCGTAACCTTGTTCTTGCAACTCAAGCGCATGCATCCAAGGCTTATCATCTGGGTTTTGGCAAACATGCTACGAAGAGTACTCTTGCCGATGCAAATGCAAAGCGAGACTATCGCATCTTCGAGGAATATGCCTACCGTGTAGTTGCTGAAGCACAGAAATGCCGAGCTGTTGACATATTCAAACTCAACGGAAAGGTATATGCCTTTGACTCTACGACTATCGACCTGTGCCTGAGTGCCTTTGAATGGGCTTTATTCAGAAGAAAGAAGGGTGGTGTCAAAGTTCACACGTTGTATGATCTTGAAACTCAAATTCCTACATTCTTCCATATAACTCCCGCAAAGGTTCATGACAGCAAGGCTATGGATGACATTCCTTACGAAGAGAACTCATTCTACATCTTTGACAGAGGCTACAACGACTTCCAAAAGTTACACAACATACATAGTGTGAATGCATACTTTGTCGTCAGAGGCATGAAGAACAACAGCTTCAAACCTATGAAGTGGAAGCGACGTTTTAAGCCTGAGTCAGGCATCTTGTCAGATGCAACAGGATATATGGATGGACAATTGACCATGGGCAAGTATCCTGATAAGATCCGAAGAATCATCTATTGGGATGAAGAGAACAAGCGAAAGTTCATTTTCTTCACTAACGCATTGGATCTCAACCCTGAAACGGTTGCTGAACTTTATCACAACAGATGGCAGATTGAACTCTTTTTCAAGTGGCTGAAGCAACATCTGAAGATTAAAAAATTCTGGGGCAAGACCGAGAATGCTGTCCGAATCCAGATTTACTCTGCAATCATAGCCTATTGCATGATGGCTATCGTACAGAAAAAGATGGGTGTTGATAGAACAATATACGAGATGCTGCAAATCGTAAGTATCTCTCTTACAGATACTACCAACCTTAGAGACCTCTTTGGAAAACCTAACTACAATATTGTCAATGAACTGGATGGTTCTACCGAACCTAGTTTGTTTTAATTGTTAAACTTTATAATAATCGTCCGGAACTTTTACCGGACAGTAATGGAATTTATGTTTAACAGCATTATATTAAAAATCAATATTTTATCATTTATGACCGGAATCCGTCACACTGACGTTAAGGATTTCTGGAAGAAATCCTGTCTAAACCCCAGTCACTTCGTGACAGCCCCTTGTTAAGGGGCGCCACCCCCATCCGCCCCCTCGCCGGGGGCCCTGTCGCATGCCCACAGGTCTGCTCCTTAATAGGTAATTCGATGTAATTTAATGAATTAAATTCATCGAATTCACGTTTTCATAAGTCAATCTTTCTTAATGCGGCATACAATGGCCCGGCACAAAGATATTGAGAATATATGCAGGATTTCTGTGTATAACCGAATTAATTGCTATTTTTGACTGTCGAAAACTGAAGTCAGCAGATATGGGAAAGTTATATCCGGTAGGAATACAGAATTTCGAGAAACTCCGTAAAGACGGGTACTGTTACATAGACAAGACAGAGAAGATATATGAACTTGTAAAGACCGGGAGCTATTATTTCCTGAGCCGTCCGCGGAGATTCGGGAAAAGTATGCTCATCAGCACATTGGATGCCTATTTCCAGGGGAAGAAGGAGCTGTTCGGGGGACTCGCCATCGAGGCCCTTGAAAAAGAGTGGAAGCGGTATCCTGTGCTGCATCTGGACCTGAATATAGAAAAATTCGATACTGAAGACAGCCTGAATGACATACTTAACAGGAACCTGGTAGAATGGGAATCTCTGTACGGAAGTGACCCGGCAGAGGTGTCCCTGTCATTGAGATTTGCCGGGGTCGTAAAAAGGGCATGTCTGAAGACTGGAATGAGAACTGTAATTCTGGTGGACGAATATGACAAACCTCTGCTCCAGGCAATAGCCAAACCGGAGCTCCAGAACAGATTCCGCAATACGCTCAAACCTTTCTACGGAGTCCTGAAAACAATGGACGGATACATCAAGTTCGCCCTCCTCACCGGTGTGACCAAGTTCGGGAAGATCAGCGTGTTCAGCGACCTTAACAACCTGGATGACATCTCAAGGGACAACAGATACATTGACATCTGCGGCATCACAGAAAAGGAGCTCCAGGACAATTTCAGCGAAGACATCCGCGAACTGGCCGCCGCAAACGGACAGAGCTACGACCAGGCCTGCGCACAGCTGAAGGAGGACTACGACGGATACCATTTCTGCGAGAACTCCATCGGGCTGTACAACCCGTTCAGCATCCTGAACACTTTCGCAAAGAAGGCTTACGGTCGGTACTGGTTCGAGACCGGTACGCCGACATACCTTGTGGAGCTGCTGAAGCTCCACAAATACGACCTGTACAAGATGGCGCACACCAAGACCACTTCAAGGGTGCTCGACAGTATAGATGCCTCATCCACGAACCCGATCCCGGTGATTTACCAGAGCGGATACCTCACCATCAAGGGATTCATCCCCGAGCCGAGAATCTACGAACTGGGATTCCCGAACCGTGAGGTCGAGGAAGGGTTCATGGACTTCTTGCTGCCTTACTACACTCCTGTGGAGGAGGCTGAAAGCGGATTCGCCATCTGGGAGTTCATCTCCGATGTGAAAAGCGGGGACATCGACAGCTTCATGAAGCGCCTGCAGGCGTTCCTCGCTGACTGCCCGTACGAAATGGCAAAGGACATCGAGCTGCACTACCAGAACGTACTGTTCATCGTCTTCCGCCTGGCCGGCCTCTACACCCAGGTCGAGTACCACACCTCCCAGGGCCGTATCGACCTCGTGCTCCAGACACCCGGATACGTCTACATCATGGAGTTCAAGCTCGACGGGAGCGCCGAGCAGGCCATCGCCCAGATCGAGGAGAAGCAGTACGCCCTGCCGTTCGCCAAGGACTCCCGCAAAGTCTACATCATCGGTGTGAACTTTTCGTCCACGACAAGGAATATCGACAGGTGGACCGTGAAATAGGCCTATCCAAAATAATGCAGAATCGGTTATCATAATCAAAATCCTGGAAAAACATGAATAATCCGAAGAAAAAATATCCTATCGGAGTACAGACATTCAGTGAAGTCATCCGGCGCGGCTGTATCTATATAGACAAGACGGCCCTTATATACGACCTTGTGACATCTGGCAAAATATATTTCCTGAGCCGTCCCCGGCGGTTCGGGAAAAGTCTGCTTGTGACCACTCTGGAGGCTTATTTTTCAGGACGTAAAGAGCTTTTCGACGGACTTGCTATCAATGGGCTTGAAAAAGACTGGATACAATATCCGGTGCTGCATTTCGATTTCAGCGGGACAAAATATCTGAGTGCGGAGGATCTTGAAGGCCAGTTCCGGATACAGCTTGGAAGATGGGAAGAAAAATATGGAAGCAATCCGGTAGAAAAGACCCCTGCGGAACGTTTCCAGGGCATTATACGCAGGGCATACGAGAAGACTGGTAAGCAGGTGGTGTTCCTTGTGGACGAATATGACGCCCCACTGCTGGACAGCACCGGGGATCCTGAGCTTCAGGACAGACTCCGGAATATGCTTAGAAGTTTTTATAGTGTGGTAAAGATGAGCGATGCGATGCTCCGGTTCGTTTTTATCACAGGGATCAGCAAGTTCAGCCAGATGAGCATATTCAGCGAACTGAACAGTCTGCAGAACATCAGCATGAAAGACAGGTTCAGTTCTATCTGCGGCATCACTGCGACCGAACTTTCCACAAGTTTGAAAGAGGATGTACGGACACTTGCTGAAGCCAATGGAGAAACATACGAAGAAGCTTGCATTCATCTGCAGAAAATGTATGACGGCTATCATTTCAGTCCCCGCTGCGAGGACATATACAATCCTTTCAGCCTGCTCAACGCCCTGAATGACAGAGAATACGGAAAATATTGGTTCAGTTCCGGCACCCCGACATTCCTGATAGGGCTGCTCCGTAAATATGACTTTGACATAGAGGCCCTTGACGGAATGAAGGCATCTGCAGAGCAGTTCGACGCCCCGACGGAAACGATATTGAACCCGTTGCCCGTCCTGTACCAGAGCGGTTACTTGACTATAAAGAATTATGACCCTGAATATATGGAATATACGCTTGCATATCCTAACGATGAAGTGCGTCTGGGCTTCATCGGATCACTCATCCCATACTATATCCAGGATCCGAACTTAGCCAGGAATGCACTTATAACAGGAGTCGTAAAGGATCTGCGCAGAAACGACCTCGAAAGCTGTATGCAGCGCATTACGACTTTCTTCGCCTCGATTCCATACGATCTTGACAACAAGACAGAGAAGCACTTCCATACACTTTTCTATCTGCTTTTCTCAATGACAGGCCTTTATGTTGAGAGCGAGGTTAAGAGTTCTGCCGGTCGTGCAGATATTGTCATCAAGACAGAGACGCACATCTATGTATTTGAACTTAAACTGGATGGCTCCGCTGAAGAAGCGCTCAGACAGATAGACAGCAAAGGCTACCTTGTCCCGTACAGGATGGACGGCCGGAAAGTCGTGAAAGTCGGAATAAATTTCGACTCTTCCACCCGCACCGTCAGCGAATGGAAGGCAGAGGAGATGTAGTGTGCAGAAATCGGGACAATACAGCATCTTTCCGGTCCATCCCTTCCTGCCATCGAAATGGAACGGAAGAGCGGGCCCCTCTGAAAGCGGGAATATCGACAGGTGGATCGTGGAGAATGGCCGTCCATGACTGAAATTTTTCACTTATTGTGCAAATTAAGTAGTTTTGTACAACTATACTTGTCGGAAAATGGATTATAACATTAAAGATAAGGTCGAGTGGACTGTCATTTTCGTTTTAGAGTTCGGGCGGAAATACGGATTGACCATGAAACCGGCAAGTTGGCATAGGCGAAGAAAAATATCTACAAAAATACCCGGATCCTGTACTGGATTTCCCGTATATTCTTATTTTTGTCCCCGAATCAAAATCCCATAATATCATGATAAGACTGAATGTATTCATCAAGGTGGACGAGAGTCGCCGCGAGGCTGTCATTGAGACAGCGAAGAAACTGGTGGCCAGTTCTCTGGAGGACAAGGGCTGCATAGCATACGACATATTCGCGAGCCAGACCAGGCCGGATGTGCTGATGATCTGCGAGACGTGGAGCGACGCGGCTGCGCTGGATGTGCACCAGAAGTCGGCGCATTTCACCACCCTTGTGCCTGAGATAGAGTCCATGGCTCAGATGAAGATCGAGAGCTTCGAGTTCTGAATCGGTTGAATGCCCATGGCCCCTACTGTGACCGGCAGCAGAAGGCTCGATGTGGTGGATGCCCTCAGGGGCTTCGCCCTGATGGCGATAGTGCTGCTGCATAACCTTGAACATTATAACCTTATAGGTACACCGGACAGCACTCCGCAGTGGCTTGCTTCCGTGGATTCAGCGGTGATGAAGTCCGTCTTCTTCCTTTTTGCGGGGAAGGCGTACTCCATCTTTTCGCTTCTGTTCGGCTTCAGCTTCTATATCCAGATGCGTAACGCGGCTGCCAGGGGAGAGGATTTCAGGCTCAGGTTTGTCTGGCGCATGCTTCTCCTGATGCTTTTCGCTCAGCTGCACTCTGTGTTCTACAACGGGGACATTCTCATGCTCTACGCCGCCGTGGGGCTGGTCCTGCCGCTGCTCTGCCGCCTGGGGGACAAGACGCTGCTGGCCTTAGCCGTGATATGTTTCCTGCAGCCTGTGGAGATAGGGAAGGTGATATACAGATGCTTCAATCCCGACTATGTCTCCACCATGCAGACCGCGTTCCTCCCGTATGCCGAGCGCTCGTGCCGGGTCCTGGAGGAAGGGAATTTCCTTCAGGCTGTGGCCTCCAACCTCACTGACGGGCAGCTTTATACCAACCTGTGGCAGATAGGCGCAGGGCGCGTCTTCATGGTTCTCGGCCTTTTCATCAGCGGTATGCTTCTCGGGCGCAGGGGGCTGTTTGTGAAAAGTGAACGGCAGAGCGCATTCTGGAAAAGAGTCCTTGCCGTCAGCATCCCTGCCACGGCACTCATGTATCTCGTGAAATCACAGGTGGAGCCGGGGGCCGATGCGAGCCTGGACCTCATAATCTATTCGCTCACAAGCCTTTTCTTTACCGGATTCTGGGTGTCGCTTTTCATCCTGCTGTGGAACAGGGCGGACGGCTACCGCTTCCAGCGCGCCGCCATACCTTACGGGAGGATGAGCCTTACCAACTATATCGGCCAGTCCGTCATAGGGGGCATAATCTATTACGGCTACGGGCTTTCCCTCTACGATGACACAGGTGCCACGGCATGCCTGCTGATAGCCGTGCTCATACTTGCCGTGCAGTTCTGGTTCAGCCGGAAATGGCTCTCGGCGCACAGGCAGGGTCCGCTGGAATACATCTGGAAGAAACTCACATGGATACGCTGCAAGGCCACTCCGAAAGCGGCCGCTGCTGTCACGGCAGTGCTGCTCTCGTCTGCATTGGCAGCCCCGGCCCGCGCCCAGGCTGTCGAGTCCTCTGACGGACGCCGCTGGTCCGACATGTACGAGCTTCCTGCTTTCGCTCAGGCCAAAGGGCAGGAGAAGGTAGTCCGCAGGGAAGCATACACGGTATCGTTCAACCCGCAGCTCCGCATCCCGAACTGGGTGGCGTGGATTCTCACCAAGGAGCGCCTTGACAGCAAGGTGGCCGCCAGGCCGGACTCCGACGCGTTTGTCCCCGACCCGGCGATAAAAGGCTGCCCCGACAGGCAGTACAACTACAAGGAGTACCGCTACGAGCGCGGCCACATCTGCCCTGCGGCGGACAACCGCTGGAGCCACACGGCCATGAAGACCTGCTTCTACATGAGCAACATCTGCCCCATGAGCGTGGCCCTGAACCACAATTCCTGGAACGATGTCGAAGAGAAAAGCCGCGCCTGGGCACAGAAGCAGTACCCTGGCACGACTGTCTATGTGGTAGGAGGCATCGTCCGCTCCTCTGTAGGCAAGGGAGGGAAGGGGATCCCGTCCCATGTGGGCATGGAAGCTGATATAGCGGTGCCGTTCAAGCTGTTCAAGGCCCTGCTGCGCAATGACCCCGAAACCGGGTGGACAGCGATAGGCTATATCTTCGACCAGAAGGGCAATGTGGAGACAGCCACCATCGATTCCATCGAGGCCCTCACAGGGTTCGACCTTTTCCACAACCTCCCGGACCGCATCGAGTCCGTGGTGGAGGCTTCTGACAATACCTCCGACTGGCCCGGGAGCAAGGACATCGGCAACTGAACTCCTCAATATATATACTCCACATCTGACTTCCTGAACCTCAGGATGCGGGTGTCATTGTTCCCCGCGCCGTTCTTGTGCAGGTACAGGTTTTCCATGCCTCCGGCAATGTACCATCCTGAACCCTCCTGGGAAAATACGCTGAAAAGCATATTGTTGTAGTGTCCCGCGTGCTGTATCCCGTCGGCGTTCCACTGCGCTCCCGGCCCGTACCACACGAGAGGCTCGTTGTCCGGGAAGTCAGGCGAGCGCATCGCTATGTAGATAATGTTCGAAAGCGTCATCGTCCCTACATTGATGCCGCCCTTCCTCCTCTGCTCGCGGATGACTTTCGAGTGCCCCTCCCACGGGGTCTTCAGCGTGTGTGTCCCGTTCCACATCACCCATACATAGTCCGTCGCGTCGAAGATCCGGTTGAATTCCTCCATTGACGGAAGTTCGTATCCGTCAGGGGAGAGCGCATCGGCGGGAAGCCTGTTTATGTTTACCTTGCTCCCTGTCGTGAATCCTTCCATCACGGCTTTCCCGTCCAGCTCCACTACGCGCATGCCTTTGCCGCTGTCTCCCTGGTATGCCCAGCCCCAGAGCCTGGCGTACTCCTCTCCGGAGCATGATGTCAGGTATTCGAACAGTGTAAGTCCGGCCTTTGCGGCAGGGTCGTCGGATGAGAGTATCTGGTCTCCGAAGCTGCGGGAGTCGCCCATTGAATTGTACTTGCACCACCATACCCCGTGCATCCACACTACCGGCAGGCCGTAGTTCTTCCTTATGACGGTGTATTCCTCCCTTCCGGAGCCGTCCTGCCCGCAGATGACTATCCTGGCGCTCTGGTTCCGCCCGTCCGCTGTAGGGTCGTTGGGCCTCCATCCTCCCAGGATCCGGTAAGCCCCATCTTCTCCCGGGACCTCCTCCGCCTTCATCCATTCGTCTTCCCCTTCGTCGAATTCTATGGACAAGAGTTTCCCTTCCGGGAGACGGAACACACCGAATTCATTGTCCGCATACGTGCCGAAGTCATAGGTGTAGACCCCCTCACCGAACCCGATCCTGCCTTCAAGAGCGGTCGGGTTGGCAGACAGCTCCAGTGTGATGCGGTCGTCCGGATATACGTTGGAGAAGCCTTTCCTGCGGAATGTCACAGTGGCCGAAGCCTGCTTGTCTCCAGGGGCATAAAGGCCTTTCCGGACAGAGAACATGTTCATCCCTTCTCCGGATAACGGGGTGATTTCCAGAAGGCTGCCTCCGTCGACGGAGGCGATTTCAAGCTCGTCGTCGCAGTCTATGGCCAGAGTCATGCCGGTCTGGACATGCGGCAGGGTGAGTGCCGACCTGTCCTGCGATACGGCCACTCCGTCCGGGATTACAGACCTGGAGAGGTCCACCGCCAGCGCAGCTTCCCTGTCGGGTACCATGTCCGATGTACCTCCGTCAGACCATTCAAGCACTTCCAGACGGACGGGCGCATCGGAAGTGCCTTTGCGCAGGGTGATACTGTAGACCGTATTCCTGCGGATCTTGTCCGGGAGGTCCGCCCCGAGCGTGAGCCTTTCCCCGTCCACCGTAGCGTCGAGCTTTACCTTCAGGTCCGGGTTGTCCTGCTCGTAGACGGTGGCCACGGCTTCAGTATCCGTGTCCAGAGGCTCCTGAGGGGAAAACACCATGTCGGCTTTCCCGGCATTGTCCGGGGAACGTACTTCCCCGGAAGGGAGGAGGTATGCGTCTTGAATGACGTTTTCAAGCGTAATTCCGTGCACAAGGGCTTCCCCGGCCACTGCAATCCTCATGTCGAACCTTGCCACGCCGCGTACCAGTGACGTCTGCACAGGCGCTACGGCCTGCCCGGTTGAGGAAAGGACGGCTTCACCGGTGAAGAATGTGCATGCCTTCCCTCCGGATGAAGAAACCACTGTCTCTTTCCACATATCTTCTGTCATGCCTTTCCCCGGCGCGGCCGCACCGGGCCATCCGGAAGGTCCGGCGACTATATACAGCGTCCCCGACTTCCTGTCCACTTCTGTCCTGTACAGGTCCCCGTCTTTCGTGAACGGCCCTGTCTCCGAAACGAACACCCCGTCCTTGAACAGATATCCCGCAATGTCCTGCAGGTCCTCCGCGGCAGGAGCCTCCTGTCCTGCGGATGTGCCGTATCCGGACAGGTGTACCTCGACTGCGCGTCCTGCCGCGCCCGTGTCCGGCATATCGGCCGGTGTCACCGAGCATGAGGCCAGGGCGTATGCCGCCAGTACCGCTGCCGGGGACAATATCCTTATCCCGAATATCTTTCTCATATTTCTTCAGATTGCGGGACAAGTTCAGTGTCGCTCCCTTCTTCCCAGTCTTCAAAAGAGACCTCCAGGCTCACGTCTATCTTGTCCTTACGTACAGTCACAGTATATATCTTGTTCCTTTCTATGTCCCCTTCCAGGTTTTCCTTCAGGCTGACAGGCCTTCCGTCTATGACGGCATCCACATGTATCTCGATGCCCTGGTTCGCCTGTTCATAGGCGTACATCACAGCATCCCTGTCGCCGGTGACGGGTGTGCCGAATGACACCTCGATGTCTTCACGCGGTGCATCTGCGGGGGACAGGGTCTGCTGCCCCGGGAAAAGGTATGCGGTGCCGGCCGCGTTCCTGAGCGCTATCCTGCTCACTGAAGCCTCTCCTGCTGTCTTTATTTTCAGGTCGAATCTCGCGATTCCCCTTTTGAGGGACACAGGGATGTCTGCCAGAGGTCTGTCCCCGAGATCCATGCTTCCTGTGAAGAAGTGCACAGGGCCGCCGTCTTTCCCTCCTATGGCCGTTCCGAGCCACTTGTCTTCCGTGATGCCTTCGCCTTTCAGCCCTTCAAGGTCTACAAGCCCGTCAGTGTTGGCCAGCAGATAGAGAGTCCCGGCGAGCCGTCCGACCTGCAGGTCGTAGGTGCCGTTCCCCGGTTCGAGGCCCTTGAAAATATGTGTCATGACGCCGTCTTCGAAGATGCAGGCCTGCATGTCCGTCACTTCTGTCTCGCCCTTCAGGGCATGTCCCGGCCCGGAGTAGTCCGGGAATTCCGCCTTTACACGTATTGTCCCTTCCGTAGCCGGCGGAGGGTTTGTCTCTGTCTTTGAGCAGGCAAGCGCGGCGACCCCGGCTGCCAGTACGATAGATGTTCTGATAAATGTTTTCATTGTATTTTGATTTAATAGATTATAATTATAAAGGCCCTTCAGGGCCGCACCGGAGCGTCAGCAAGGTTTCCGGTAGGGAAACCGAAGCAGTGGAGGTGCCGGCGGAGCGAAGCGGAGCCGCATGCCCCGGCGGGGCTGTCACCGTCAGGAGACTGGGGGTAGACAGACAGGATTTCCGGAGGAAATCCTTAACGTCAGTATGACGAATTTTGGTCAATAAAGATAAAATATTGATTTTGAAGACAATACTATTAAACGTTAATTCGTCGAACTGACGTTAATATATATATTCCACAGGTGTCTTTACGCACCTTATTGTCCTGGTCTTTGTGCTGTTGTGCGCCGTGAACTTCATCCAGTTCTGCCCCGGCCTGTCCGAC
Source organism: uncultured Bacteroidales bacterium (assembly GCA_944326305.1). GTDB lineage: Bacteria > Bacteroidota > Bacteroidia > Bacteroidales > UBA932 > Cryptobacteroides. The sequence continues at coordinate 19,845 of CALVDL010000027.1, forward strand.
ATGGCATATCCTTCCATGTTCCAGGAGTTCCCGTTGCCGGAGTGTGTGGCCAGCAGGAGGTTCATCCTGGCGATGTCCCCGGCTGCCGTGCTCCACTGGTGCCCCAGACCGTAGAGCACCCAGTGGCTGCCTTCATATTCAAAGTCGTAGAAGGCTATGGTGCCGTAGCGGTTCCAGAGGAAGTCCACCTGGCGCTCCGTCACCGTTACTGTCAGTTCTTCTCCGGAGGTGTTGCGGAAGGTCCTTGTGCCGGTCCCCCCGATATTGTAATTGTCGCTTGCGGAGAAAAACGCATAATCCTCATAGTCCGGGATCCTGTATCCGTCGGGAGCCATGCTTTCCGGGTCCAGCGTCCCGAAATTCTGCGCGGACGCCTTCATCCCTTCATGGTAGAAGGCTGAGCCGTCGTGCCTGAGGGGCAGCCCGTCCGGATTCCCGCCCTGGTACTGGTCGCCCATGAGTTCCAGCAGGACGCTTTCCGTCTCTGTGGCAAGCATTTCTGCCACCTTGTCGTCTGCGGCCGGGTCTATGTTGCAGGTTATCTGGTCGTTGAATTCCTTTACATTGCCCCGCAGGTTGTACTTGCACCACCATGTCTGTCCGATTTTAACTACAGGCAGGCCCCAGTTCCTCCTGCGTATGGTATAGGATTCCTGTCCGCTTCCGTCAGGTCCGGATATCACTATCCTCCCTTCCTGTATCCGTCCGTCTGCCTTCGGGTCATTGGGCTTCCATCCTCCCGTTATGCGGTATGTCCTGGATTCCCCGTCCGTCCCGGCGCGTCCGGTCTCGAGTGCCTGCATCCACGGGTCTTCCCCCTCCCCGAACTCCAGGCGGAGCGTCCTCCCGGAAGGTACCGTGACAGTGCCGAGCTCCCCGTCTATGTATCTGTCGAAGTCGCATGTGCCGCTTCCGTCCAGGGTCAGCTTTCCTTCGAGAAGGACCGGATTGGACCTGAATATCAGGACAATACGGCCTGAATGGATGTCTTCTTCATAGATGTCGACATTTATCCTTTCCTCCGCTTTACCCGGCAGTCTCAGACCGCTGTCCACATGGACAATGGCCGCCTGTTCCAGTCCGGTCCTGGATGATGGGGAGACCCTCACCGAGACACCGTCCGCCGTCCCGTCGGTCTCTACCCTTGCGCCCGGGGCCGCCAGGACGGCAAGCTCCAGAGAGCTCCCGAGGTAGCTGACATACACCGTGTCTCTGCCCTGGCTTACGGTACTTCCTTCGGACAATACGGAATTCTCAGTGTCCACGAGCCCTTTAATTACAGGCCATGACCCTGTGGAGCCGCCTTCCTCCCAGTCTTCGGAGAACGCCTGCGAGGAGATTTCGGCCCCTTTCCCGTATATGTCGAGTGTATACACAGTGTTCCTTGCTATTTCCCGCGGCAGTTCGGCCCTGTGGACATGCCTGCCTCCTCCGAACTCCGCTGTCACCTCGGCAGTCACGCTGCCGGTCTGTTCCGCCATATACGTGAGGGTCTCACGGGTGTATTCTGCCGGGGCCTGCCGGAAGTCCTTCACGAATTCCGAGACAGAGGCCCCTTCAGGGTTCCCGGGCTTTTCCCTCGTGTTGACGAACCCCCTGTCCGAAAGTCCGGTTATCCTTGCGCTGAGCACTTTGACCCCTTTCTCCCTGACTACAAGGTCCAGTCTTGCTACGCTCCTTGTCATCTCTACATCCGAAGGCTGTCCCGTGGCGGAGGATATATCCGTCCTCCCGCTCATGGTGATGCCTGACGAGGTCATGGATTCCACGCTGCTTCCCGTCTCCAGGAAACCGGCGAGAGATGTCTTTCCCGGTGTCATGTCCCCAAGTCCCTCCAGCTCACCGGCGTTTGCAAGTATGTACAGTGTGCCTTCCCGGGAAGACAGACTGAAGGTCCGGATGTCCCCGGAGGTGCGCTGCGGAATGCATATTTCCTGCAGTATCCCGTCATGGAACCTGTATCCGCGGACATCATTTATCCCGCTGTCCGTCCCTTTCGTGATGAGTTTCACGGGCAGTTCCTGTCCCGTTCCCGGGACCTCTTCCGGGCCCCGTTCAGAGCACCCGGAGATTGCAGCCGCGGCCAGTGCCGCAACGAAAATGTATCTGTTCATGTCATTTGTATATATTCGGGTTCTGTCTGCTGTTCAGGTAATCCGGCGAGTCCACCGGCATCATGTCAAGGTGGTCCACATAGAACCTGTTCATGAGCTCCTGCGCCCAGGGTCCGTAGGTGAACGCGCTGTTGTGGCTGTAGCCCATCACATGGCCCAGTTCGTGGAACATCACTTCGCACGAGTATGTGGACGTGTAGTGGTCCAGCCATCCTCCCTGCCATGCCCCGAACGTCGAGCCTCCTCCAAGACCCATCACGCTGTTTCCCGGGTATACGAGGCCTGCGTTGATGGTCCTTTCCTGCCTCATTTGCGACAGGACGGTTTCCGCGGAGACCTTGTCCTCCACACCTCCGTTCCCGTACAGCCTGTCCTCGTTCTCCCGCAGTATCTGTTCATGCTCCGGCATGTCTATCATATAGGTGAAGTTGATGAAGAACGCCACCACCTCCCGGCAGTGTACCGGTCTGATTCCCATCCAGTTGCCAGACGGGCCTCCGTCCGGTTTTGTGGGGTCGCCTCCGAACAGTTCGAAGCGTATGTTCCATCCGTGGACAATCTTCTGCAGCTTCTGCCAGTAGGGGTCGTCCGACTCTGCCCGGAACATGATCCTCTCCGCCACGGATGCCCCGATTCCGGGCACTTCCACCAGCCTGCCGCTTTCGGAGCGGCATATCTTTTTCCCTCCGCCTTCCTTCTCCAGTATGGCCAGGGGCTCGTAGAAGTCGGCGAATGCCGGTATCACATCGAAGTACGCCAGGTCCAGGTATTCATTGTCCACTTCCGGTATCAGTCCTCGTATCAGCACGTTACGCGCTTCGCGCGGGGAATAGAACCTTACATGGAGCAGCCCCTCCGGGGTGACGGACACCTGCAGCGGTCTGGCGGTGTTGAAGTTCCTTTGTTCCTTGTCGTTATATATGGTGTGCGGCTCGTCGTCCTGTAGGATGGCCTTGTGCCCGCCCTGCGTGTATGCCTCCCGGGTGATGAACATCGTCCCGCTCTGGTCGTCCGGATGGATGACGGAGATGCCTATGTGCCCGATGCGGTTCTGCCCCACTTCTTCTAGGGAGAATCCGTAGCTCCTTCCGATGCTGTGTCCCAGATAGTCCCTGGTCTTCATCTCCAGGGTACCCCCGAACCGGCTCCCTCCGGCGGTGGGCGGGAAAATGAAACTCGAGTCCTCCTTGATGTCCAGGACAATCCCGTCCCCTTCGGCCCGTCCCCCGAAATCCCCTGCGGCGGACAGTTCCCTCAGGAAAGCCGGTGAGTCCACAGATACCGTGGCCGATGTCACTGCCGTGCTTATATAAGGGCTGGAATAGCTGCAGCGGAACACCGTCTTGCCCACTATCCTCTTCTGGGTGATGCTGCCGTCCAGGTCGGATGATATGCCGTTCCCCGGCATGTCCGGGGATGCGGTTACGCTGAACGGCGTCCTGGAATAGAAATATTCGGCTGCAAGCGGCCCGGAAATCTTTTCAGGGAAGGCCAGCCATGTGTCCGACACTTCCGATATTCCGTTTATGGAGGCACCGTCTGCAGACATGTCCCCGTCCACGGCAAGCACGAGCAGTTCGTAGCTTCCCGGGACGAGACCTTCCAGGCGGACGGTCGACGTCTCTCTGTCATAGAGGCTTTTTATGTTCCTGACGATGCGGCCTTCCCCGTCTGCCACGGCGATGTCCACATGGTCGTAGCCCGTATCCCGGGCCTTTGTCTGTGCCTCTCCTTCGAATCCTCCGGCCGATATGTGTACAGAAAGGGTGTTTCTCGTCTGTGCCGCTGTCATGCCTGGCCATTCTTCCCTGGAGCATGAGACCAGTGCAGCCATGCACAGGGCCAATCCCGGAATTATGTTAAGTGTTTTTGTAATAGCGGTCATATATTTGAGTAAATTTGTACTGTTTGTTTTCCGGCTGCAAAACTATACCTTGTGCCGGAATTAATCCGTAACAATTGTTACATTGGCTTCATTTTATGGATTGCAGCATTGACGACATACCTCTTTTCAGGGGAGGTGACCCAGATGTAATTGAAAGCGTGATGCGCGAGTCTCCGGGACGCTGGGCCTCGTATTCGAAAGGGGACATAATCGCTATGCAGGGTGCCCCGTGCCGTTCCCTTTATCTCCTGTGCTCGGGGAGTGTCTATGCCCGGATGGTGAGCGATGAGGGCAAGGAGTTCACCCTGGACACCCTTTCCGCGCCGGAAGTGCTGGCTTCTTCATTTGTGTTCAGCACGCAGCGTATCTTCCCGGTGACGATAATCGCCGGAAGCGACTGTGACCTGTGGGTGTTCAGCAGGGATTGCATACTTGAGATGATAGAGAGGGACAGGACCGTGCTCGGGAACTACCTCGCGGTGATTTCCGACCACAGTATGTTCCTGAGCAGGAGGCTCAGCGAATTCGCCCTGCAGACCCTCTCCTCCAGGATAGTGAGCTATATAAGGGAGAACGGGCCTGTAGACAATCTGCAGCAGACCGCATTCATCCTCGGTGTGGCGCGTCCGTCGCTTTCCCGCGCTGTCTCCCAGCTTGTCGGCCAGGGTGTGCTGGAGAAGAGCGATGACGGCTACTGCCTCACCGAGTGAAGGCGTGACAGAAAAGCGGCCTGCCGGGGCCGGCCTCACTGAAACAAGAAAAAGGGGATGGCTTCCGTTATGAGCCATCCCCTGTGATGCAGGCCGTATCCCTATGGGATGAGGCCTTATTATTTGAGCTTGTGGATCGCCAGTCCGCTGCGGAGCTTCGGCTCGAACCACGTGGTCTTCGGAGGCATGATGTTGCCCGAGTCCGCTATGTCCACGAGCTGTTTCATGGAGACAGGGTAGAGGGCGAACGCCACCGCCATCTCTCCGCTGTCCACCCTGCGTGAAAGCTCTCCGAGTCCGCGGATACCTCCTACGAAATCTATCCGTTTGTCAGTGCGCAGGTCCTTGATTCCCAGAATCCTGTCAAGCACCAGGTTTGAAAGTATTGTGACATCCAGTACCCCTATCGGGTCCGAATCATCGTATCTTCCCGGCTTTGCCTCGAGGGAATACCATTCCCCGGCAAGGTACATGGAGAAATTGTGCAGGTGGTCAGGCCTGTATGGCTCTTTGCCTTTCTTTGCGACAGTGAAGTCTTCCGAGAGCTTCTCCAGGAGCTGCTCCGGCGAAAGTCCGTCCAGGTCTTTTACCACACGGTTGTAGTCGATGATTTTCAGCTGGCTTTCCGGGAATGCCACCGCCATGAACCAGTTGTACTCCTCGTCCCCGCGGTGGGAAGGGTTTGCCGCCTTCCTTTCCGCCCCGACTCTGGCTGCGGCTGCTGTACGGTGGTGGCCGTCGGCAACATAGAAAGCCGGGATGTCCTTGAATATCTCTGTTATCCTGTCGATGTCCGCCTGCTCGTCTATCACCCAGAAACGATGTCCGAAGCCGTCTTCTGCGGTGAAGTCGTATTCTGGCTTGCGGGCTGTGTATTTCTTGACAATGGTCCCTATCTCGTCATTGTCCGGATAGGAGAAGAACACAGGCTCGATATTGGCGTCCTGTATGTTCACGTGGATCATCCTGTCGTCTTCCTTCTCTTTCCGGGTGAGCTCGTGCTTCTTGATCCTCCCCTCCGAATAGTCGTCGGTATGGGCGCAGACCACAAGCCCGTACTGGGTCCTGCCGTCCATTGTCTGGGCGTAGATATAATAGTACGGACGCTCGTCCTGCACGAGCCATCCTCGCTCCTGCCAATCCTTGAAGTTACTGACGGCTTTGTCGTAGGCGGCCTGGCTGTGCTCGTCGATTATCGGGTCGAAGTCTATTTCCGGCTTTGTGATGTGCAGCAGGGACTTCTCCGAAGCCTCCGCCTTTGCCTCGGCCGAGTTGAGCACGTCATAAGGACGCGCCGCCACTTCCTCCACATACTCTTTTGGCGGACGTACCGCCGCGAAAGGTTTTACTCTTACCATTGTCAGTTATATTTTATATGCCTATCATCAATATTACCCCTGAATTTCACCATCAGAGGCTTCTGGCCGGCCAGAAGCCTGTTTTATCTTAACCCCAGTCACCTGAGGTGACAGCCCCTGACGGGTCTTGCCTGGGGCGAGAATTATGGGCTGGGGTCGCGTCAAATCATTTGTTGACCTGGAACCTGCGGTTCCCTGTGGCGAAGAAATCCGCTATCTGGCGTGCGGCAGCAAGGCCGGCGTTGATGTTCGCCTCCGCGGTCTCGGCCCCCATTTTCTTCGGTGTGGCGAATACCCTCTTGCCGAACTTCTCCTCCAGCTCGGCCTGGTGCACGGCGGCGATGTCTGTGATGTACTTGAGGTCAGTCCTGTCGGTCAGCGCCTTGTCCAGCTCGGCTTCATTGATGACCTCCTTGCGTGCGGTATTCACAAGGCATCCGCCCTGCGGCATCCTCGTGAGGAGGTCGTACCCTATTGACTCCCTTGTCTGCGGGGTTGCCGGGATATGGAGCGAAATGAAATTGCATTCCGAATACATCTGTTCTGCGGATGTGGCGGGGACCACACCGTCGGCCTCCATGACCGAGCTGTCCACGAACGGGTCGAATGCCGTCACCTCCATCCCCATGGCCCTTGCCTTGCCTGCCACCAGCCTTCCTACATTGCCGTAGGCCTGGATTCCGAGCCTCTTGCCGCGGATTTCACTCCCGGTGCCTGGCGTGAAGCAGTTACGTGACATGTATATCATCATGGCGATGGCCAGCTCGGCCACCGCATTGGAGTTCTGCCCCGGTGTGTTCATAACCACGATGCCGCGCTGTGTGCAGGCATCCAGGCAGATGTTGTCGTATCCGGCCCCTGCCCGTACCACAATCTTCAGGGACTTTGCCGCATCAACGACTTCCCTTGTCACCTTGTCGGAGCGGACTATCAGGGCGTCCGCGTCTGCCACTGCCTTGACCAGCTGCTCCGGTGAAGTGTATTTCTCAAGCAGCACTACCTCATGTCCGGCTGTCTGTCCGATTTCTTTTATGCCGTTCACGGCAGCGGCGGCGAACGGCTTTTCTGTAGCTACCAGTATTTTCATGCCAATTCCATTTGTCGCCCTTTGCGGGCCGGTTATCAGTTTATGTATCAGTCCCGGATTTCAGGCCTTCATTTTCTCGAATTCCTGCATGCAGTCTACAAGGGCCTGTACGCTCTCGAGAGGGCAGGCGTTGTATATGGACGCGCGGAAGCCGCCCACTGACCTGTGCCCCTTGATGCCTACCATGCCTTTGCCTTTCGCGAATTCGAGGAACTCGTCCTGCAGTGGCTCGTATCCCGGAGCCATCACGAAGCATACGTTCATGATGGACCTGTCCTCCTTTTCGGCAGTGCCGGTGAACAGCGGGTTGCGGTCGATTTCCCCGTAGAGGAGGGCGGCCTTCTCTTCATTGATCTTGCTTATGGCCTCCACTCCGCCGGTACCCTTGAGCCATTTCAGGGTCTCCTTCATGACGAAGATAGGGAAGACAGGAGGTGTGTTGTACATCGAGCCGCCGTCTATATGCACCCTGTAGTCAAGCATTGTAGGAATATACCTGCTCACCTTTCCGAGGGCGTCCTTGCGGATGATGGCGAAAGATACCCCGGCAGGGCCCACATTCTTCTGCGCACCACCGTATATGAGCGCATATTTGCTTACGTCCACCGGGCGGCTCATTATGTCCGAGGACATGTCCGCGATGAGAGGCACGGGACAGTTCATGTCGTAGCGGATTTCCGTCCCGTAGATTGTGTTGTTGGTGGTGATGTGGAAATAGTCGATATCTTCCGGGATCTCATATCCCTTAGGTATGTAGCTGAAGTTCCTGTCTGCGGAAGATGCCACCGCGAAAGCGTCGCCGAGCCCCTTTGCCTCCTTGTATGCCTTCTTGGCCCAGACACCGGTCTCGAGGTATCCGGCCCTGTGCTCGAGAAAGTTCATCGCCACATACAGGAACTGCAGGCTCGCACCGCCCCCGAGGAACACAACTTCATGGGTGTCGGGAATATTGAGGAGCTCTTTCCAGAGCGCCCGGCACTCTTCCATTACCGCTCCCCATTCTTTCGACCTGTGGGAGACTTCAATGACTGCCATGCCGGTCCCGGCGAAATCCTTCAGGGCCTCTATGGCGTTTTCGATGGCCTGGTCCGGAAGGATGCAAGGCCCTGCGTTGAAATTGTGTACCTTTTTCATTTTAAATTTCCTTAAAACTTTTAAATAGTTTCCAAAACGGCGATAAAAATAATGATTTTTCTAAAATAAGCCGCGAATGTCAGAATTTTTTTCGCAATAATGGCAATGGAGTAATATTTCGTTACCGCATTTTATTGTCGTGAAACGTGTCCTGACCGGCTGGTGGTTGGTGATGCATTTAGGGTTCATGCACTTGGCTATGCCCTCAACGACGGAAGGCATCTGGAGCTTCTTCTTCTCCACTACCTTGAACCCCCTGATGATATTCACTGTAGCGTCGGGAGCTATGAGCGCCAGCTTGTTGAGCTCCTCATCCCTGAAGAACTTGTCGGCTATCTTGATTATCCCCTTTTTCCCGTACAGCTTGCTGTTGAGGTTGATGCCTATGGTTATCTGGCTTTCGAGGCCCTTGAGGTCCAGAATGTCGAGGGCCTTGTATACGTTTTCCGCCGGGATGTGGTCCAGCACCGTGCCGTTCTCCAGGGCGCTTACTATGAGTTCTTTGCTGTTGTGTGTCATGATATTGTCCTTTTTACCTGTAACCGAGTAGATATGCAATGATGGCCATGCGGACATACAGCCCGTTCTCCGCCTGTTTGAAGTAGTATGCGTACGGGGTCTCGTCCACATCCTGGTCTATTTCGCTGACCCTCGGGAGGGGGTGGAGGATTTTCATGTTGGGCTTCACGTTCTGGAGCATCGAGGCGGTGAGCCGGTAGACGTCCTTCACCTTCTCGTACTCCATCGGGTCGGTGAACCTTTCCTGCTGCACCCTGGTCATGTAGAGGATGTCGCAGTCGTCCAGGTGCTCCTCCAGGCTGGAGGTTTCATGGTAAGGTATGCCGCTGTTCCCGAGGAAGTCCTTGTATTCGACAGGCATCTTAAGCTCGTCCGGGGCTGTGAATATGAATTCGGGGCTGAAATGCGACATCGCCTGCAGCAGGGAATGTGTGGTGCGCCCGTATTTCAGGTCCCCTACCATGTTTATTTTCAGATGGTCCAGATGCCCCTGGGTCTGCATTATGCTGTAGAGGTCCAGGAGGGTCTGTGAAGGATGCTGGTTCGCCCCGTCCCCCGCGTTGACTACCGGGACGGACGCGACTTCCGAAGCGTATCTCGAGCTCCCTTCGAGAGGATGCCTCATGATGATCATGTCGACATAGTTCGATACCATCTTGATGGTGTCTTTCAGGGTTTCTCCTTTGCTGACACTGGTATTGGTCGCGTCGGAGAAGCCTATCACCTTGGCCCCCAGTCTGTTGACTGCCGTCTCGAAACTGAGCCTCGTCCTTGTGGACGGTTCGAAGAAAATGCACGCTATCACCTTCCCCTCCAGGATTTTCTGCACCCGGTCCTTTTCGAACTCCTTTGCTACCTCCAATACGTGAAGGATCTCGTCTTTGGTGAAATCCTGTATTGAAATCAGACTTTTGTGATTGTGGTCCATATTATAAGTGTTAAATTATTTCCCTTTTATGTCCGCCGCCCCGCGTCACATGGCTCCGGGGTCCCCGTCCATGCCTTCCGCGCTGCACCCCTCTATCTTCGAACAAAGCTCCAGGAACCTGCCGACCGACGAGAGCCGTACCCTTACCTCCATTGAGCAGGACATCCCGAAGTCCTGGGATTCGGGGGACAGGCCGAGCTCCTTCGTCATCTTCATGACATCGTTCATGTTCAGATAGCCGAAAACGAGCCTGAATCTGCGGCAGGCTGTCTTTTCTATGATCTGTGCACTGGAGATGGCGTCCGCCGCTGAAGTCTTGTACGCCCTGATAAGCCCCGGTATTCCGAGCTTTATCCCGCCGAAATAGCGGACGACCACTATAAGTATGTCGCTGAGCCCGTTGGCGTCTATCTGTCCGAGGATGGGCCGTCCCGCCGAGGAGGACGGCTCCCCGTCGTCGTTAGCCCGGAATATGTCGCCTTTATATCCGAGGCGGTACGCATAGCAATGATGCCTGGCGTCGTGGTATTCTTTTTTCAGGGATGATACTATTTCCTTTATTTCCTGCTCCGTCTCGACCGGATAGGCCAGGGCAATGAACCTGCTGCCATTGTCCTTGAACAGTCCTTCTGACCTGGAGGCGATGCTCCTGTAGGAATCATTAATCTGGGATTCTGTTCCGTTCATACCGAATCCAAAATTACGACATTTTTTGGAAATATTTTGTACCTTTGGGTGCTTTTTGGCAAAAGATGTTTTGATATGGTATTGAGATATAGAGTTTCACTCCCTGGTATCAAGGGGTTTGCAAGGGTTTATGAGGTAAAGGACACCACGACCCTTTATTCTCTGCACAAGCAGATGCGTGCGGACATGGATTTCCCGCAGGACCAGATGGTGCTTTTCAAGGCAGAGGATGCCGGCGGCAATGTGACCGCCCGGTACGGGATATTCAATCTCGGGGCCGGCACCATTGATTCCGTGACTTTCGGGCAGACATACAAGAAGGGGGAGGTGACATTCATATATTTCTATGATACCACCAATGCCAAGAGCGTAATCGTCACATGCGAGGGCCCTGCCGAGGAGCGCAGAGGGGTCATGTATCCTGTCCTTGTGGAGGCAAAGGGGCCGAACCCGGTGGAGTTCGAGAACGGCTATGTCGCCTTCGAGGACCTGCCTGACGAGAAGAAGAAGTCCATCCAGACCGGCGAGACCGATGATGACGACCTGGATGATGACGATGACGACCCGGATACCGAGGAGATTTACGATGAAGACCAGGATGATGAATGAAACGGCTCCTGATCGTTCTCGGTCCTACGGCTGTAGGTAAGACAGACTATAGCATAGAGCTGGCTCTGAAATACGGCTCGCCTGTAATCTCCTGCGATTCCAGGCAGATATACAGGGAAATGACAATAGGGACGGCTGTCCCTTCCGCTTCACAGCTTTCTGCTGTGAAGCATTATTTTATCCAGACTGAATCAGTTACGGAACTTTATACGGCCGGAAAATATGAGCTTGATGCCATGGCTCTGATAAACAGGCTGTTTGGTGAAGGTCATGAGACTCTGGTGATGGCCGGTGGTTCGGGGTTCTACATAGATGCCGTGTGCAACGGTCTCGATGATTTCCCCCCGGCTGACCTCCAGCTGCGGGAGAGCCTGACCCGGAGGCTTGCAGAGGAAGGGGTCGAGTCTCTTCGGCTTGACCTGAAGCGCCTTGATCCGGAGAGCTATTCCTCCATCGACATAGCCAACGGGCAGCGTGTGGTCCGGGCCCTGGAGGTCTGCCTGATGACTGGCCGTAAATTCTCCTCTTTCAAGACCTCGCCACAGAAGAAAAGGGATTTCGCTATAGAGAAGATAGGCCTGACGCGTCCGCGCGATGTGCTGTACGGCAGGATTGACAGGCGTGTGCTGCAGATGATAGACGGGGGCCTGGTCGACGAGGCCCGCTCATTGCTTCCGTACAGGGGATATGCCGCCCTGCAGACGGTGGGGTATAAGGAGATTTTCGCCTATCTGGATTTCTGTGCGGGGAAGGAATACCGTGCACCTGTCTCCGGGCAGCACAAGAATGATGGCCCTGTCACTTCCGTTGACAGAGCCATCGAACTTATCCAGCGCAATACCCGGCATTACGCCAAACGCCAGCTTTCCTATTGGAGAAGGGACAGGGATATAGCCTGGAGGGAAATCTGACTATTCCGCGAAAAGCGAGATGATGTTCACTATCACCCTGGAGGCCTTTTCCATGCTTTCGAGCGGGACGTACTCCAGTTTCCCGTGGAAGTTGTGTCCTCCGGCGAAAATGTTCGGGCACGGCAGCCCCATGAAAGAGAGGTTCGCCCCGTCTGTGCCTCCGCGTATAGGCTGGATGCGCGGCTTGATGCCTTCCATCTCCATGGCCTTCACCGCCTTGTCGATGATATGGCTGTGAGGTTCCACCTCTTTGCGCATGTTGTAGTACTGGTGCTTTACCTTCAGGGTGGCGGTGCCTTCTCCGTATTTTGTGTTGATGAAATCCACGCACTGCTGCATCACTTTCTTCTTTTTCTCGTACAGTTCCATGTCATGGTCCCTGATTATGTATGAGAACTCCGCTTCCTCCACGGTGCCGTTGAAGCTGATGATATGGAAGAACCCGTCGTACCCTTCAGTGAACTCCGGCCTCTGCTCTACCGGCAGCAGGCTGTTGAGCTCCATACCTATCAGGATGGCGTTCCGCATCTTGCCTTTGGCGTATCCCGGATGGATGTTGCGGCCCTGTATGTGCACTGTGGCGGCCGCGGCGTTGAAGTTCTCATATTCGAGTTCCCCGATGGCCCCGCCGTCCATGGTATATGCGTATCTGGCCCCGAATTTTGCCACATCGAATTTCACGACCCCGCGCCCGATTTCCTCGTCAGGGGTGAAGCCTATCTTTATCTCACCGTGCTTGAATTCAGGATGCTCCATTATATATTGTGCGGCGTCCATGATTTCAGCCACACCGGCCTTGTCGTCCGCCCCGAGCAGGGTGGTGCCGTCCGTGGTGATGATGGTCTGTCCGCGGTATCCGGCCAGCTCCGGGAAATCACTGACTTTCAGAGAAAGCCCGGATTCTTTGTCCAGAAGGATGTCTTTCCCGTCGTAGTCCTTGATTATCTGGGGCCTGATGTCCGCCCCTGAAGCATCTGGAGATGTGTCCACATGGGCGATGAAACCGACGGGCGGCACGTCTTTCCCGCAGTTTGACGGGATGCTTGCCATTACATATCCGTATTCGTCCAGATCAGCTTTGATGCCCATGGCGGTGAGCTCGTCTTTCAGCATCTTCAGCAGGTCCAGCTGCTTCCGGCTGCTCGGCTGGGTTTCCGACCCCGGATCGGACTGCGTGTCCACTGACACGTATCTCAAGAATCTGTCTAAAATTTTTTCCATTTGTAAAAAATCAAAATCGGTTCTTATCTAAAAAGTCAACATTCTTTCTTTCATGACCGGAAGTCCTTTCATTCATGGTGCCTTTCTGTCATCCCGAACGCAGATTTTCCGGCTTCGTCATTCAGCTTTCGCCCTGAATGACAACAATTACATCAGTATCAGGCTGATACCCATTATCGCCATTCCAGCTACCACACCGGCGATGGCGACGTGGTGCCTGCCGTATTTCTCGGCGGTCGGAAGCAGTTCGTCGAGGGAGATGTAGATCATTATGCCGGCTACCGCCGCCAGAATCAGCGGGAAGGCCGCCCCGTCTCCTGAAATCTCTACCCCGAACAGCGATGTGACCGCATAGCAGACGGCCGCACCTGCGGGCTCCGTAAGTCCGGACAGCGTCGCATAGAGTGCGGCCTTGCCTTTGCTCCTGGTAGCGTAATATATAGGTATCGCTACTGCTATGCCTTCAGGGATATTGTGTATCGCCACCGCGAATGTAATCCCGGCCCCCATCTGAGAGCCGCTAAGCGAACTGATGAACGTGGCCATCCCTTCCGGGAAATTGTGTATGGCAATGGCCAGTGCGGACATGATTCCCAGTTTTTTCAGGGCATTGTGGTCCGCGCTTTTCCCGGATGCGGAAATCATATCCGTGGCCGCTGTCCTGGCGTTCAGCGACAGCCCGGTGGCTTCGTGAGGATTCTCGTATTCCGGAATGATGAAGTCTATCAGGAATATGAGCCCCATTCCGGCGAAGAACGAAACGAGTACGAGGGCTTTCCCGTTGATTCCGGAATATGCCGCCCCCTGGATGGCGGCCTGGGCCTCGGGGTACAGTTCGGCAAGGGAGATGAATATCATTACCCCGGCCGAAAGCCCGAGGGCGCCTGCGAGGAAATTGCTGCTGAGCCGTTTGCCCAGTATTATCAGCAGTCCTCCTATCCCGGTGGCAGCACCGGCAAGCAGTGTCAGCAGCAGCGCCTGCAGTATCTCGTCCATGTCTTCCTGTCCTTATTCCGCCTTCCTGGCCTTCATTGCAGAATATATTATGTACCCGATGATAGCAGCATAAGGTATGATAGCCACAGGCTCGGTCCACGGTGACGGCTCCATGAAGGCGTCCACCTTGGCGAATCTCAGCACTGCGCTTACCACTCCCATCAGGGCACCGCCGGCGATGAACCCGGAGGCGATCAGTGTGCCTTTCTCCTGGCGTGCACTGTTCAGCTCCTTGTCCTTGCTGCGGCTGCTCACAAACCACGATATGGCACCTCCCACGAGCATAGGCAGGTTGAGGTCGATAGGGATGAACATGCCCAGGGCGAATGCCAGAGCCGGTATCTTAAAGAAAGTCAAAATGACAGCTATTACGGCTCCTATCCCGTACATGAGCCATGGGGCTCCGCCTCCATTCATCATGGGCTCGATTACTGCCGCCATTGCATTGGCCTGTGGGGCTACAAGTGCATCTTCCCCGGTGAACCCGTATGTCTTGTTCAGGACCATCATGACCCCTCCGACCGTTGCCGCGGCCACAAGTGTCCCCAGGAATTTCCATGTTTCCTGGTTTTTCGGAGTGCTCCCTATCCAGTAGCCGATCTTCAGGTCGGTGATGAAGGCCCCTGCGACAGAGAGGGCCGTGCAGACTACGCCTCCTATAATAAGTGCGGCCGTCATTCCCGCTGTCCCTTTGAGGCCGGCGGCCACCATGACGAGCGAAGCGAGGATGAGGGTCATGAGCGTCATTCCGCTGACAGGGTTTGTCCCTACGATTGCTATGGCATTGGCGGCCACTGTCGTGAACAGGAACGCAATGATCCCTACCACCAGCAGGCCGATGACGGCGTGCCAGATATTGTCTACAACCCCGAATGCGAAGAAGGCAAGGATTGCCAGCAAGGTGATTACGATGCCTATGATAATGATTTTCATGGAGATGTCGCGCTGCGTCCTGATTGTCCGGACTTCAGTGTCGGTCTTTTTACGTCTGAATTCCCCGGCTGCGAGGCCGAGTGCGGACTTGATGACCCCGAAAGAATTGATTATCCCGATGATGCCGGCCGTGGCGATTCCTCCGATGCCTATATGCCTGGCGTAGTCGGTGAAAATCTGTTCGGCCGACATTTCCCCGATAGTGGAGGTTACCCCGGTGTTCATAAGGTCAATCACCTGCCCGCCCCAGATGAGGTTCATCAGAGGGATTATCACGAGCCAGACGAGGAAGCTGCCGCAGCATATTATCACAGCATATTTCAGTCCCACTATATACCCGAGGCCCAGGACGGCCGCCCCCGTATTGAGCTTGAGGACTACCTTCGCCTTATCCGCGATGGCCTCCCCGAACGGCAGTATCCTGGAGGTGATGGTTTCTCCCCAGAGGCCGAATGTGGAAACTATGAAGTCGTACAGTCCTCCGACCAGCCCGCTCGCAAGCAGGGTTTTGGCGCTTTTGCCCCCGCTCTCGCCGCTGACCAGCACCTGGGTGGTGGCAGTAGCTTCAGGGAACGGGTATTTCCCGTGCATCTCCTTGACGAAATATTTCCGGAACGGAACCAGGAACAGTATCCCGAGGATTCCCCCGAGAAGGGAGGAGAAGAATACCTTTGTGAAATTGACGGTAAGTTCAGGATATTTGTCCTGTAATATATATAGTGCGGGGAGAGTGAATATCGCTCCGGCGACTATGCCTCCGGAACAGGATCCGATAGACTGGATCATGACATTCTGCCCCAGGGCGTTTTTCTTTCCCAGTGCGCCCGACACCCCGACCGCTATGATGGCTATGGGAATCGCCGCCTCGAACACCTGTCCGACCTTCAGTCCCAGGAAGGCGGCCGCTGCCGAAAAGATGATCGTCATGAGGAGGCCCATGCTGACGGAGTACGGAGTCACCTCCGGATAATTCTTTTCAGGGGAGAGCAGAGGCCTGTATTCCTCTCCGGGCCGGAGCTCCCTGTGTGCGTTTTCAGGGAGGCTGCTTTTTTTGTTTTTTTCCATTTTATCAGATTTAATTTGTTTAAGAAACCGTTTTGGATTTTCCTGAAAATTTCCTAATAAAGTTATGTCATTAAATTTCAAACCAGCTTCTGGGAATCGTTTTGACGGCAAATTTAGAAACTGTTTTAATTTTTATCAAAGGTTCTGTGCCGGAAGGTGCGGCGGCTCTCCGGAAAAAGTCATGAAAAAGCTATAATATGGATGCAAAAACGTAAAAATTATAATCGCTTAAAAATCAATAATTTACTAAAAATGCGAAATAATAACGCCAAAAAAATCACAAAAAAAACGCAGAAAAATTTGGAGGTAATGAAAAAGTCCGTATCTTTGCAGCCCGTTTGAGAAAAAACGGCATGAAACCCTATCGGGTGACAGTTCATTGAAATGATGAGAGATAAACAGAGAGGTCAAAAAAGAGAAGCAAAAGAGATTGGTCTTTTTTAAAGGAGCAATTTCACGAAGGCGAGACGAAAGTCGAAGTAACACGAGAGCAAGTTACGAATGGCGGACGGGGGATGCCT
>CALVDL010000028.1 GCA_944326305.1 uncultured Bacteroidales bacterium
GACGAATTTATGTTTAACAATATTATCCTAAAAATCAATATTTTATCATTTATGACCGGAATCCCTGTCATCCCGGGGGGCCTTTTGTCATCCCGAGCATCCTTTTTGTCATCCCGAGCGGAGCCGAGGGATCTGTTAATTCCTTCTACAGATTTCTCCACTCACTTTGTTCGGTCGAAATGACAGAAAAAGTCCTGTCCGCTCGGAATGACAGAGAAGGTCCCGTTCGGTCGAAATGACAATTCATGTCTGTCTGTTCATCCCCAGTCACTTCGTGACAGCCCCTTGTTAAGGGGCGCCACCCCCAACCACCCCCTCGCCGGGGGTCCTGTCGCAGGCCACAGGCCTGCTCCTGAAAGAGGTAATTCAATGTCATTTAATAAATTAAATTCATCGCATCCACGTTCCTATAGGTATTTAGAATCTGCTTTTAAATCTTTCTGCTGCGGTACTGCTTGGGGGACAGGCCCGTATGGCGCTTGAAAAATCGCGTCAGGTATGACTGGTCCGGGAAATTGAGCTGCTCGGCTATGGATGTGACGGTCTGGTCCGGGTCGCTCAGCAGCACTTTCACCTCGGCCACCAGCTGCTCCTCGATAAGCTGCTTGGGGGAACGCCCCTCAAGGCACTGCGTAGTGGCCCGGTGCAGATACCTGGTCGAGACGCATAGCTTCTCGGCATAGAACGCGGAGGAATGTTCCGTCGCCCCGAACTCCCTGATCAGCTGCAGGAACTGCTGGCACAGGAGCTGCTGGCGGGTATATCTGGGGTTGATCTCAAGCTTATCCGGGACGGTGTTGAACAGCCACAGGAGAAGGCCCTGAAGGAAATTGTACTCCTGGAGGTCCTTATACTGGGTCCTGTAGCCACCGGAAAAGAACATTTCCGCCATATCCATCCACATGCACAGCTGCCTCCATGTGGTCTGGCTGCGGACATCAGGGGTATGGCGGTAGCACGGATGCTCGTTGGCATAGTTCAGGTACGGGGAGTCTATCGGGAGGAATGCCTTTATGAAGACCTCCTTAGGGAAAAGCAGCATCCTTGCCCTGAAATCTTCAGTTGCACGCAGCCTGTGAAGGAGCGTCCCTGTAAGGAATATCAGTTCGGTCTGCTCCACGAGCCTGAAGGTTTCCGCTCCCGTCGACACCACGCACTCCCCCGACTCGCACATTATATATATCCCGCAGCGGAAATGGTACGGGTTGTCCGACAGGAAAGCCAGGTCGGTCTCCTCATATCGGATACGGTCGGTGTCGGAAAAGATGCTTCGAGGCTCCATACACAGGTCCTTGTGTCCGTCCGGCAGGGCTGATGCTATTCGCCTTTGAACCTGCAGGACTGTGCAGCAATCAGTTCCGCATCATCGAAATAGTTGATACGCATGGCCTTGCGCACATCGGCAAGCGTCGCTGCAGCCACCTCCCGCGCAGCATCGCTCCCTTCCTTCAGCATCCGGTACACCGCCGGTATGTCCTGCTCGAAAGCCTTGCGCCTTTCGCGGATCGGGGACAGCTCCTCCTGGAGGATCGAATTGAGGAACTTCTTGACCTTGACGTCACCCAGTCCGCCCCTCTGATAATGGGCCTTAAGCTCGTCAAGTCCCGCATAGTCAGGCAGGAACTCCTGGAAATGCTCCGGACGGCAGAACGCGTCAAGGTAGGTGAATACCGTATTACCCTCGATCTTCCCCGGGTCCTCGACCCTTACATGCCCGGGATCGGTATACATGCTCATCACCTTTTTCCTGACATCCGCTTCAGTGTCTGAAAGATATATACAGTTGCCCAGCGACTTGCTCATCTTGGCCTTGCCGTCGGTTCCCGGAAGGCGGAGGCAGGCAGCGTTGTCCGGAAGGAGTATCTCCGGCTCTACGAGCGTCTCCCCGTAGACGGAGTTGAACTTGCGCACTATCTCGCGGGTCTGCTCTATCATCGGCTCCTGATCCTCCCCCACAGGTACTGTAGTAGCCTTAAAAGCCGTAATATCGGCAGCCTGGCTTATAGGGTAGCAGAAGAAGCCCACAGGGATTCCCGGCCTGTTGTCTCCGGCATCGTTGTTTTCGGCAAAACCGCGGAGCTGTATCTCCTGCTTCACGGTAGGGTTGCGCTGGAGCCGCTGCACCGTCACGAGATCCATATAATAAAAGGTAAGCTCGGTGAGCTCGCTTATCTGTGACTGGATGAAAATCGTACTTTTCTCCGGGTCAAGTCCGCAGGAAAGGTAGTCAAGAGCGACCTCAATGATATTCTGACGGATTTTTTCCGGGTTGTCCGCATTGTCCGTGAGGGCCTGCGCATCGGCAATCATTATGAACACCTTGTCGAACTCCCCCGAATTCTGGAGTTCAACCCTTCTTTTCAATGAACCCACATAGTGTCCCAGATGGAGACGGCCGGTAGGACGGTCCCCTGTAAGTATGATCTTTTTCATGTCTGTCCTTAAATTTTGCGCAAAGATAGACAAACTCACCCATATACGGATGAATATCGGAGGAATAATTGTCCGGTAAAAAAAGAGGGAGACCTTTTCGGCCTCCCCCCCCGATTTCATATTCCAGCCCGGCAGACTATTCGAATGTCACTTCTATCTTGTAGAGGATCATGCCGTCGTTGTCATTGAAATAGACCTCGGTCCCGTCTTCATTGGCAAGAATGCCGCGAGGGCTGTTGGCATTGCCGCTGCCAAGAGCATTCAGGGACGCACCTTCACCGACAACAGTCGATACCACTGCATCGGAATAGTCATCCGCTTCACCTTTCTGTATGAATTTGATCTTATGTGCCCCGAAATCAGCGCACCACATATTCCCGGCCGAGTCGACAGAAAAACTGTAAAGGTCCATGAATGCGGCTTCGGAAGCAGGTCCGTCCTGATCAGTGCTGCCGATTTTCCCGAAAAGATATACAGGGTCGGAAGCACCGTCCTTGGCCACCTTGTAGAATCCGTTCGCCGTCCACGCGATAATATCCCCGTTCTCATCGAAATCCATCCAGAGAACCCTGCAGTCGAACTCCTTGAAAATATTCTCGTCTGCACTCTGGCCTGATATCGAGCCTGCCGGATACTTATATATCCTGCCATGGTTGCTCCATGCATCGCCGCGGCACACTGCGAAAAGATTCCCTTCTTCATCCGCAGCCATGCATACTGTAGAATTCAGCCCTGATATAGGAGTCTGAGGGTCAGAAGGTCCGGAAGAAGACAACTCATACGCACCGACTTTATCCCCGCTCTTGTAGCCGGCATAAAGCGTATTTCCGGCCACGGCAAGGCCGTATGCACACCAGCCGGCAGAATAGTTGTTTATAAGCACCGCACTTTCTCCAGAGACAGGATCCACGGATACAACAGCTCCTCCGAAGGCGGTGTCGTTATTGCCAGAAACCGCTATCTTGCCGTCCGGAAGCCAGCAGAAAGCATGAACGGATGCCGAGAATCCCGGAATGGTACTCAATGTATATTTCCTCACTTTTGCCCCTTCAGGGAAATTCCTTTCAACCAGGATATAGAGGACATCGCCGCCATCGGCAAAAACCGTCCCTTCTTCTCCCTCTACCTTGTCAAAAGTGACAGGCAGCAGGTATTGGCCGTTTTCAGGTATCTTGTTGCCGTCCACAGAGATCTGTGCTGTAGAAGATACCTCATTATAACGTGGCAGGATAACTGTCTGTGATGTCATGTTGAATGCCTCTGCAGGCATCGCAAGATATTCTGTCGAATTGGCGGCATTATAGGATTCGACAAGAGCCAGATCCACTTTGAAACTGATAGACAGCACATTACCTGATATCTCGGTGGCCTCTGCCCTAAGATCTACTGTAACATTCGGCAATTTGTCAGTCACGGTATATGTATCAAGTCCGTCTGCCGCACCCTGTATCACAAGAGATGCAGGCCCTTCAATCTGTTGCTCTTCCTGTTTTTCTTCACACGAAGACAGGAAAGGCAGAAATGTGGCAATCACGATGATCGCCGATAAAAAATCCTTTTTCATAACATTGTTGGTTTAATATTAGTTTATGGTGTTGTCAATTTGTCAAGTTTATATCCACATATACGGGAAGATGGTCGGAGACGACAGCCGTATTGGCTGAATTGAATCTGGTGCACACCTGTGTACCGGAGACCTGGCATCTCCCGGAATCATCCATAAGAAATATCATATCTATACATGTCTTCGGAGCATCGGAGGGAAAGGTAGGCGAGTTGGCCGAAATCAGACTCCAGTCCTTCCTGAGTTCCATAATGGCAGAGTCCGACGGAAGCTCGTTCATGTCACCGGCGAGAAAGACAGGCTTTCCTTTCCCGGCGAATGCGCTCTGCATCCTGCGGGTGATTTCCTCCACCTCGGCCATCCGTTCCGACTGGCTTGCCACGTCCAGATGCACAGAAGCAAAAACGAAGCTGCCGAATTCCAGCACAAGACATACCCTCGGTTCGGCCGCATCAGGAAACGGGATAGTGAACTGCGATATGACCTCCCCGACAGTCTCCGGGTTGTATGCTATGCCGTTTCCGTATTCTCCGCCCTGAAAGTCTATCGCCTTTGCAAACACATATTTCCATCCGTCCATACCCCCGGCAATTTCGGCAAGCTGGTCGGTCCGGCCGCTTCTTACAGTATTTCTGTCAAGTTCATTAAAAGATATGACATCCGCCTTCACCTCAGTCATCATGTCTGACACCATAGAGCAGCTTGTCTGCTCTGTCTTTGTAAAAGACCCTACATTGTACGTTACGAGACGCAGTATGCCTTCATCTTTGGCATACAGTCCATCCTGGTCCTGCTCCTGATCCGACGGCAGTTCCGGAGCAGGAAGGTCTTTCCCGCCGGCATCCGTACCTGAACAGGACATCAGCGGCACTGAAAGCAAAAAATACGCAAACAGTCTGACTATCATCTTCATACCTTATACATTGTTTTAGAAATCAAGCCCATCGTTCCAGCCTGGATTCTGTTCAATCGCCCCTCCGGACAAAGACCGGTCATCCGTAGGAATAGGATAAAAATAGTCCCGGTCCTCATTCCAGGAAAGAGTGATGTTGTAATACGGATCCACATAGCCGTGGTCTCCTTCCGAAAGGTATATGTCCTGTCCCACCTCATAGGACAGGGGAGCCTCTGTTTCAGGTTTTGTACCCATATAGAGGCAGATGTCAGGCATTCCGTCATCATCAAGGTCAAAGTCCCCGAGTTTCGGGAAGTACATGCCGTAACATTTCCGGGTAAATTCCTGTCCCTCTTTCCACCTTATCATGTCATAGTATCTGAACCCCTCACGGGAAAGTTCTACGCCTCTTTCCCTACGGATCTCGAGTATTACACCGGCATTCTGACCTGTAACACCTTTATACATGTCTTCAAGGTATTTATCAGAATCATTGTTGGCTGCCTCCATGTCGATGCCGGGCATCCCGACCCTGTCTCTGATTTTCTTGACGGATCTGTCCAGGTCTGCCTGAGTCAGCGAACCGAGTTCGGCCTTGGCCTCCGCAAAGTTCAGGTACACCTCGGCGGAACGGAATATCGGCAGGTCGTTGCATGACTTCGAAAATCCGTCGTATTCACTGCCTGTAACGAATTTTATCGGATGGTATCCCGTGACCGTATAGGTAAAATCCGGAGCGACCCTCTCGGCAGAGCCTATACGGGTATAACCAGGGGTACGGATAGACTGTGCAAGGCGCGGGTCCCTGTCCCTGCACTCCTCCACAAATGTCATTGTCTCATATCCCTCCTTGTCCGTGAACCGGCTCCCGTCTTTCATCAGATAAGTGTTTATGATCTTTTTAGACAGGCCGGGACGGCCGTAGGACTGCGTCAGTGTATAATAATTCGCGTCATGGGTAACACCCAAAGCATCGTTATAATCTCTGGCAAGTATGATTTCTTCTCCTATTGCATCAGCGGATGCGAACAGGTTCATATAACTTTCGTCCGGGCCGTCTGCGGAATAGATGCCATAGCCGCTGGAATTCATGAATTCCTCACTTGCGGACACGCACTGGTCCAGATAATATTTCCAGTCGTATTCAGGATACATTGTCTCCCGGTAGCCATGGTATTTCCTGAAAGTACCCTCGAACAGGCAAAAACGTGACTTCAGTGCAAGTGCGGTCCATCTGGTGACACGATACAGGGACTTCTCTGCCGGAAGATTGTCTATAGCATAGTCTATATCCTCAATCATCTTCCGCATCACAAGTTCCCTGCTGTCTCTCGGCTTGTACAGGTCGGAATCCGCCGAGCCGAGCTGACGGTCATACCAAGGCACATCCCCGAAGCGTTTCACTTTCTCAAAATAGAAATATGCCCTGAAAAATCTCGCAAGGGCATCATACTCTGTCCTGACCTCAGTATCCTTGCAGTTTACGGAATACTCCAGCAAGGTATTGATGTTCCTCAGGGATGTCCATGTCCATCCGGACCCGGAAGCGGGTATTATACGGCCATTTCTCATTTCCGGAGGGCATTCCATGCTCAGGCACAGGTCAAAACTGTCTTCATAAAGACCGACACCGGGAAAATCGTTGTAAAAGTTGTTGCTGAAAGCCTGGAGTTCGTTCTCGTTTGAGAAGAACGTTTCCGGAGACATCTGCGCAAGAGGCTCTTTGTCAAGCCAGCCTGCGCAGCCGCACACGGCAGGAAGCACGGTGATAACCAACAGTATATTTTTTCTTTTCATCTTATAAAACTCTTAAGGCTATATTAAACAATATCATCAGAATGTTATGTCTATACCGAACATGAACGTTTTCTGCCAAGGGTATATTCTCTGTCCGGCCCCTGCCACCGCCATTTCAGGATCTATATAGTCCGAATGGATTTTATGCCATGTGACAAGATTCTCTCCGCTGAAATAAAAGCGCACTTCATCGATTTTGGCTTTTCCGGTCCATTTCTGCGGAAGAGTATAGCCTACCGTCAGACTCTTGAGCCTGCAATATCCGGCGTTCTGGAGATATTTGTCGTTGACTGCAGTAAGTTCACGGTTGGTTCCCTGCAGAGCGACATACCCTCTCGGACGCGGGAAATAGGCATCCGGATTTTCTTCTGTCCATATCTGGGAATGGAAATCCTTAGGAATCAATGTAGTATATGGTCTTGCATATGGTCCCCAGAAAAGCAGGGAACCTGCATCCGGATACCAGTCCCTGTGACCTACTCCCTGGAAGAAAATCGAGAAATCGATACCGCACCACCGGAATCCGAGATTGACACCGTAGTTGTACCTCGGTTCGGTATTTCCGATTATCTCCCGGTCTCCGGGATCATCTGCGGTATCTTTCCCGGTAGAAATACTGCCGTCTCCGTCAAGATCCTTGAATTTGAGGTCACCGGCCCTGAGCCCCTGCTCTGCTCCGGCGGAGCTGTTGATGATGTCATTGACTGCAGTCTGGTCTACCGGCCAGCTCGCAGCCTCTTCATCCGATGCAAAGTACCCGTCAATACGGTAGCCCCAAATCTCACCCCATCTCATACCTTCATAATAATTCTTCGCGAAAGACCTCTCCGGATTGTCGAACTTGGTAATCTCGCTTATGTAGTCGCTGAATATCACCGAGGCATTATATGAAAACGGCTTGCCCAAAAGCATGAACATGTCTTTCCACGATACTGTCAGCTCATATCCCTTGGTCCTGAGATCGGCGCTGTTCATCTTCGGGGAAGATGCCCCATATACGGCAGGCAGGGCGATGCCGGCTGTAAGCATATCCTTTGTATCGCGGATATAGAACTCGCCTGTGACCCCGAGCCTGTTGCCAAGGAAAGCCATATCGATACCGAGATTCTGGTGCTGGGCGACTTCCCAGCTGAGGTCTGATGCCACTGGAGCGGAAATCGTGGCCACAGTAGGCCTTGTCCCGCCGAACAAATAATTCTGTGACCCTATGCCGATCGTCCTCACATAATCGTAATAGCCCACCTGCTGATTTCCCAACTGACCGAAAGAATACCTTATTTTCAGATTGTTGAACCAGTTTTTGACAGGACTGAAGAATTTCTCTTCAGAGATACGCCATCCAACGGATACAGACGGGAAGAAACCCCATCGGTGGCTACGGGCAAATCTGGACGTACCGTCATAACGGCCGCTTGCTTCCACAAGATATTTGCCGTCATAGTCATAGTTGACACGTCCGAAGAATCCTGCAATGGAATATTCGTTCTGCCCGCCGCTTACCTCCATACGCCTTTCCCCGTCTTCGCCCTGCCCCACGAGATTCAGATCATTGAGTGAATCGGAAAGGAGATTGTAGCCTGTGGCAACGACATCCTTCAGATATTTGGTCTCCCAGCTGAAGCCGGCCATCACCTTCAGATGGTGTCTTTCTGCATAAGTATCCTCGTATGTAGCAAAAACATTGGTCTGCATGTACTGATGGGTATTGGACGTCTCCGTCAGCTTATTCTCGAAAATTCCCGTATTGAGTGTCTCTGTCTCTCCGGGATATTGGGAATATGCTGTGTTCGCCTGCCTGTTCCAGTTCCTTATAGAATTGAACATGTATGTGAAATTACCCTTTATCTCAAGTTTTTTCAATGGTCTGAGGGTCAATTCCGTAGTAGTGGACAGATTGTCCTGGACATCCTGATTCCTGTGCGCTCCCTTGTCAACAATGGTAGTGTATCCGTCCATCACGCCAGAATTGCTGAACGATGTCATATATATGCTTGAGCCGTCGGGATTCCTGACCGGATAGCTTGCAAGGGCATGCACCGGCAGATACACGAAAGAGGAGTTCGCCCCGGATACTCCGGGATATTCGTAAGAAGAGTGGTAGAAACTGGTATTGTTGCTTATGTTGATCCAGTCGTTCACATCGAATGAAATCCTTGACCTGAAGTTAATCTTCCTGAATACATCCGTATCTGTCCGCAGCATACCTTCTTCCCTGTTGTATCCGCCGGAAAGGAAATATTTCACTTTCTTTGTACCTCCGCTGAAAGAAATGTTATGCGACATGGTAGGGTGGTTGTCACGGTAAAGATAATGGTACCAGTCCGTATTGGCATAATAGACATAAGTGTCCCGCCCGTTCCTCTGATCTATCATCACCCATGGGCGTTCAGGATTTTCCACAGTATCATTGCGCCTGATCCACAGCTGGTACATGTCCTCCTCGGTATAGCGGGAATAATTCACCCCGGCATAAGACTTATAGAACAGGTCATTGAGATATACTGAATAGTATCCCCTCGTTTCGAAATCAGTGGACATTGTAGGCTCGGTCCAACCGAACCGTCCGCTGTACTTTACTGTCGGCCTGCCGTCGGATCCCTCACCGGACTTGGTAGTGACAAGAACCACCCCGAAAGACGCCCGGGCTCCATATATGGCAGCAGAAGAAGCATCCTTAACTACGGAAATAGACTCTACATCATTAGGATTCACCTGATCCAGATCTCCTTCCACTCCATCTACAAGGACCAGGGGTGATCCCCCGTTGATCGAATTGACACCACGGATATTGATACTCGCCCCATTCCCCGGACGGCCTGATGATGTAGATATGTTTAGTCCAGGGACAGTACCCTGCAGCATGTGGGACAGGGTAGGGGAAATCCTGTCCTTCAGTTCGTCGGACTCCACGACAGAAATGGCGCCGGTCAGATTGACCTTTTTCTGCGTACCGTAGCCGACAACCACAGTGGCATCGAGGCTGATGGCATCCTCTGAAAGATAAACGGTGATATGGTCTCTCTTGCCGGAAAGCGTAACTGTCTTCTCCACATACCCAAGGCAGGAAAATGTGAGCGACTGCTCATCCGGGCCTGTCCTGATTGAGAATTTCCCGTCGGTACCGGCCGAGACCCCATGTCCGGCCCGGGACGTCATTACAGCCACTCCGGGTATGGGCTGGCCTCCGGTATCGAGTACCGTACCGGTTATGACGCGGTACCCTCCGTCTACGACATCGGGATACAGGACAATCTGCCTCCCGTTGATTTCATAACCTACGGAAACAGGTGAAAGCATAGTATCCAACGCCTCCATTAAAGGCATATTCTCGGCTGCCAAAGATACCTTTACTGAAAGATCAAGTCCGGCCGCATCATAAAGGAAAGTATATCTGCCGGCCGATTCTACAGCAGATATGGCCTCTCCGAGCGGGATATCCCTGAAAGTTACAGTTATCCTGCCGCTTTCAGGCTGTCCCCACACCAGCAAGCTGCCCATTGCAAGCAGCAATGCTGAAACGAAAGATCGCAAGTACATCTGATTTTTGTTGAAATGGTTAGTAAAAAAGGGTCAATATATCTGCACGGAACCGTCCTCCAGGTATCTGTACCCGATATCAGGACAGGCTCTGCGGATAAGCGAGAGTATTACTTCAAGAGGCTCGTCAGTCACAGTGAATGACAGTTTTGCTCCGATGTCCGTATTTTCAGAGACGGAAATATCGACATCATACCACACCGACAGTTTCCTGCACACGTCCGCAATGTCATCATCGATGAAACGCAATCTGTCCTGTGCCCACAAAGACCGGTATTCCGTATCTTCCCGGCTTATCGATATGGTTCCGTCACTTGTTTTATAATATGCGGTCTCTCCCGATGTCAGAACTTTCTCCCCGTGTGCGGAATCCTGGAAATCATCGCCAGAGAGGTATCCGGGGATAAGCCTTACCGTTCCCTCGACCAGATTCACAACAACACCGTCAGATACTTCTTCAACACCGAAAGAAGTTCCCAGCACCTCTATCCCGAGACCTGAAACATTGATCCGGAATGGTCTGGAGCGGTCTCCGGCCACATCAAAAAAGGCCTCTCCGGCAAGGCCGACAGTTCTTGTCCTTCTGCCGAAATCCTCAAGGCAGTCTACGCGGGAACCGTCCCGGAGCCAGACTTCAGACCCGTCACTCAGCCGGACAAACGTCTTTCCTGCAACACTGCTGAACAGCATGCCGGAACGACGGCTTTCTATGTTCAGGTCGTATATTACATACCAGGAAAGTCCGGCAACAATGATTGCCGCGACACAGGCAGCCACAGCCGAAAATATCCGGCTGCCTTTTCTCCTCCTGCCGTCTATAATCGGAGAGATCCTGTTCCATGCGGACTTTTCATCCGGCTCCTCAGAAGAAGATACCTTCATCCTTGCTACCGACCATACGCCGGCTGCCCTGAGGTAGAGTCTTTCATTGCCCGGATGACTTAACCATTCATTGAAAATTTTCTGTTCTTCTGAAGAAAGTTCACTCTCCCCTCCCCGGAGTGATTTGATAATAAGATCTGTCATGATTGCCTCTTGAATACCCGTCTATATACAAGACGCAATCCGTGGGGACAACCCTTGATTTTTTTCAATTCGTTTGATTGAAATTTTCTCATAACGAGAAAAATATGAAAATGAAATACTTTTTCAATGCTACTCTGATGGCTTTGAGGGACTTCGTAATATGCCCTTCCACTGTCTTGACTGAAATACCCATGCTGGCGGCGATATCGGCATTCGTCATACCCTCGTTCCGGCTTTTCCTGAATATCTCCCGGCTCTTGGCAGGCAGTGCGGACACAGCTTCCCAGACTATCCTGGAAGCATCCTCCACACTCATCCCGTCCTGCTCGTAAAGGCATGAAAGAGGATCAAGCTCCTCTATGCCTACTGTCACGCGGCTTCCGCGCAGACGTGAAATACAGCGGTTTCTCACAGACATCAGGGCATATCCCCTGAATGATGAAGATATGTTTACCGATGACCTGTGCAGCCAAAGGTACATAAAGAAATCAAGTACGACCTCCTCCGCATCCTGCATGTCGGGAAGCCAGTAGAGAGCATAGCGGCATAGATCGGAATACCATGACAAGAAAAATTTCCGGAAAACCCTATGGCTGCCCGTAGACCTGAATTCACCCCACAGGGGTTCATCTTTTGCAACAATATGATCAGTATCAAAAGAATCCGATTTTACCATCCGCACCTGTTTTATCGCGACTTCAAAATTATGGAATTTTACGGAAATGCAACGAAAATTCATGTTAAAATTATTTTTAACGTCATTTCAGGATCCTTCGGCACATACAGTCCATCATAATCCGGAAGAAATTACAGGAAATATTTTCGTGTAAAAATACGTATTGTTCCGAAAATGAAATTTTTTGTACCTTTTAAGAAATGGAATTGAATCCCGATATGGAATATTTTTGCAGCCGGAAACCGAAAGACTCCAATACAACATTCCATGAAGCTGCGCAGACCCAATTCAAAAATATTCATGCTCCTGTTCCTCGGACTCCTCAGTGCGTTCGGGCCGTTCGTCATGGACATGTACCTGCCGACGCTTCCGGAAATGACCGGATATTTCGGCACATCCTCCTCCATGGTGCAGCTCGGCCTGACCACCAGCATGATAGGACTGGCCGTGGGGCAGCTGATCTTCGGACCGCTGAGCGACCGGTACGGAAGGAAAATGCCGCTTATCATAGCGATGACCCTTTTCCTTTTCGCCACGGCAGGCTGCATCTTCGCGAACAATATTTCCCAGTTTGTGGCTATGAGGCTGGTCCAGGGTATTGCCGGGTCCGGCGGGGTCGTCCTGTCAAGGTCGATAGCCTCCGACAAGTATTCGGCTATGGAACTTGCAATGATGCTGGGTATTATAGGCTCCATCAACGGCATTGCTACAGTCGCAGCCCCTATCGCGGGCGGGCTCATGGCAGGCCTGGGAGGATGGAAGGGCATCTTCTGGTGCCTGATGGGCCTCGGTGCCGTGCTTCTTGCCGGCAGCATAAGGATGAAAGAATCCCTGTCCGGCTCGAAGATGAAGAAAAACGGGAAAGAAGCATTCCTGGGTGGGTTCAGGGATGTACTGCGGAACCGCAGGTTCGTCCTCTGTATAATGCAGTACGGGTTCACGATGGCGGTACTTTTCACGAATGTGGCTTCAGCGCCGTTCATCATGCAGGAGCATTACGGGATATCCCCGATGATGTTCTCCCTGGTGTTCGCCGTGAACGCCATAGCGATGGCCATCGCCACTGCCCTGGCCCCGAGATTCCGCAGCATGGAAAAAGCACTGCGCACGGGCAGCGACGGCATGCTGCTCATTTCCGTGGTACTGTGCGGAGCCCTGCTTCTCGGATGCGGATTCTGGATATATGAGACGCTTCTCTTCCTGCTGCTTTCCATGGTCGGCATGTCATTCACGGCATCGAACGCCCTGGCGATGGAAAGCGGGCACGGCAATGCCGGTATCGCCTCCGCCCTGCTCGGGACAGCGGGCTACGCCTTCGGCGGAATAGTGCCGCCTATAGTCGGGCTCGGGGACATGATAGTTTCCGCCGGTGTGCTGTTCATACTGTTTTCGGCCCTGTCCTGCGCCTGCACTCTGCTGACCGTCTCGAAGAAACGGCCGAAATCATTCAGGGACATATTCAACCGCCAGTACCAGTATAGGGAATCCGCCTGAAAGTTATTATCTTTGCCATGTTCAAGCCGGAGAGGACGGAGATGATGCGCCATGCCGCTCCCCCTTCAAAGCCACAACCCGCAGAAAATGGTAGACAGCCCTGGACAAATAAGACGCCTTGAGAAAAAAAACGTGAAGCCTACGGCAATACGGCTGCTGGTCGTGGACGCCATCGCATCCGCGCACAGGGCCGTTTCGCTTTCCGACCTGGAGGTCATCCTCGACACGGTAGACAAATCCAGCATATTCAGGACACTGGAACTGTTCGTCAAGCACCATGTCGTACACGCGATTGACGACGGCAGCGGCTCGGTAAAATATGAAATCTGCGAGGGTGAAGAAGAGTGCACATTGGACGACATGCACATCCATTTCTACTGTACGGTCTGCCACAGGACCTTCTGTTTCAAGACAATCCACATCCCTTCCGTAGAAATTCCCGAAGGCTTTTCCGTAGAATCCGCCAACTATATGCTGAAAGGTGTCTGCAAGGACTGCGCAGCAAAGCCGCACTGCATCTGAATACAGCCCTCCCGGACCGAAAATGCAACCCGGTTGCGAAACCTTCTGGATACCTTTGCTCCCGTCGAAACAGGCCCTGACGGGATTTTTTTGCAATGCATTATCCATCAAGCAGATGGGCAAAAGCACCAGAGAGGCCGCGACCGGAGGAAACGAAATCCGCCACGTTAGCTTATAAACAGACACAATATGAATAAACGAATCATCATTCCAGGAATATCCGTGATATTCCTTCTGTGGGCCTGCGGGCCGGGCCACGACCACGCCGCACATGACCATGAAACAGAGGCCGGGCACAGCCACGAGGCCGAACTCGCCGGACATGAAGCCGCGCTGCATGCAGGACATGACCACGGTGAAGAAAATGCAGGACACTCGGATGAGATAGTCATATCGCCGGAAAAGGCCGAAGCAATAGGAATAGCGACAGAAACGGTTTCTCCCGGGAAATTCCGCGAGATAATCCGCACCAGCGGGGAAATCCTCCCGGCAGCAGGAGATGAGGCCACCATTGTTGCAACGACAGACGGCACAGTCTCGTTTGCGGAAAACTATACGGAAGGGGCCGCTGTCGGGGACGGCCAGGAGATTTTCGCAATCGTCTCCAGCAACCTCCAGGACGGCAACCGCATCGAAAAGGCCCGGATAGCATACCTTGCCGCCAAAGACGAATACGACAGGGCGTCCAGGCTCACGGGGAGCCGGATTGTCTCACAGAAGGAATTCGCCGTGATAAAGGAGAACTACGAAAATGCAAAACTTGCATACGAGGCCCTGAAACCGAGCAAAAGCGGCAACGGGGTAGCGGTCACATCCCCGTTCAAAGGATATATCAAAAGCCTGGCTGTCAAGCAGGGCGACTACGTGACCACCGGTACGCCCCTCGCCACGGTCTCCCAGAACAGCCATCTGGTCCTCGAAGCCGACCTCTCACAGAAAGACTACGGCCGGCGTCACAGCATTACCGGGGCAAATTTCACCACAGCATATTCCGGCCGCACCTACAGCACCTCGGAGCTCGGCGGAAGGCTCCTGTCCATAGGCAGGAGCCAGAATGAAGGACAATATTACATGCCCGTATCCTTCAGCATCAAGAACGCCTCCGACCTCATACCGGGCGCATTCGCGGAAATATGGCTGCTGTGCGGGGAAAAAGACAATGTGATAACGGTCCCCGTATCTGCCCTCACCGAGGAACAGGGCCTGTATTTCGTCTACCTGAAGCTTGACGGGCAGTGCTACAGGAAGCAGGAGGTAACCCCAGGGGCAAGCGACGGGCAGAGGACTGAAATACTCAAAGGCCTCGCCACCGGGGACAATGTAGTAGTAAAGGGTGCATACAATGTGAAGCTTGCCTCTGCAAGCAACGCCATCCCGGCCCACACCCACAACCATTGACCCGGCCTGCAGGATCAGGAAAATATAATATTGGCCAAAACACGACTTGAACAATGCTCAACAGAATCATAAAATTCTCCCTTGAAAACAGGCTTTTCATCCTGGTCGCAGCCATCCTCCTGATGGTGGGCGGGATATGGACGATGAACCGCACTGAAGTGGATGTGTTCCCGGACCTGAACGCACCGACAGTCGTCATAATGACAGAGGCCGGAGGAATGGCCGCAGAGGAAGTCGAACAGCTCGTGACCTTCCCGATCGAAACGGCCGTGAACGGGGCCACCGGGGTGAGGAGGGTGCGCTCGTCATCCACCACGGGATTTTCCGTAGTATGGGTCGAGTTTGACTGGGGTACGGATATTTACCTCGCAAGGCAGATCGTCTCGGAGAAACTGACCGTTGTCGGGGAGGAGCTCCCGGAAAATGTCGGCAATCCGACACTCGGCCCCCAGTCATCCATCCTCGGCGAGCTGCTTATCATCGGCCTGACATCCGACACGACATCGATGCTCGACCTCAGGACACTGGCTGACTGGACCATAAGGCCGCGACTGCTCTCCACCGGAGGGGTGGCGCAGGTGGCCGTGCTCGGGGGAGACATCAAGGAATACCAGGTGCTCATACATCCGGCCAAGATGAAATACTACGGGGTCACGCTCGCTGAAATCATGGAAGTGACCGCGGAAATGAACCAGAACACCAACGGCGGGGTAATCTACGAGTACGGCAACGAGTACATCGTCCGCGGAGTAGTCTCCACTGAGGACGTCCGGCAGATGTCCCGCGCTGTGATAAAAGTCTCCGGAGGGGCGCCCGTGACGCTCGGGGACGTGGCTGACGTACAGGTAGGCGCACAGCAGCCTAAGCTCGGCCTCGCATCCGAGAAAGGCAGGCCGGCAGTGCTGATCACCGTGACAAAACAGCCGGACACCGGCACTATAGAACTCACCGCAAAGATAGAAGAGGCCCTGAAGGACCTGCAGAAGAACCTGCCTTCCGATGTGCACATCTCCACGGACACGTTCAGGCAGTCCCGCTTCATCGAAAGCTCCATAAACAATGTGAAATCATCGCTTTACGAAGGGGCAATATTCGTGGTGATAGTGCTTTTCCTTTTCCTTGCGAATGTCAGGACCACCATCATATCCCTTATCACGCTGCCTCTCTCGATGCTTATCTCCATCCTGGTCCTCAACTGGCTCGGGATGACCATCAACACCATGAGCCTCGGAGGTCTGGCCATAGCCATCGGCTCCCTCGTGGACGACGCGATAGTGGATGTGGAAAACGTGTGGAAGCACCTCAGGGCCAACAGGCAGCTGCCTCCGCAGCAGCGGCTGCCAGTGCTTAAAGTCGTGTTCGAAGCCTCGAAAGAGGTCAGGATGCCTATCCTCAATTCCACCCTTATAATAGTAGTGAGCTTCGTTCCCCTTTTCTTCCTCTCCGGGATGGAAGGCAGGATGCTCGTGCCGCTCGGGGTGGCGTTCATCACAGCGCTGTTCGCATCCACGGTCGTGGCGCTGACACTCACACCGGTGCTGTGCAGCTATCTGCTTGACTACAACGTAAAAGGCGACGGTATCCCTAAGGAGGCGTTCCTTGCCGTATGGCTCAAGAAATATTACAGGAAAGCCCTGGAATGGGTCATGAGGCACAAGAAGAGCGTGGTCGGTGCGACCCTGGCGCTGTTCGCCGTTGCGCTCGGACTGTTCTTCACCCTCGGGCACAGCTTCCTGCCGGCATTCAACGAAGGGTCGTTCACGATAAACGTGAGCTCCCTGCCGGGAATCTCATTGGAGGAATCCGACAGGATCGGACGGCAGGCCGAAGAAATATTGTTGTCAATACCTGAAATCCAGACAGTGGCGAGAAAGACAGGAAGGGCAGAGCTGGACGAGCACGCGCTCGGGGTGAACGTTTCCGAAATCGAAGCTCCGTTTGAACTGAAGGACAGGACGCATGCCGAACTGCTGGACGACGTGAGGCACAGGCTTTCCGCAATCTCCGGGGCGAACATAGAAATAGGGCAGCCGATCAGCCACCGCATTGACGCTATGCTCAGCGGCACACAGGCAAGCATAGCCATAAAGCTGTTCGGGGATGACCTGAACCGCATGTTCATGACTGGCAACCAGATAAAGGACCTGATATCCGGAGTGGAGGGTATCGCCGACCTGAATGTGGAGCAGCAGATCGAAAGGCCGGAGATCAAGATTGTACCCAAAAGGGAGATGCTCGCCAAATACGGGATTTCCCTGCCGGCATTCAACGAGTTCGTGACCGTCCACATGGCCGGGAAGACCGTGTCTCAGGTGTATGAACAGGGCAAGTCCTTCAACCTGGTGGTCCGCGCAGATGAAGCGGACAGAGGCTCCATTGAAGGCATCCGGAACCTGATGATCGACGATGCGCAGGGAAACAAGCTGCCTCTCTATTATGTGGCCGACATCGAATCGTCCACAGGTCCGAACACCATCAACAGGGAAAACGTAAAACGCAAGATAGTGATCTCGGCCAACACCAGCGGCAGGGACCTGCGCGGGGTGGTCAACGACATACAGGAGATAGTGGACAAGAACATCGAACTCCCTGAAGGATACCATATCGAATACGGGGGACAGTTCGAGAGCGAACAGGCGGCAAGCCGCATACTGCTGCTGGCTTCCATGATGAGCATAGTGGTGATATTCCTGCTCCTGTATATGCAGTTCAAGAGTGCGGCGCAGAGCGGGGTCATACTGCTCAACCTGCCTCTGGCGCTGATAGGCGGGGTATTCGCCCTGCTTCTCACCACCGGGGAGTTGAGCATACCTGCCATCATAGGGTTCATCTCTCTTTTCGGCATAGCCACCAGGAACGGCATGCTGCTCATCAGCCACTACAACCTTCTGCGCGAGCAGGGCTTCAGCCTATACGACAGCATCATACACGGTTCCCTCGACAGGCTCAACCCTATCCTGATGACAGCTCTGAGCTCCGCACTGGCCCTGATTCCGCTGGCCATACACGGCGATCTTCCGGGCAACGAGATCCAGAGCCCGATGGCAAAGGTGATACTCGGGGGACTGCTCACCTCGACCTTCCTCAACGGGTTCATTGTCCCTATAATGTACTGGTGGCTCCACCAAAAAGAAGAAAAGAAAAATTCGTAGCAAAATACATGAAAAGACATATATTTACAATAATCACAATGGCCCTCGGGCCAATGCTTTACGCCCAGACCGACAGTCTGGGGGACCAGTCCGCCGAAGCAGTCCGCACCCAGAGCATCGAAGAAGTGCTCCAGTCTGTGGCAATGAATAATCCGGAACTCAAGTCCTTGATACAGAGCACAGAGGCGGCGCAGCTCCAGCTAAAGACAGACAACATGCCAGAAGACCCGACTGTAGAGTACAGTTCCTTCTACAGCCGCAATACCACAGGGCAGTCAGGCTCGGAACTGGTCGTATCCCAGGGGTTCGACTTCCCTACCCTCTATGCCACGCGCAGCCGCCAGAACAAGCTCTCGAGCGCGTCCCTGGAAAGCGGGCTGGACGTGGAGCGCAGACGCATCCTGCTGGAAGCCAAGACAGTATGCATGGACATCATCATGTACAGGCAGCTCGGGGAGCTCCTGGATATGCAGTCCGGCATAGCGGAAGAGATGCTGGAACTTTTCCAGAAACGCTACGAGACAGGCGACGCTACCGCACTTGAGCTCAACAAGATAAAAATGGAGCTGATGAACGTGGCAACGGAAGTGGCGGACAACAGGGCCGCCCTTAGCGCCGCAGACAACACCCTCCGCGCAATGAACGGGGATGTGGAACTGGTATTCGACGCGGATTTCTACCCCCTCGCCGAGGATGTGGCGGACCCGCAGGCGGCCATGGAAGAATATATCTCCGGCAATGCAGCCATAATTTCCGCAGAAACGGCGGCACAGGCGGCCCAGAAGCAGGTGTCACTGGACAGGCAGGGCTGGATTCCGAAGATCGAGATAGGCTACAGGAGGAACACAGCCATCCGAGAAGCGGAGCACGGATTTCTTGTAGGCGGCTCGATTCCGCTTTTCTCGAACAGCAGGAAAGTCCGCATGGCAAAGGCGCAGTCCGTCTCCGCACACAACCGCCTGGCAATGGCCAAAGCCCGGGCCCAGGCAGAGGCCAGCTCTTTCATCGCTGACATCCGGGAGACGAAGGCAGCCCTCGACGCCTACGACGAACCCCTTATGCGGGAGACGCTTTCCCTGCTCAAGGAGGCCGTCGAAGGAGGCCAGATCTCAGTGATAGACTATTTCGTCGAGGCTTCGAACATCTACACCAACCTGAGCAACTGCATCACCCTCCAGAACCGCTACCAGAAGCTTCTGGCGCAGCTGTATGTAAACCAGCTTTAAAGCGGACTATTCTTATAGACATTCCGCTTTTTATGTCCGTATGGACTGTTTGATATATCTTTGAAGCAAGGCTAAAGCATTTAACCAGCCGGTTTGCATACACAGCAGTTGCGAAATTCTGTAAATATTCCTAAATTCGGCCTCCCGTTGACCATACACCGGAGGGTGTGGCCTACGTATGTATCCTGACCACAAAAAATTACTACTGAAATGATAAAGACAAAACTGACCGCAGCAGCCCTTGCAGCATTGGCTGCCGTTTCTTTGGACGCCAAAATCAAACTTCCTGCCGTAATAGGGGACAACATGGTCCTGCAGCAGCAAACCGGGGCCGCACTATGGGGGAAAGCAGAACCCGGCAGCAAAGTCACTGTCCGGGCATCATGGAGCAAAGAGACAATCTCGACAGTAGCCGACGGGACCGGCAGATGGTCGGCGACAATCCTGACGCCGGAGGCGGGAGGTCCCCATACCCTGACCATAACGGACAAATCAGACGGAGACAAGGTGACAGTAAAGAACATATTGTCCGGAGAGGTCTGGTTCTGCTCGGGCCAGTCGAATATGGAGATGCCGGTTAGAGGTTTTGACAACCAGCCGATAGAAGGGTCAGCAGATATCATCCTGGGCGCAAGGCCGGAAAGGCCGGTCCGGATGTGCACAGTGCAGGACAGGGTTTCATACACTCCACTTGACGAGTGTTCTGCCGAATGGGTGCAGAACACGCCTGAAAACGTCGCGAACACCAGTGCTACAGCATATTTCTTTGCAGACTATCTGCAGAAGATTCTCAACGTTCCGGTAGGTATCGTGATTTCTGACTGGGGCGGGACCCCGATTGAGGCATGGATGGACCGGGAGGCAATGTCCGGATTCCCTGAATTCGACCTGAACTTCCTGGACAATCCTTCCGGAGACTGCCAGACCTGGATGCCGTGCTCTCTTTACAACGGCATGGTAGCGCCTGTAATCCCATTTACAGTCAAAGGGTTCCTCTGGTACCAGGGAGAAAACAACAGGGGACGCGCAGAGCAATACAGCAGGCTCCTGCCGGCCTACGTGGAGATGATGAGAGAAAAATGGGGCAATGACAGTATGCCGTTCTACTACGTCCAGATTGCGCCCTACAATTATGCCGGACCTGAAGACATACAAGGCGCCCTCCTCAGGGAAGCACAGATGAAATGCCTGGAGACAATCCCGTACAGCGGCATGGCGGTCACCCTCGACATCGGGGACTACGGCTGCATCCACCCGGCAAAGAAGCAGGAGGTCGGCAAGAGGCTTGCCTTCCTGGCCCTGGCAAACGATTACGGTATAACTGGCATCAATCCATGCACTCCTGTATACAAATCCATGGAAATCAACGGCAGCAGGGCTGTCCTGACCTTCGATGCTGGATTCATGGGACTTGCGCCGCTCGGACACAGTCTCACAGGATTTGAGGTCGCCGGCGCCGACAGGAAGTTCTATCCCGCAGAGGCGCGCATTACAGGGTTCGACACTGTAGAGGTGTACTGCGAAGCCGTTCAGGCCCCGGAAGCCGTAAGATACTGCTTCAAGGATGATGTACAGCCGTCACTTTACAACGGGTCAGGAATCCCGGCGTCTTCATTCCGCACCGATTCCTGGTAAAGGCCGCCGGCAGTTTCTGCCCTGGAGGATGACACGCAGGACCGCAACAGTCACCATGAATGGGTACAAGCTGCAGGGAGAATTTGTTGGGATAAACCAACTTTAGGGTGTCATCCCTTAGCAGATAATCACTTCCACAAAACGTCCAACTGCAGGTGTGCAAGACTGGCCAGACGGGTCAGCCGGATATCGACATCAGAGGCGTTTACATTAAAACTGCCTCTGAAAGTCGTCTTCAGTATCTTGGCTTAAAACATATCCCCTGATACTGAAAACGGCGTCCATGTGGCTACCCTCCGGTGCAACACCCGGAACCCCTCCCGCATCTATACCGGCGGTGTCCGGAAACCGGACCTGTAAAAATTTGAAGATTTCAATTAGACCATGAAAAAATCTCTTTCAGTGCTGCTGGTACTTGCCGGCCTGCTGTCAGCCCAAGGCATGACGGCCAAAGTGAAGGACAACCCTTATTTCGGCAAAGGGTACAGGGGGAATGTCGAACTCAGCCTCGGTGGCGGCATAGGGGGCTTCTTCGAGCCCGCGCTGACGACAACACACGGATATGTTTTCGGCAAGGGGCTTTTCGCGGGGCTCGGAACCGGGATAGGGCTCAGGTATGACGGCGAGGGATTCGCGAATATACCGTTCTACGCGGATGTGAGATACAGTCCGCTGCGCAACAGGATATCGCCTTTCGTCGACATGAAGT
Source organism: uncultured Bacteroidales bacterium (assembly GCA_944326305.1). Lineage (GTDB taxonomy): Bacteria > Bacteroidota > Bacteroidia > Bacteroidales > UBA932 > Cryptobacteroides. Next base: position 22,065 of record CALVDL010000028.1, read on the forward strand.
TCGGCGGTGCATACGACTCCGTCTTCGAGAGTGTAGGGCTGTATGCCTCGCCTGCTGTCGGGATAGACATAGGGAGATGGTCCGTATTCTTCAAGTACACATACCGTGGCATGAGAAGCGGAGTCCGCATCGATTTTCCCGGGGAGACTTTCCTGGACAGCCTGCTGAATATGACATTCAAGACCCACGTGATATCGTTCGGGGCGGCCATAAGCTTCTGACCGGGATGGAGGCTGTAAGAGATGAAACAGTCACCATGAATGGGTACAAGCTGCAGGGAGTATAGCAATTTGTTGGGATAGAGGGACAAATATTCCTGAGATAACGCATTGGGGAACACATTTCTTGCTATCTTTGGCGCCGGAAAATTGAAGAGGGAACGACCGGAAAAATTGTCCCGGAAGGGACTCAGGATATTTGAAGGATGAAACTTTCTGAACTTAAGACAGGGGAACACGGTGTCATCGTAAAAGTCAACGGACACGGAAGCTTCCGGAAAAGAATCATTGAAATGGGCTTCGTGAGGGGCAACAGTGTGAAAGTCATACTGAACGCCCCCCTGAAAGACCCCATCGAATACGAGATAATCGGATACAAGATAAGCCTGCGCCGCGAGGAGGCGGACAAGATCGAGGTCATAAGCGAGACCGAGGCCAAGGAGATGATGGCATCGGCCGCACCGCAGCCGCCGCTCGAGGCGGACAACTGCGAAGAAACGGCAATCCTCGAAAAGGAAATGGAGCATCTGGCCGAAGAACGCGGCCATATCATACGTGTGGCCCTTGTCGGCAACCCCAACTGCGGAAAGACATCACTTTTCAACATAGCCTCCGGAAGCCATGAGCATGTGGGCAACTACAGCGGTGTCACGGTCAACGCAAAGGAAGGAAAGTTCGAATACGGAGGCTACAAATTCATCTTGGTGGACCTGCCCGGCACGTACTCCCTGTCGGCATACAGCCCGGAAGAACTCTATGTCAGGAGGAACCTCGTGGAGGAAATGCCCGACGTGGTGATAAACGTGGTGGACGCATCCAACCTGGAGAGGAACCTGTATCTCACTACGCAGATTATTGACATGAACCTGAGGGTGGTGATGGCCCTGAACATGTACGATGAGCTGCGCTCCAAAGGGGACAGGCTCGACATCAAGACCCTGGGACACCTGCTCGGCATGCCGGTAGTCCCGACCGTGAGCCGCAACGGAGAAGGCATCAATGAGCTGTTCGACACCGTGATTAAGGTCTACGAGACCAATGACCCCCGCCTCGCCCGCCACATCCACGTGAACCACGGGACGGAACTGGAGAAGAGCATCGACAGGATCAAACTGCTGCTTCAGAAGAACAGCGGCATCCGGTATAAATATTCCACCCGCTACCTTGCAATAAAGTACCTGGAAAATGACAGGGAAATAGAAAAGGTCGTGGAAGGGCTCCCGAACAGGGACGAGATCATCGCAGCCAGGTTTGAAGAGTCGAAAAGGATAGAGGAGCTGCTGCAGACCAACCCTGAGTCCGCCATCGTGGATGCGAAATACGCCTTTGTCCAGGGTGCCCTGAAAGAGACATGGCAGCAGGCCAGCGAGAAGAAGGCAAGACATTCGCTAAGCGAGAAGATAGACGCCGTGGTCACCAACAAGTGGCTGGCGTTCCCGATATTCATCCTGCTGCTTTATATCATATTCGAAGGGACATTCACCATAGGCGACTATCCTATGAGATGGATCGAGTGGCTTGTAGAAAAGTTCAGCGATTTCGTGTCCGTCTACATGCCCGAAGGGATGGTCAAGGACCTGGTGGTGGACGGCATCATAGGAGGAGTGGGAAGCGTACTGGTGTTCCTGCCCAACATCCTGATACTGTACCTGTTCATCTCACTGCTTGAAGACTCCGGCTATATGGCCCGCGCGGCATTCATCATGGACAAGCTCATGCACAAGATAGGCCTGCACGGCAAGTCCTTCATCCCGATGATCATGGGGTTCGGGTGCAACGTGCCGGCAGTCATGGCCACGCGCACCATCGAGAACCGCAAGAGCAGGCTCATCACCATGCTCATCATCCCGATGATGTCATGTGCGGGAAGGCTGCCAATCTACATACTGCTCGTCGGGGCCTTCTTCCCGAGCTACGGCAGCCTGGTAATGCTGGGAATCTACGGTCTGGGGATCGTGCTGGCCATACTTTCAGCCAAGATACTGAGCCGCTTCATGAAAGATGACGACCTGCCGTTCGTGATGGAGCTTCCTCCGTACCGTGTGCCCACCGCAAAATCCGTATTCAGGCACACATGGGAGAAAGGGAAGCAGTATCTGCACAAGATGGCAGGCATCATCCTGATATGCTCAATGATCATATGGTTCCTCGGCTACTTCCCGAACCACAACAAGTACAGCACAGTCGCCGAGCAGCAGGAGAAATCCTTCATCGGCTATATAGGCAAAGGCATCGAGCCGGTGCTCTCCCCTCTTGGATATGACTGGAGGATGGGAGTGGGCATCCTTTCCGGCATAGGGGCAAAAGAGCTTGTAGTCAGCACGCTGGGTGTAATGTACAGCGCCGAGGCGGAGGAACTGGAGGCTGCATCCGGAGAGATTACCGGAGCCGCCCCTCTCACGGAGGAGACACCTGAGGACGAGGCCGGGGACACAAGGCTCCAGAAAGCCCTGCAGCACAGCATCACTCCTGCAGCCGCCCTTTCATATATGGTGTTCGTCCTGCTTTATTTTCCATGCATAGCCACATTCGTAGCCATAAAGCAGGAAAGCGGAGGATGGAAATGGGCCATATTCTCGGCGGTATACACCATCGTGCTTGCATGGGTCATGGCGTTCATCGTGTACAGGATAGCGCTGCTGTTCTGACAGCCTTGCTTTTTCCTTAATTTCTGGACGCATTTGGAACTTGCATTTTGAATTTTTAGTGTATATTTGCGGCGTTTTTCAGAAAATAGGCAGATGGTCAGAAATTTACGTGACATAGCATTTATCCTTGCCGCAGTGCTTATGGCCGGCATGACGGCCTGTCACATGAACCTGTCCGGGGACAGCCCCTCAAGCCAGTATCTGGCCTCCGCCATCACAGAACACCATCAGGACTGTTTCGACACAGCCGGCTGCGCCACGGAAAACTTCATGGAGCAGAATACCGCCAATGCCGTGACCGTGACACTGAGCGGGCATCCCAGCGTCAGGATTTCTTCCACGGCAAGGGCATCCTCACTGCAGGAACACATCATTTCCGCCATAAATGCGGCAGCCGTCCACACCGGCGGGCTGCCCTCCTGCATTTCCAGGCTGAGCGACTACTATGTCTTCGGGCTGGAACACATAATCATCTAAGCCGGACAACCTCTTCCGCCCATCCGGGCCATGCCGTCCCAGCAAAGGGACATTTCTACCTGAGACCCTATGATACGCATTGGCAGACTGTCTGTTCATGTCAGGGCCGCCGTGAAAGAAATTAAAGGTATAAAATTATAGATCATGAATTTCGTATTATTGGTAGTAGTAATACTCATCGCCATCGCGATTGTGGCCGCGGCCATCGGCATAGCCAAGGCCATAGCGCCACGGTCTTACAACCAGCAGAAAGGCGAAGCCTATGAATGCGGTATCCCTACCCGCGGAAAGTCATGGATGCAGTTCAAGGTAGGATATTATCTTTTCGCCATCCTGTTCCTGATGTTCGATGTGGAGACCGTATTCCTATTCGCATGGGCGGCAGTCGTCCAGGACCTGGGCATCTACGGACTGGTGAGCGTGCTGTTCTTCCTTTTCATCCTTGTGCTCGGCCTGGCCTACGCATGGCGCAAGGGAGCCCTGGAGTGGAAGTAGGAAATGGCAGGCCGGTGCCTTCAGAAACCTGAAAACAAGGGAAACGGTTTCCTCATGCCCCGGCCTGCCTGACGCAGATGGCCGCGGTCTATATGGACTGTCAACAACGGGATATTGAATTAGAAATACTGATCCTTATATTATTATGAAAAGGAATGTCGACATAAAGTCGATGAAATACGAGGATTTCAACGACAACGAATACATCGAGCAGATGCTCAAGGAACTTCGCGAGAACGGCACGAATGTCATTGTGGGCTGTCTGGACGATGTTATAGAATGGGGCCGGAGCAACAGCCTCTGGCCGCTGACTTTCGCCACAAGCTGCTGTGGCATCGAATTCATGGCGATAGGCGCCGCCCGCTATGATTTCGCCCGGTTCGGGTTTGAAGTCGCGAGGGCCTCGCCGAGGCAGGCCGACTTCATCATGGTGGCTGGGACCATCACCAACAAGATGGCCCCTGTGCTGAAACGTCTGTACGACCAGATGGCAGACCCGAAATATGTAGTGGCCACCGGAGGATGCGCCATAAGCGGCGGCCCGTTCCAGAAGTCCTACCATGTGGTGAACGGTGTGGACAAGATCATCCCTGTGGATGTCTACATCCCGGGCTGCCCGCCAAGGCCGGAAGCCATGCTATACGGGCTCATGCAGCTGCAGCGAAAAGTCAAGGCGCAGAGATTCTTCGGAGGAGTGAACAAAAGCATCAGCGAAAAAGAGTACGAGAAGCTGATGAGGGAAGACACCAACAAGGCAGAAGACAACAGGGACTATGACGAGTCCGGACTGGCATAACAGCCGCACCGCAATCAGACGAATATGGAAAACAATACAGCAATAAAAGATCGGATAACGGCCATTGAACCTGCCGCAGTGTGGTCAGAGGCCGGGGACGGCTTGTTCAAGGTGCCGGCGGCCTCATTCAGGCATCTGGCGGAACAGCTCAGACATGCGGAAGGATTCGATTTCCTCCGCAGCCTTACAGGCGTAGACGAAGGCGAGGAAGGCCTCGGATGCATCTATCATCTGGAAAACACCGGGACCGGGGAAAACGTGGCGGTCAGCGCATTGGACACCGACCGTGAGAACGCCAGCCTGCCATCTGTCCACGACCTTTGGAAAGGGGCCGGATTCAATGAAAGGGAAGCCTACGACTTTTTCGGGATCAAATTCATAGGGCATCCCGACCTGCGCAGGCTCTACCTGAGGGATGACTGGAAAGGATTCCCGCTGCGCAAGGACTATGACATGTCCCTCAATCCGCTGAACATGGAGAACGAGGAGGCCAACGACGACTCCCCGAGCTATGTCATGACCAAGGACGGAGGCTATATCCTCAAGAGGCATCCGCTTTTCGAGGACCAGGAGTATGTGATCAACATCGGGCCCCAGCATCCGGCAACACATGGAGTGCTCCGTTTCAGGGTATCGCTCGAAGGGGAGATCATCAAGAAACTGGACGTGCACTGCGGATATATACACAGAGGAATCGAAAAGCTCTGCGAGTCGATGACCTATCCCCAGACACTCGGGTTCACAGACAGGCTCGACTACCTGGGGGCCATGCAGAACCGCCATGCCCTGTGCATGTGCATAGAGAAAGCCATGGGACTGGAGGTGTCGGACAGGATCAGATACATCAGGACGATAATGGACGAACTGCAGAGGATAGACTCCCACCTGCTGTTCATCGCTTGCCTGAGCCAGGACATGGGGGCACTCGAAGTGTTCTTCCTAGGATTCAGGGACAGGGAGAAAGTCCTGGACATACTGGAACAGACCACCGGAGGACGGCTCATCCAGGCCTACAACAGGATCGGGGGCGTCCAGGCGGACATACATCCCGACTTCGTTAAGAAAGTCAAGGAGTTCATAAAATACATGAGGCCCAAGCTACAGGAATACCATGAAATATTCACCGGGAACGTGATAGTGCAGCAGAGGCTGGAAGGGACCGGCGTGCTGAGCCGTGAGGATGCGATTTCCTTCGGGGCGACAGGCGGTACCGGAAGAGCTTCAGGCTGGGCCTGCGATGTCCGCAAAAGGCATCCCTACGGGGTATATGACAAGGTGGACTTCAAGGAGATAGTCCTGGACAACGGCGACTGCTTCGACCGCTATATGGTCAGGGTCAAGGAGATAGAGGAAAGCCTGAACATCGTGGAGCAACTTATCGACAATATCCCCGAGGGGGAATACCTCATGAAGACAAAGCCGATAATCAAGCTTCCGGAAGGGAGCTGGTATTCAGCCGTGGAAGGCAGCCGCGGGGAGTTCGGGGTATATCTCGAAAGCCGGGGGGACAAGTCCCCATACAGGCTGAAGTTCCGCTCGACGGGCCTGCCGCTGGTGTCCTGCATAGACACGATTTCGAGGAATGCGAAGATTGCCGACCTCATCGCCATCGGAGGTACCCTCGACTATGTCGTCCCTGACATCGACAGATAAAACGGATATTGCCGGACAGACATGAATTGTCATTTCGACCGAACGGGACCTTCTCTGTCATTTCGACCGAACAAAGTGAGTGGAGAAATCTGTAGAAGGAATTAACAGATCCCTCGGCTCTGCTCGGGATGACAAAAAATGCTCGGGATGACAAAAGGACACCCGGGATGACAGGGATTCCGGTCATAAATGATAAAATATTGATTTTTATATAATATTGTTAAACATAAATTCGTCGAACTGACGTTGAATTATTAACTTAAAAGAATAAACCAACATGTTTGATTTTGGAATCTGGACATCATGGATCCACAGCCAGCTGACGGCGCTGATGCCGGAGGGTCTGGCGATATTCCTGGAATGCGTGGCGATAGGGATATGCCTGCTGTTGATGTATGTCGTGATAGCCATCATCATGATCTATATGGAGCGCAAGGTCTGCGCGGCATTCCAGTGCCGTCTGGGGCCGACAAGGGTAGGACCGTGGGGAAGTATCCAGGTAATCTGCGACGTCTTCAAGATGCTCACCAAGGAAATCATCACCGTCAGGCATTCGGACAAGTTCCTGTACAACCTTGCCCCGTACCTTGTGATCCTGGCATCCGTAATGGCATTCGCCTGCATCCCGGTCAGCCGCGGGCTCGAAATACTGGACTTCAATGTCGGAGTGCTGTTCTTCATGGCCGCATCCTCCATCGGAGTGGTGGGAATCCTCCTTGCCGGATGGAGCTCCAACAACAAGTTCTCCCTGATCGGGGCGATGCGGAGCGGGGCGCAGATGATCAGCTACGAGCTTTCAATCGGCCTTTCAATCCTTACCATCATTGTCCTCACCGACACGATGCAGTTCTCTGAAATCGTCATGCGGCAGGCAGACGGATGGTTCATATTCAAAGGGCACATACCTGCAGTCATAGCGTTCATAATATATCTTATCGCCGGCAACGCCGAGGTGAACAGGGGTCCGTTCGACCTCCCGGAGGCAGAATCCGAGCTTACCGCAGGCTACCATACGGAGTATTCCGGCATGCACTTCGGCCTTTTCTACGTAGCCGAGTTCGTGAACCTCTTCATAGTATCAAGCATAGCAGCCACAATCTTCCTCGGGGGATGGATGCCCCTGCACATCCCGGGGCTCGACGGGTTCAACGCGGTGATGGACTATATCCCGGGATTCGTCTGGTTCTTCGCGAAGGCGCTCTTCGTAGTCTGGCTCCTGATGTGGATAAAGTGGACATTCCCGAGGCTGAGGATCGACCAGATCCTGACACTGGAATGGAAATACCTTGTCCCGATCGGGCTGGTGAACCTGCTGCTGATGGTGGTCGTTGTCGTATTCAAATTGCACTTTTAAGCCATGAGTAATTATATTAAAGGACTATTCCACGGTATAGGCTCTCTCCTTACCGGCATGAAGGTGACATGGAAAGAATACTTCACCAGAAAAATCACCGAACAGTACCCCGAGAACAGGGCGACACTCAAAATGAACGAGCGCTTCTGCGGGGAGCTGTCCCTGGTCTCCGGCGAGGACGGGGAATACAAGTGCATAGCCTGCGGGATATGCCAGATGAACTGCCCCAACAATTCCATCCGGATTGTTTCCGAAATGACCGAAGACCCGGAAACAGGGAAAAAGAAGAAAAAACTGGTCAAATACGAATATGACCTGGGTTCCTGCATGTTCTGCCACCTGTGCGTAAACTCCTGTCCGCACGGCGCGATAGAATTCACCACTGAATTCGAGCATGCCGTATTCACCCGGTCCAAACTTGTCAAAACTCTGAATAAGAAATAGCCATGGACATAACTCTTGATCTGATAGTTTTCATAGCGCTCGCGCTGTTCATAACGGTGAACGCGGTCCTGGCCGTTACGACCAAAAGGATACTGAGGGCTGCGACATACCTCCTGTTCGTGCTTTTCGGCACTGCAGGCATATATTTCCAGCTCAACTACTCTTTCCTGGGGGCTGTCCAGCTGCTGGTATACGCCGGAGGAATCACTGTCCTGTACGTATTCTCCATACTGCTCACTTCCAGTGAGGGGGACCAGGCCGAAAAGCTCAAGAAAGGGAAACTGGCCGCAGGGCTCGCAGCTACGCTCGCAGCATTCGGCCTGTGCCTGTTCATCACACTGAAGCATGATTTCCTGCCATCGCACTTCGAGCATGGGGAACTTTCCGTACGCACCATAGGCCATGCGCTTATGAGCGGGGACAAATTCGGTTTCGTACTTCCGTTCGAGGTGATAAGCGTGCTGCTGCTGGCATGCATCGTTGGAGGTATCCTGATAGCAAGAAAACGGTAAAAAGGATTGGATATGATACAGATGGAATTTTATCTGATAGTCTCCACGATCATGATGTTCGTGGGAATATACGGCTTCTTCACACGGCGCAACCTGCTTGCGATGCTGATTTCCGTAGAGCTCATACTGAACTCTGTCGACATCAACTTCGCAGTGTTCAACCGCTTCCTTTTCCCGGGAGAGCTCGAGGGGTTCTTCTTCTCCCTGTTCGCCATAGGGATCAGTGCAGCGGAAACGGCAGTGGCCATAGCCATCATCATAAACATATACCGTAACATGAAGAACATCCAGGTCAAGAACCTGCGGGACATGAAGTGGTAGAGTAATGACAACAAGATTGAAATTATGGATTATACAGTACTGATACTTCTGCTTCCGTTTCTGAGCTTTGTCCTCCTGGGGCTGCTCGGGACTAAGCTCAAACCCGTAGCGGCCGGGGCTGCCGGCACTGCGGTCACAGGGACAGTGGCGCTCCTGTGCTATGCGACCGCCTACCTGTATTTCAGCGCGGGCAGGGACGCTTCCGGTGTCTTCCCGCAGGTCACGGCATGGAACACGGTATGGCTTCCGTTCGGAGGCAGCCTCCACATTGACCTGGGGTTCATGCTGGACCCTATCTCGGTGATGATGCTGGTGGTGATCTCGACGGTCTCGCTGATGGTGCACATCTACTCTTTCGGATATATGAAGGGGGAAAGGGGCTTCCAGAGATACTATGCCTTCCTGTCGCTGTTCACCATGAGCATGCTCGGTCTCGTCGTCGCCACCAACATCTTCCAGATGTACATATTCTGGGAGCTGGTGGGAGTCAGCTCATACCTTCTGATAGGGTTCTACTATACCAGGAAAGAAGCGATCGCCGCTTCCAAGAAGGCATTCATAGTCACAAGGTTCGCAGACCTGGGCTTCCTGATAGGAATACTCATATACGGATACTATACGCAGTCGTTCTCATTCACTCCGGACTCTTCCGTGATGGGCGCGGCAAAGACCATGCTCCCGCTGGCCCTCGGGCTTATGTTCATCGGAGGGGCAGGAAAGAGCGCCATGTTCCCCCTGCACATCTGGCTCCCGGACGCAATGGAGGGCCCGACTCCGGTATCCGCCCTCATCCATGCCGCGACAATGGTCGTGGCAGGTGTATACCTGGTGGCAAGGATGTTCCCTCTGTTCATAGGCTATGCGCCTGAGGTCCTGCACATCACCGCATACGTGGGCGCATTCACAGCCCTCTATGCCGCTGTGGTGGCGTGCGTCCAGAGCGACATAAAGAGGGTGCTGGCATTCAGTACCATATCGCAGATAGGCTTCATGATAGTGGCCCTGGGAGTATGCACGTCGGCCGACCCGCACGAGGGCGGCCTGGGATACATGGCCTCCATGTTCCACCTCTTCACACATGCTATGTTCAAGGCCCTGCTCTTCCTGGGTGCAGGATGCATCATCCACGCGGTCCACTCGAACGAGATGTCCACGATGGGCGGGCTTCGCAAATACATGCCGGTGACGCATGTGACATTCCTTATCGCATGCCTTGCCATTGCGGGTATCTGGCCGCTGAGCGGGTTCTTCTCCAAGGACGAGATCCTGGCCGCATGCTTCAGGTTCAGCCCTCTTATGGGCGGAGTGATGACATTCATCGCAGGTCTCACCGCATTCTACATGTTCCGTCTCTACTACTGCATATTCTGGGGCAAGGAAAACAAGGAGCTCCATGCAGCGCACACTCCGCACGAGGCTCCGGGGAGCATGACCTTCCCTCTGGTGTTCCTTGCACTGGTGACCCTCGTGGCAGGTTTCATTCCGTTCGGTCGCTTCGTCAGCAGCAACGGGCAGGCCTATGACATCCACATCGACGCAAGCGTGGCAGCCATCAGCCTCTGCGTGGCGGTGGCCGGCATTGCACTGGCCACATGGATGTACCTCCGCGAGGACAGGAAGGTGGCGGACTCTCTGGCCGCAAGGTTCAGCGGGCTCCACAAGGCCGCATACCACCGTTTCTATATAGACGAGATATACCAGTTCGTCACCCACAGGATAATATTCGCATGCATCTCCACCCCGATAGCCTGGTTCGACAGGCATATCGTGGACGGGTTCATGAACCTGCTTGCCACCATCACGCAGAAATCCTCATGGGGCATACGGCAGATGCAGAGCGGATATATACAGAGGTACTGCATCTGGTTCCTTGGAGGTGCGCTCGGGCTCGTAGTGTTGTTGCTTGTTATCTGATAAAAGGAATTTGATATGAACATATTGTCTCTTTTTCCGGCGATTCCGCTTCTGATGATGCTCGGGCTCTGGGCAGCCCGGAACACCAGGCAGATCCACTCTGTCATGGTGACCGGGGCATCAGCCCTGCTGGTACTCGCCATATACCTTGTGCTGCATTTCATCGGGCTGAGGAACAGCGGCGAGACCGCCGACATGCTCCTCACAGACAGCTTCATGTGGTATGCACCGCTCAACATCCATTACTCGGTGGGAGTGGACGGCATCTCCGTCGCCATGATACTGCTTTCCGCAATCATAGTCTTCACCGGCACTTTCGCCTCTTGGCAGATGAAGACCAACATCAAGGAGTTCTTCATGTGGTTCTGCCTGTTGAGTGTAGGAGTGTTCGGATTCTTCATCTCGCTGGACCTCTTCACCATGTTCATGTTCTACGAAGTGGCCCTCATCCCGATGTACCTGCTCATCGGAGTTTGGGGAAGCGGGCGCAAGGAATATTCGGCCATGAAACTGACCCTGATGCTGATGGGAGGGTCCGCCCTCCTGCTGATAGGCATCCTCGGCATATATTTCGGAGCCGGGGCCACTACCATGAACATCATGGAAATCGCACAGATGCACAATATCCCGATGAACCTCCAGCGCATCTGGTTCCCGATAATCTTCATCGGGTTCGGAGTGCTCGGGGCGCTGTTCCCGTTCCACACATGGAGCCCGGACGGCCACGCTTCAGCCCCTACCGCGGTCTCGATGCTCCATGCCGGGGTGCTGATGAAGCTGGGAGGATACGGCTGCTTCCGTGTAGCGATGTTCCTCCTGCCTGACGCCGCGCAGGAACTCAGCTGGATATTCATCATACTCACTACCATATCAGTAGTCTACGGGGCGTTCTCCGCCTGCGTGCAGACAGACCTCAAGTACATCAACGCATACTCGTCCGTTTCTCACTGCGGACTGGTGCTCTTCGCCATACTGATGATGAACACCACAGCCGCCACGGGTGCAGTGCTCCAGATGCTGAGCCACGGCCTGATGACAGCCCTCTTCTTCGCCCTGATCGGCATGATCTACGGGCGTACGCACACAAGGGACATCAGGGAGCTGAGCGGACTGATGAGGATAATGCCTTTCCTGTCGGTATGCTATGTGATAGCCGGTCTGGCCAACCTCGGCCTCCCGGGCCTGAGCGGATTCGTCGCCGAGATGACCATCTTCAACGGTGCCTTCATGGAGAATGACACCTTCCACCGCGTAGTGACAGTGATAGCCTGCACATCCATAGTGATTACGGCTGTCTATATACTCCGCCTCATAGGGAAGATACTCTACGGCACATGCACCAACCCCGAGCACCTGAAGCTCACTGACGCCACCTGGGACGAGAAGCTCGCGGTAGTGATACTGATTGTCGCTATTGCAGGCCTGGGACTCTCGCCGCTGTGGATGAGCAACCTCATACAGCAGGGCGTAACGACTGTAATTTCTCACATCTTGAACTGAAATGGACATGGATTTTTCTGGAATACTGACATATATGCGTCCTGAGCTCGCCCTGATGGCAGCCATGGTGATTGCATTCCTGTATGACCTCATTGCAGGAAAGAGTGCACGCAAATTCTTCAATCCGCTGATGGCCGTCCTGATGCTCGCCTGCACTGCAGCCTGCGTCATCCCGTTCCCGAAGGAATCCGGGGAGGTGTTCGGCGGCATGTATTCATACGAGCCTGTACACAGCATCATCAAGGCAGTGCTGGCTTCAGGCACTCTCATCGTGCTGCTCCAGGCGGACACCTGGCTCAAGAGGGAAGACACCGGGTTCAAGAGGGGGGAATTCTATGTGCTGACGCTCTCCACCCTCCTGGGCATGTTCTTCATGATCAGCGCAGGGCACTTCCTGATGTTCTTCATAGGAATGGAACTGGCATCCGTGCCGATGGCATGCCTGGTGGCGTTCGACAAATACAAGAAGAACTCGGCCGAGGCCGGGGCGAAGTTCATACTCAGCGCCCTGTTCTCCAGCGGGCTGATGCTCTACGGAATCTCGTTCCTGTACGGCACCTGCGGCACACTCTACTTCAGTGACATGCCACAGCACCTGACAGGCTCCGCCCTGCAGATAATGGCCTTCGTGTTCTTCTTCTCAGGCCTGGGATTCAAGATTTCGCTGGTGCCGTTCCACCTGTGGACTGCAGATACATACCAGGGAGCCCCGACTGCCGTGACATCATACCTTTCAGTCATCTCCAAAGGCTCTGCGGCATTCGTGCTGATGGCCGTGCTGGTAAAGGTATTCGCCCCTATGGTGGAGCAGTGGCAGGCGGCCCTGTATGCGGTGGTCATCCTGAGCATCACAGTGGCCAACCTCTTTGCCGTAAGGCAGCAGGACCTCAAGCGCTTCCTCGCCTTCTCGTCCATCTCGCAGGCAGGATACATCATGCTGGCGGTGATAAGCGGCTCGTCGTTCGGAATGACATCCCTGATATTCTATGTGCTGGTATATCTGGCGGCCAACCTGGCGGCATTCGGGGTCATCTCCACAGTCGAGCAGCACAGCGGCGGCAAGGTGAACATGTCGGACTACAACGGCCTTTACAGGACAAACCCGAAGCTCGCCGTGGTGATGACGCTCGCCCTGTTCTCCCTGGCGGGGATACCTCCCTTCGCAGGCTTCTTCTCGAAGTTTTTCGTGTTCGCCGCAGCTTTCAAGGAGGGCTTCCACGTGCTGGTGTTCATAGCTTTGATAAATACGGTGATCTCACTGTACTACTACCTGCTGGTGGTCAAGGCCATGTTCATCACCCCTAACGACTCCCCTGTCGCCGCTTTCCGCAGCGACTGCAGCACCCGCATCAGTCTGGTTCTGTGCCTGGCCGGAATCCTGCTCCTGGGAATCGTCAGCTCGGTTTACGACGGGATCAACCTGTTCTCGTTCGGGCTGTAGTGGTCCGGGGCTGATCTGACAGACAAAATAATACAATACCGGCAGTGACCGGAAACCCTCCCGCTTCCGCGGGGCCCTCCCTGTGCGGGCGCAACGTTTCCTTTCCTGACTTCATCACTTTTTTGCGCCATCATATAGCGCACAATGATAATCAGCGAGTTACGTAAAATTATTGGG
>CALVDL010000029.1 GCA_944326305.1 uncultured Bacteroidales bacterium
TTTTTATAGGTGAGCGAGCATCTTTTTGACCTTTTTAGGCTGGAATTACTGGCCGACCTTGCTCCGGAATACCTAGCTTTATTCCCATATCTACACCCCTGCATTAAAGTAAAGTCGGGAAATGTCACAGAAAAATGTCACACCGGGATTTTATGGTATAGAAAGTCGTCATCCAGATGGACACGACCTACTGGGGCAGGGACTTCGGCCTGATGATGGTTATAAAGGACGCCTACAGGAACAAGATCCTGTGGCGCAAGTACGTCAGGTACGAGACGATAGCAGGCTATATTGAAGGAGTGAGCTGGCTCAGGGAGCATGGTTTCAGGATATACGGGGTGGTCATAGACGGCCTGCGCGGCCTTGCCGAAGCACTGAAGACATATCCTGTCCAGCACTGCCAGTTCCACCAGATGATGACGGTAAGGCACTATCTCACAGGGAATCCCGACATTGAGGCTTCGCGGGAGCTTCTCTCCCTCGCCGGCAGCATGACCAGGATGGACAAGGAGAGTTTCATCGGGGCTTTCAACGGATGGTACGTCAAATATAAGGATGTCCTTAACGAAAGGGTGCAGGACAGGAGGATGAAGACCCCTCCTTATATGAGACCGAGGCTCAGGAGCGCATATCTCAGCCTTAAAAGGAACATGGGACGGCTATGGACCTTCTATGACTACAAGGACAGAATTATTCCGAATACAAACAACGGACTTGAGGCGGTATTCGCTGACATCAAGTCAAAGGTAAGAGTCCACAGCGGACTCACAAGAGAGCATAGGATAAAACTCATTGACGAATATATATCACGCCATTATTGACACTATTATCATGAATTTTGTCGACTAAGAAATATTTATTCGTGTGCCATCATGAATTTTGTCGACTAGGCCCAAAAAATGGATTACAATATTCATAAATTATCTGAATCAAATAACTTTTTATTAATCAAATCAATCATTTCATTAGCAGATATTTTACACCTATCTATACTATCTAATAGTTCTTTTAATTTAGAGCAAACATTTTTCTTTGCCAATATAATATATTGGGTCATTTTCGGTAACCCTTTAACTGATTTGTAAAATTCGACTAATTGCCCATATGACGAATCTACATTACTCAATAATAAACGAAGTGCTTCTTTATTCTCTTGCCAAGATTCCTCCGGAATAATATTATCAGAAACTTGCAATAATCCTTTAAAAGCCCCTACTATTTCTTCAAAAGAAATAATCCAATTTTGAATTGGTTGTTCAATTTTCATAGCGTATTGATTCATCGCTTTAGCAGAAGTATTAATAACAGCTCTAGCTAATTGAATTTGATTTACAGGCTTTTGCTCATTAATTATATTCAGTTTTTGGGCAGATTCAGAAATTTGTTCACCTATCCAAATAGTTGAAACGGTTATTTCATTTAAAGATTTTACAGCTTCCGCAGACTTAGTATTTAAAATATCCTGAAATTCTAATAATCCTAATTCGGAGACTTCATCTTCAATGGGTTCTATAATGACAGGCAAATTGGACAAATTTACTTGTGTAGTTAAAGGTTTACTATTAATATTCCAATTCTCTATAACTTTATATAAATGAGCACGCAAATCATTTTTAAAATTCTCTGAACTTACATATGTAAAATAATAACAGCCTAATTCTGCTATTTGTTTTTGAAAAGCTCTAACTTTAGAATATTGTTCAATATCTAAAGAATCTAAAGGTACTCCTTCAATATTAAAATACATCATTATATGTACTTTATCGGCTTGTTGGCTACGTTCTAATGCTCTATAAAACTCTTCTTCCGTACCAGATTCATAATTTAGTGTCTTTGAACCAAATCTAGTCCATAATATTCCTAAAAAAATATCATATTCATCACCTATTTGGGAATTAATCACAGCTTGGGGATATTCACCGACAGAAGGATAACTCGATTTTTCCCAACTACATAATTCTATTCTTGCATTTAACTGCGAAGAATATGTATTATTAAAATCGTTAATAACGTTCTCTACAATTAAACGTTCTTCTTTTACATCACTTGGTGATGCCAAGAACAATTTATATAATGATATAGTTTGTGGCATATTTTTTTTACAAAGATAAGTTTTTTCTATGCAAAAGCACTAATTTTAGAAAGAAATATTACCTTTGTATTCAGAAATCGTACCCAAGATACAAACTAATGTCGAACGGTGCAAAGCTGTGAAAACCTTATTCAAGGGACTAACATCGTGATAAAGATATAACTTATTGAGAAATAGTGCTATACAAATCGATTTTCGGTTGCTATTGGCAACCTCCCGGTAGTCGAACTCTTCGTTGAAATAGTCAAGTACCCGCTCCGGGATGTAGAAACGCTTTTCCGTTCCGCCATGGGAAGAAAGCGTGTAGGACACCGGGCCGGAACGATAGTGGGTATAATCCATACCGGCTGCCGGTCTTTGAACAGGTTCGGCCGATGGCTTTGAAAAGTATTGACCTGAGCGGCAAGCCTCTCCCGGTAGTGGAGTTTTTGCCAGGTGCGGGGAAGTTTGGAAATCATCAGGTTACGGGCCACTCCCAGTTCGGAAGCTTGTATTTGGTATTTCCTTTGAGGATCGCATATCCACGGAGAACATCTTTCTTGTCTTTCCGACGCAGAAGTTGTATGTGCCCAAAATATGTCGAGGTACAGAATTTTGTCCCCCGAAGCCTCACTTGGGGACAAAAATACGGTAATAATAAGCAAACAAGAGAAAATATGACTTCTAAAACAGCCTATTTTACCCCTATTTAAGTGGTTTTCCGCCAGTATTTTAGTTTTACACTTGATATAACTAATTGATAATCAAGCGATTATCCTACTTCCCGATACAAAACCTCCCAAAGATCACCCCAAGTACTTCATCTTCGGAAATGGTGCCGGTGATGGAGCCGATGTGGTAGATTGCTTCGCGGATGTCCTGGGCGGCGAGGTCGGTGGGGATGCCGGCAGCGAGGCCGGATTTGACGCGGGCGAGGGCTTCGTTGGCTTTGGAGAGGGCTTCGACGTGACGGAGGTTGGTGATGAGGGTGGTGTCGGCGTCGGCGGGCCTGTCTTTTTGAAGTGATGCTATGCGGGATTTCAAAGCGGGTATTCCGAACTGGCTTTTTGCGGAGACAGGGATAATGTCCGCACGAGCTTTTCCGCAGGTTATAGTGTATATTCCGCTGTTTTCACGGAGGCTGGCATCGGAGATAGGGAAGTGGACGGTTGTTTTCTCGGTAATATCGCTATTTGCTTTATTATCAACATACAAAACAAATAAGTTTTTAATCAAAACAATTTTGTTACGTATATTTTCTTCCGTTACAACGTCGCATTTGTTGAGCAGCAGCACTAATTTTTGCCTGCCGTAATCTATTTTCGGGAGCAGGTCATTCAGCTCTTCTTCGAGCTGTTCCGGAGTGCGGGATGCGTCCGCCATCCCGAGTATGATGTCGGCTTCGGAAATTTTTCTGAATGTGCGTTCGATGCCGATTTTTTCGATGGCCTCGTCGGTTTCCCGAATGCCGGCCGTGTCAATGAAGCGGAACAGTACCCCGTCTATGTTCATGGTGCCTTCTATGGTGTCGCGGGTGGTGCCGTGGATGTTCGAGACGATGGCGCGGTCTTCTCCGAGCAGGGCGTTCAGCAGGGTGCTCTTGCCTGTGTTGGTCGCCCCGGCTATCGCCACAGGGACACCGTTCTTGATAGCGTTCCCCAGACGGAACGAGTCTATCAGGGACGATATGTGCCCCGTAACTTTGTCAAGCAGGGCATTCAGCTGGCTCCGGTCTGCGAACTCCACGTCCTCTTCGCTGAAGTCCAGCTCAAGCTCCATCAGTGCCACAATATCAAGCAGTTGCGACCGCATTTCCTTCAATTCCGATGAAAAGCCGCCTTTCATCTGGCTGTAGGCTATCCTGTGCGCTCCTTCGCTCTGGGCTGCGATGAGGTCTGCGACAGCTTCCGCCTGGGCGAGGTCCATCTTGCCGTTAAGGAAGGCCCTGCGGGTGAACTCCCCGGGTTCGGCAGCGCGTGCTCCTGCATTCATCAGCAGCAGCATTATCTGCTGCACGATGTATTTGGAGGCATGACAAGAGATTTCCACCGAGTTTTCCCCTGTATATGAGTGCGGTGCGCGGAAAATGCCTACCAGTACCTCATCGATGGGCGAACCGTCCGCGGCGCTTACTGTCCCGAATTTTATGGTGTAGCCTTTGGCTGATGATACTGTACCCGGCGTTTTGCAGGTGACGACTTTGTCGGCTATTTCCAGGGCTTTTTCCCCGCTGACCCTTATCACGGAGATTGCGCCGGTGCCGGGGACGGTGGCGGGTGCGCAGATGGTATCGTTGTTGTCAGTGTACATGTCATGACGGTTTTTCGGGTGCAAAAATACAGAAAAATACGTACCTTTATAGGCTGTTCGGGAAAATCCCGGACATTCCTGCCGTAATGGCTGCGGGAAACCGGCCGGGCTGTCTGTGCCAGAAGCCGGCACTGGCCCGTAAGAACAATAATTTAATGGATAATAATATATTGACAATGAAAAAGTTAGTTGTCATCGCACATCCTCATATGGACGAGTCGAATGTGCACAGGGCATGGAAGGAGGAACTTTTGAAGCTGAATGCCCAGGATATTACGGTGCATGACATTTACGAGGCGTATCCTGACGGGAAAATCGATGTGGCGTCGGAACAGCGCCTGGTTGAGGCCCATGACTGTATAATTTTCCAGTTCCCGGTGTACTGGTACAGTTCTCCGGCTCTGCTCAAACAGTGGGAGGATGATGTGCTGGCGCAGGGCTGGGCTTATCCTGGTAAGTATGCATTGGAGGGAAAATCAATTACTTGCGCTGTTTCTGCAGCTGGAAGCGCGGAGGATTATTCGAAGCACGGCAAGGCCGGCCATACCATCGAGGAGGTTCTGCTTCCTTACCGCCTTACTGCAAGTTTTATCCACGCAAACTACCTTCCGTCCTTTGCCTGGTACAACGCTGAAGGAATCTCTCCGGAGCACTTGAAGGCCAGCCTTCCGGCTTACATATCTTTCATTAAGAAGCTGGTTTAAAATTTTTCAAGACAGTTTCTAAGTCAATATATAATTTGACAATGCGGAACTCTCCTTCAGATTTCTCCATTCGCTTCGCTCAGTCGGAATGACAGACAATGAATGTTTATAATAAAATCCTTCCCGGGGCCGTTCACGGCCGCAGCGGAGCGAAGCCGCATGCCCCCGTGGGGCTGTCGCCCCTGCGACTGGGGGTAGAAAGGATTTCATATTTGAGGCCCACTGCCCAGATTAAAATGTACGCCCATCGCATCATCCCGTCCCAATTAAAATCTCCAACCTCCTTTCAAATATGAAATTCCTCCACACCAGCGACCTCCACCTCGGACAGATCTTCAACGAATACGACCGCACCCCCGAGCACCATGCCTTCTTCCGGCGTCTCATCTCCATTGTAAGCCGGGAGCGGCCCGATGCCCTCCTTGTCAGCGGCGACATATACCACAACTCCATACCATCCGCCCAGACACAGAAGCTATACACCGACTCGGTCCTTGCACTCAAAGAGGCCTGCCCGGAGATGTCCGTGGTGATAACTGCCGGGAACCACGACAGCGGGTCCCGTCTCGAAGTAGACCGCAATCTATGGAACCATCTGAACGTAAAGGTAATAGGCGGACTTTCCAAGAAAGACGGAAAGCCTGACCTGGAAAAGCATATCATAGAGATAAAGGCAAAAGACGGCACATTGTCAGGATATGTGATTGCATTGCCCCATATCTACAGGCAGAATTATCCTGAAGTGGATGACAGGAGGTGCGCCCGGGAAGGGGAGGACAAGTACGCATTGCGCCAGAGGGCGTTCTACAGGAAACTTATGGACATGGTGTCAGAAAGGAACAGAGACGGCCTTCCGGTGGTCATCATGGCCCATCTGGCAGTGACGGGCTGCGATATCACAGGGCATGACGAGCCGATCGGAGGCATGGAATATACGCCGCTTTCGGCCTTTCCGGAGGGCTATGACTATCTGGCCCTCGGGCATATTCACCATCCGCAGTTCGTCGCTGCCGGAGACGGTCCCGGCGATGCTGGTGTCATGACCTCCGTCTCGTCGGAGGAGCCTGTAGTAGAGCATATATGCAGGCCCCCTGTGGCAAGGTACAGCGGTTCGCCGCTTCATGTCAGCTTCGACGAGGATTATCCGCACAGTGTTTCAATAGTGGAGATACCTGCCGGAAAACATGACGGGAAAACGATAACTGTCAAGGAGATAGAAATCCCCGAGACCGTCCCTATGGTCACTCTCCCGTCCGTTCCCGTGCCTTCGGAGGAGGCTGTTGACGCCCTCCTGCATTATCCTGACAATAAGGCGGCCTACATAAGGCTCAACATCCTGGTCCGGGACTGCATCAGGCAGAATGTCGCCGTGGATGCGGCCAAGGCTACCGAAGGGAAGAAATGCCGCTACTGTTACATGAAGGTGACGAGGGAGGGCAGGGCCGCGGGAAAAGATACGGATACAAGGCTGACTGTAGCCGAGATACGCTCCATGTCGCCTCTCGATGTGGCGAAGATGTACTACAGGAAGCAGTTCTCCTCCGATATGGATGAAGACTTTGAGGCCATGCTTGAACAGGTGGCAAGGGATATTGAGACAGAAGGAAGCGACAGACAGGATGCAGTAGAATGACATGGAACTGAAGATACTTGAAATACACAATATAGCATCCATAGAGGATGCCCTGATAGATTTTTCTTCCGCTCCGCTGAAGGACGAGCCGCTTTTCCTTATCTGCGGTGAGACAGGGGCAGGCAAAAGCACCATTCTCGATGCGATATGCCTGGCGTTGTACAACAAGACTCCGCGCTTCTTCTCCTCCGAGCCCGAAAAGATAGAGGACAGGGTGTTCGGAGAACTCCAGGACCGGGACAGGGAAGCCCAGGTCATCCGGACCGACGACCCGAGGCAGTTTCTACGCCGCGGTACCGGGGAGGGGCATGTGAAGCTCGTTTTCACTGGTGCCGACGAGGTCGAATATACGGCATTGTGGTCTGTATTCAGATCCAGGGGAAAGTCCTCCGGAAAACTCAGGCCGGTGGAATGGACCCTGTCGTGGGAAGATGTCACATTGTCCCTGCAGAAGGATGTCAGACAGCGCGTCGAACAGGTCACAGGCCTTAATTTCAACCAGTTCTGCCGTACCACAATGCTCGCCCAGGGCGAATTCTCCCGTTTTCTCAAAAGCACTGAGGCCGAAAAGGCCGACATCCTGGAGAAATTGACAAGGACAGACCTCTATTCCCGTATGGGGGCAAGGATATATGCCGCCGCAAAGGAGAAAAGGGAGGCATACAATATCCAGAAGGCCAGGACTGAAGGCATTGTCCTTCTGAGCCGGGAGGAGCGTTCGGAGATAGAAAGGACAGTGGAGACGAAAAATGCCGAACTGCAGTCTGTACGGGAGAAGTACATGAAATACCGCAGCCAGCTTGACCGTTTCCTGAAGAAGGACGGGATAGAAAACAGGCTCAAGGCATTTACCGTGAGCCGTCAGGAGAAATACGGGGAATATGTGTCCCTCATGGCTTCCACGGCCCTGTTCCGTGACGGACTTGAGGTCCTGGGGAGGGAGGAGGCTGCGCTGAAGGCAAAATTGGAGTCGGAGGCCGCCTCCGAACGCATGTATGCCTCATGCCAGGCAATCCTCCAGGATCTACAGGGGGTAATGGATGCCAGGAAGGAAATGCAGGAGAGCATATCAGCGGCGGAAAAACTCCGGAACGAGATCGGCACACGGAAGCCCGAGATTGAGGTGATGAAACAGTCCCTGGCCGCCATGATACGTGAAAAGGCAGAGATACAGCAGAAGATAGACAATATCCGGTCTGGGGCCGGCATGCAGGACAGGCAGGGGCTGGCACAGGAGAAGGCCATGGCGGAGAAGCACAGGAACGACCTTCTGGAGGCGGCCTATGCCGTCAAGTCCATGATGGATACCGCCGGTATACTCGAGAATGCGAGGGCGAAGCTGCAGGAGAGCAGGGAGGAAGCCGGTAAAAGCCGTGCGGAGCTTGCCGATGCCGAAAAGAGATACTCGGATGCCATGCAGGCGTATGCCGATGCCGGCCGGATATACGACAGCATGAAGGACTCCGTGGAGAGCTGGGCCAAAGTGGCAAGGAGCAGGCTGCATGATGGGGATATGTGCCCTCTGTGCGGGAGCCGTATCGGAAAACTGGTGAGCGATGCGGAGTTCGAGCGCATGCTTGCCCCGGTGCAGGAGGATATGGACAGGAAACTTGCGGAAAAGAATCTCGCACAGAAGACTTTGGGAGTGAAACAGGCGTCGGCCGACCTTGCCGGGAAAGCTGTAGCCGACTGGACTGCCGCCCTCGGGAATGCGGAAAAGGAGTATTCGGCAAGGCTGGAGGAGGCTGCCGGAAAATGCAGTCTGTGCTCTCTGGATCCCGCCGATCCGGACATAGTGGCTGAAATACGGACCAGGTTCGAGGCTGCGAAAGAGGCCGTGAAGAAGGCGGATGCCGCCCTGGAAAAGATAACGGCCGCTGAAGCTGAAGCTTCAAGACTTCAGGAACTTGCAGATACAGCGCAGAAAGGCATATCTGAACTCGATGCACGGATAAAGGGGGCCTCGGATATGATTTCCGGGATGGAAGGGGAGCTTAAACGGCTTGCCGCCATTTCCGAATCATGCGGGAAGAACGAGGCGAAATCGCTCTCCCGTGCCGGGACTATGATAACCATCGCGGGGTGGAAAGGGCAGTTCGACGCCGCCCCTGAGAATTTTATGGAAGCACTGAAAGAAAAATCGTCATCTTATATCGCTGACAGGGACAGGTGTTCCGCCATGCAGGGCGAGATGGAAAAGAAGTCCGGCCTGCTCAGGAGCATAGAGTCTTTATCGGCAATGACCCTCTCTGTCTGCCCTGACTGGAAGCCTGTATATGCGCAGGATGCCGGCCGTATGTCCGTTCCGGATAGCGGCAGTGTCCTGCGGGATGACCCTGAGGGATGGCGGCTGCAGTCCCGGTGGTCTGCGCTGCTGGCCGATGTACAGGCCCTTGGCCAGCAGGTCCTGGCTGCTGAAAGGGAGCTTGCCGATGTAGTGCAGGCTCTCGCCGGTGCCGCATCAGGTCCTGAGGGGGAAATATACGGGGACAGGCAGTCTGTTGAGGCTGCGGTGGCCCGGTACGGGGAGTCGGCGGATGCGCTCAACCGTGAGATCGGTGCAGGTATGCAGCGTCTCAGCCAGGACAGCGAAAACTCTTCCTTGGCGGCACAGGAAAAAGAGAAGGAGGACGCCATGAAAGCCGAATATTTAAGGTGGAGCAGCCTCTCGGATGTGTTCGGGGATCTGAACGGCGTTAAATTCAAGAAGATAGCCCAGGGGTTCGTGCTCAATGAGCTTCTTGCGGGCGCGAACCGCTATCTGGTCCATCTTTCCGATCGGTACAGGCTCGACTGCCAGCCCGGGTCGCTTTCCATTACAGTACACGACCTCTACCAGGGAGGGACGGAAAGGTCTGTCAGCACGCTCTCCGGAGGGGAGACTTTCCTGGTTTCACTTTCCCTTGCCCTCGGACTCTCGTCCCTTGACGGCAGGGGGATGAATGTCGGGACACTTTTCATAGACGAGGGCTTCGGCACTTTGAGCGACGACTATCTCAATGTAGTCATGAACACCCTTGAGAACCTTCACCAGACGGGAGGGCGCAAGGTTGGTATAATCAGTCATGTCGAATCCCTTCAGGAGCGCATCCCCACACAGATCCGTGTCCGAAGACAGGGCAATTCTTCCAGCAGCGTGGAAGTGGTCTCAGTTTGATGTCTTTTTTTTCTGAATGGTTACAGTTTTTGTAAAAATATGTGAAAAATATGGACGGTGTATTGTTTTATATGCTGAAAAACAGTATATTTAGGGAAAGTTTAATTTTTAAAGCATAAGACTATGTCTGATTTTGCAACAAAACATGGGACAGAAGAGCATGGCCCGTCGTTCAAGGACAGCTGTGTATTTGACTGGACTCCAGGTGAGGCAATTAAAAACTCTGGAAATGACGTGCATCCGGAAAAAGGTGCTTCAGTAGTTTTGGAATCAGATATTATTCCTGATGTCATATCCTGAGCGGACTTAGTGACAAGAATCCCGGAAGACTTACTCTTCCGGGATTCTTGTTGTTTATGCGGTAAATATATTATGGAATAAAGAATGTCAGTGCATTACGCATATCCCGTTGATTTCCGTGTTTTTTATCGCATCTGCCTGTATCCAGTGGTTCAAATTGGACGAAAAGTAGATTCTTGACCGTCCTGTGCTGCCCGTGCCTGCAATGGCGAACATCCCGTCTCCAAATGCGATGCTGTAGCTGGTTAGTCCGGATATGGTCTCCTCACTGGCTTTCCATGACAGGCCGTCCTCCGAGTACATTAGCTCGTTGCGTCCTGCAATGAGGAACTTCCCGTCACCATAGCCTATGGCGGTATGCTCCACTGACCCGACTTTTGTATTGTAGTTCCAGCTCTTGCCGTCTGATGAATAGCCGAGCGTACCGGTATAGAGGTCACGTTTGCCTACAGCTATGAAAAGTCCGTTTCCGAATGCCACTGCGTTGCGCAGATATGCATATTGTGTTGTCGACGATGCCGTCCATGTCACTCCGTCGGAGGAATAGCCGAGCGAGCCGTTATAGCTATCCTTTTGCCCTACTGCGACAAACATCCCGTTGCCGTAGGTTATGCTGTTCCATTCCGTAGAACCCTTTTCCGTAGTGGTCCATGATGTCCCGTTCGCCGAATAGGCGAATCCTCCGCCGCTCCCGGCCGCAACGAATTTCCCGTTGCCGAAAGTGACTGCATTCCAGTTGTACGTCCCTTTCTTTGTGATGCTCCATTTTATCCCGTCGGTGGAGTATCCGATGGACCCGTTGTCTCCGACGGCGATGTATTTCCCGTTCCCGTAGGTGACACAGTTCCAGTCGCTGTCTCCCAGAGTGACCTGGGTAAGCGTGCCGTCGCTTCCCGTATAGAATATCTTTCCGGAGGCACCGACTGCGATTACAGGGATTGATACAGGGGACAGCCTGCTGTTGTCGATTCTCCATGACACTTTGTCAAGGCCATCTTCCGTTGTGATGAGCGTAATTCGGTTCTCGGTGTTCCTGAATATGTTGAAATCAGTCGTCTCGTCCTGTCCGAGATAGAACCTGTATGTGACCGGTCCCTGGACTCCGGACGATCCGTCAAGCTCTGCCGAGACCTCCATGTAGGTACATAGCTTTTCTTTTTCATCGGGGATGTTTTCCGGTATTTTTGCCCACGGGTCCTTATTCCCTGGAAGCAGGATACCCTGGCAGTTCTCGAGCATATAGAATGTGGCCGTCTTCCCGGCATTGAGGTTTGCGATGTCATCCGCCGTAGCCCTGTCCCCGGCAATGGTGGAAGTGGCCCCGCTTCCAGCAGAGAACGGCATTATATTCTTCGGGCTGTTCACAAGCTGTGCCGACGTTACCTTGAATCCGGGCAGGGAGCCTGTATCGATTTTCAGGTCCACTTTAGCTATCAGCCTGTCAAGAAGTATGTCCACTTCCTTGCTTGTCCCGTCTATATCCGCTGTCTTGACCGAGGCCATAGGGAAGCCCTTGCTGCTGAAATCCGCCATGCCTTCTATACCGTATACGCAGCCTGTCATCCCGTCTTCTTTTTCCGGTGCCGTTATCTGTCCGGTGTTCGCCAGCACGTAGAAAGTGTATTTCTTCCCGGACGTGAGTTTCATTCCGGCCCTGTCCGTGGCCTGTGCGTATACAGCTCCTTCCAGAAGTCCGTCGCAGTAGGCGAAAATATTGATGTCGTTTATATTGTCCTCACCGGAGGATACCGAGCTCCTTGTCCTGAACCCTGTATCGGGCCTGCTGATATTGAAGCTGATGTCCGCAGCTGTCCCTCCGGTGCACGGGCAGCCGCCGCTCTGGCCCGGAAATTCTTTCTGGCAGCCTGCTGCAACCGCTGCAGCAATGAACAGGATACATTTGCATAAGTACGTTTTCATATTTCAATTATCATTGTTAATGGTGTGTGTCCAATCGGGCTGCAAAGTAGGGGATGATTATCCGTGTTCATGAAAAAACAAACGTTTAATTCGGAAACAGCCTTTCCAGGGGCCTGTAATGCGGTGTCAGGATGGCCCTGACACCGCATTTTGCTGCAAAATTCCTGTAACTGTCTTTTTAAGATGCTGATTGATGCCGGCTTGTCCTTATTATCCGTTTAAAACGCTCCCTGAACATCCGGGAAAAGTAAATATGTGCATAAAATCCGTAAAACGGGTAATAAAAACAGCATGGCAGTAATTATCTTTGCATCCGTTAAAAAATCATCAGATGAAAAAGATTATCATTTCAGTTTTGGCTATGATGACGGCTGTTTCGTCATTTGCCCAGTCTAAAGTCTATATGACAAAGGAGATTACTCCGGAAGCGCTGGTGAAAATCTATGAAGCCCTCGGGCGTCCGGCCGAAGGAAAGGTGGCAGTGAAGATAAGTACGGGAGAGGCCGGAGGGCATAATTTCCTGCAGCCGGCCCTGATCAAGGACCTTGTGCAGAAGGTCGACGGGACCATTGTGGAATGCAATACCGCATATGGCGGGAAACGCTCTTCTACTGAGGACCATATCAAGACTGCACGTGCCCACGGGTTCATGGATATAGCCAGGGTCGATATCATGGATGCAGAAGGGGAGATCCGCATTCCGGTAAGGGATTCTTCACATATAAAATATGACATTGTGGGCTCGCATCTGAAGGACTATGACTTCATGATCAACCTCGCCCATTTCAAGGGCCATGCGATGGCAGGGTTCGGCGGCGTGATAAAGAACCAGTCCATCGGGGTGGCCTCGGCAAACGGGAAAGCCTACATCCATACAGCCGGCGTTACATCAAAGGTGGAGGAGCTCTGGGGGCATGTGGACGACCAGGACGGTTTCCTTGAGTCAATGGCCGCCGCGGCGCAGGCCGTAGCTGATTATTTCGGAGACAATATCATTTATATCAATGTGATGAACAACCTGTCCGTTGACTGCGACTGCGATTCTTCACCTGCGGAGCCGGAGATGGATGACATCGGAATCTTCGCTTCCACCGACCCTGTCGCACTTGACCGGGCGTGCCTGGACCAGGTCTTCAACGCGAAATCAGTTAAAGGCAGCGACAACAGGCCTCTCATCGAGCGTATAGAGAGCCGTAACGGCACACATACGGTAGACTATGCCGAAAAGATAGGGCTCGGGAGTAAGGAATATGAATTGATCAGCATCGATTAGAACGTTCGTTAGACAGTATGCATCAGCCGTCGGGGCATTTGGATGTTGTTTAAATTTTATACAGCTTCTTAGATGGTCCGGCGTTTTTTTTCTGCTGTGACAACAGTCCGTCATGGGATGACCGGGACAGGAGGACAGATTCCCCGGATAGAACCAGGGGGTACAATCGTTGTCATTCCGCCCGGACTTGTCCGGACTATGCTGCGGCGCAGCGTGACTGTAAACAAAGTTTAATATTTAACGTGAATTCGATGAATTTAATTCATTAAATTACATCGAATTACCTATTAAGGAGCAGGCCTGTGGCCTGCGACAGGTCCCCCGGCGAGGGGGTAGGAAGGGGGTGGCGCCCCTTAACAAGGGGCTGTCACGAAGTGACTGGGGTTTAGACAGACAGGATTTCTTCCAGAAATCCTTAACGTCAGTGTGACGGATTCCGGTCATAAATGATAAAATATTGATTTTTAATATAATATTGTTAAACATTAATTCGTCGAACTGACGTTATTTAATTTGCCGAACTGTGATTGTTTATGAAGAGAGTAGTATTGCTATCGGCTATTTTTACTGTGACTGCCATTGCAGTCAGAGCCGAAAAACCTGTGGCGCTGCCCCCTGTTCAATATGATGAGATAGCCGACACTTCTGCTGCGGCGTGGAACGACCGTATAAGCGAGGTTGTCGTGACAGGTGCAAGGAATAAGACAGACATCAGGCACCTGTCCCAGACGGTGTCGGTGATCGGGAGAAAGGAAATAGAGCAGACCTGGCAGCCGTCGTTGCTGCCCGTCCTGTCGGAACGGATTCCCGGTCTGTTTATAACATCAAGAGGCATAATGGGATACGGGGTTTCTGACGGAGCGGCCGGAGGCATGTCCCTGCGTGGTCTGAGCGGCGGTTCCGGACGGCTGATGGTGCTCATAGACGGACATCCGCAATATATGGGGATGTTCAGCCACCCGATTGCTGATGCATACCAGTCCTTCATGGCGGAGCGTGTCGAAGTGCTCCGCGGCCCGGCTTCCGTGCTGTACGGCTCCAATGCGATGGGAGGTGTGATAAACATCGTCACCAGGAGTATGGAGGAGGACGGGGTGAAGACAGGCCTCAATGCCGGTTACGGCTCGTACAATACCCTGCAGACAGAGTTCACTAACCGTATAAGGAAAGGCCGCTTCTCCAGTGTCGCGAGCCTTTCCTACAACCGGACTGACGGCCACAGGGACGACATGGGCTTCGAGCAGTACGGGGGATACGCGAAACTCGGGTATGAAATAGCCGAGGCATGGAATGTCAGGGCCGATGTCAATGTGACCCATTTCAATGCTTCACAACCGGGGCCTGTCAGCGCTCCGCTGGCTGATGCGGACCAGCGTGTCACCAGGGGAATGACATCCTTTGCCCTCGAGAACAGCTACGAAAGGACTTCAGGGGCGGTCAGCTTTTTCTATAACTGGGGAAACCACTGGATAAACGACGGTTACGAGCCGGCCCAGGGAGAAACCCCTCTTGACTACAGGTTCAATTCAAGGGATGACATGATGGGGCTCTCCGTGTATCAGAGCGCAAGGCTTTTCAAAGGCAACCGCCTTACTGCCGGGGTGGACTGGTTCCGTTTCGGCGGAAGGGCATGGAATGAGTATGTCGAGGGGGAGAGGTCCGGCCAGACTTCAGAAATTGCGGACAAAACAGAGCATGAAGTAGCCGGATATGTTGACTTCAGGCAGGATTTCGGCACATGGCTTACACTTGATGCCGGGGTGAGGGTCGACCATCATTCCCATGTGGGTACAGAATGGATCCCGCAGGCCGGGCTTTCTTTCCACCTTCCGCGTTCCATGGAGCTCAAGGCCTCGGCCAGCAAGGGTTTCCGCTATCCGACCATAAGGGAAATGTATATGTTCCCTCCGCAGAATCCCGATCTCGAGCCTGAAAGCCTCTGGAATTACGAACTCGCGTTTTCCCAGACCCTTGCCGGGGGCCGTGTGTCGTACGGGGTGAACATATTCTATACTGACGGGAAGAACATGATCGTGGCGGTGCCTCGTGACGGAGCCACTCCGCTGAACATGAATACCGGGGCCATCAGGAATACCGGTGCGGAGGTCCAGGCGGCATGGCGTATCAGCAGGGTGTGGTCCGTGGATGCTAACTACAGCTTCCTGCACATGGAGAACCCTGTGATCGGCGCTCCGGAGCACAAACTGTACGCCGGAGCATCATTTACGAAAGGCCGCTGGCAGGCTTCCACCGGTGTCCAGTACATCGGCAATCTCTATACGCAGGTGGTCACCAACGGACGCGGCTCCAATATCCTTGAGGATTTCGTCCTCTGGAACCTGTTCGCCTCGTTCAGGATTACAGACTGGCTGTCAGTATGGGCCAGGGGAGAAAACCTTCTCGCACAGAAATACGAGATCAATGCCGGATATCCGATGCCGGGGGCGACAGTCATGGGCGGTATCCATATTGACATATAATAACTATAGAGGGCCGGTCCGGCGCGGTAAAATTATTTTGCAAAATTGTAATGTTTTTTCCTATCTTTGCACCTTGAAATGTTGAACGCATGCAAGATGCAGAAATTCCATCAGATAATATAATATAGTGGAAAGAGAGACGACCGTTCCTTCTCGGGATGGTCGTTTTTTTTATATATATGATAGAATAATTAACATATAAGGACAATGGAAAATAGACTCGGCGCTACACTCAAGCTTGAGAACGGAATGGAGTTCAGAGGGTACTCTTTCGGGTATGGCGGTCCATGTGACGGGGAAGTCGTTTTCTCGACCGCAATGGTAGGTTATCCCGAGAGTCTTACGGACCCATCCTATTCAGGACAGATTCTATGTATAACTTATCCTCTCATAGGTAATTATGGCGTTCCTGCCGACGGCGTGGACGAGTGGGGGATCTCCAGGAACTTCGAATCGGACAGGATTCATGTAAGGGGACTTGTGATTTCTGACTACTCATTCGAATACAGCCACTGGAAAGCTGCCCGCAGCCTTGACGAATGGCTCAAATCGGAGAAGATACCGGGGATTTACGGAATCGACACCAGGGAGCTGACAAAGGTCCTGAGGGAGCACGGCTCCATGCTGGGTATCATTGTTCCGGACGGATTCACGAGGGATTTCCCTATCGAGGACCCCAATACAGTGAACCAGGTGGCCATAGTAAGCTGCAAAGAGGTGATAAGGTACGGCCATGGCGACAAGAAGGTAGTCCTTGTGGACTGCGGGGTGAAGAACAATATCATCCGCTGCTTTATCCGCAGGGGCGTCGAGGTCATCCGCGTGCCTTGGGACTATGACTTCAACACTCTGGAGTATGACGGCCTGTTCATATCGAACGGCCCGGGCAACCCGGCGCTGTGCTCCGCGACAGTAGGGCATATCAGGGAGGCACTGGAGAAGGACAAGCCGATATTCGGGATATGCATGGGCAACCAGCTTCTTTCCGTTGCAGGGGGAGCCTCCACATACAAGCTGAAATACGGGCACCGCAGCCACAACCAGCCTGTGCGCAGGGTGGGCACGAACCAGTGTTTCGTCACTTCACAGAACCATGGCTTTGCCGTGGACAACACCACTTTGGGGGCTGACTGGGAGCCGCTTTTCATAAATATGAACGACGGTACCAACGAAGGCATACGCCACAAGACCAGACCGTTCTTCTCCGCGCAGTTCCATCCCGAGGCCACCAGCGGACCTACTGACACGGAGTTCCTTTTCGACGAATTCATATCCAAACTTTAAATCTTGAAGACAATGATTGACAACAACATAAAGAAAGTCGTGATTCTGGGGTCCGGTGCACTCAAAATCGGAGAGGCCGGTGAGTTCGACTACTCCGGTTCCCAGGCTCTTAAAGCTTTGAAGGAAGAAGGGATAGAGACAGTCCTGATAAACCCGAACATTGCCACCGTCCAGACTTCGGAGGGTGTGGCGGACAAGATCTATTTCCTCCCGGTGACCCCGTTCTTCGTCGAGAAGGTCATTAAAAAGGAAGCCCCCCAGGGGATTCTCCTGGCATTCGGCGGGCAGACTGCCCTGAACTGCGGGGTGGAACTGTACAAGGCCGGCACACTGGAAAAGTACGGTGTGAAGGTGCTGGGCACCCCTGTGCAGGCGATCATTGACACTGAGGACAGGGAGCTTTTCGTCGAGAAGCTCGACCAGATAGATGTCAAGACCATAAAGTCCCATGCAGCCGAGAACATGGAGCAGGCGCGCGCCGCGGCACAGGAACTGGGGTATCCGGTGATAATCCGTGCGGCATACGCACTCGGAGGCCTGGGGTCAGGTTTCTGCGACAACGAGCAGGAACTTGAGGCCACCTGCGAGAAGGCCTTCTCGTTCTCTCCGCAGGTCCTTGTGGAAAAATCCCTCAAAGGATGGAAAGAGATTGAGTACGAGGTGGTAAGGGACCGTTATGACAACTGTATCACTGTCTGCAACATGGAGAATTTCGACCCTCTCGGAATCCACACCGGCGAGAGTATCGTGGTGGCTCCGTCGCAGACTCTCACCAACGAGGAATACCACTATCTCCGTGAGCTTTCCATCAAGATTGTGCGCCATATAGGAATAGTCGGGGAGTGCAACGTACAATATGCATTCAACCCTGACGCCATGGACTACAGGGTGATCGAGGTGAATGCGCGTCTGAGCCGTTCGTCAGCCCTTGCATCCAAGGCGACAGGCTATCCTCTTGCTTTCGTGGCGGCGAAGCTCGGCCTGGGATACGGGCTGTTCGATCTGAAGAATTCCGTGACGAAGGTCACTCCTGCGTTCTTCGAGCCTGCCCTTGACTATATAGTGTGCAAGATTCCGCGCTGGGACCTTTCGAAGTTCCACGGGGTGTCCCGCAAGATCGGCTCCAGCATGAAGAGTGTTGGTGAAGTGATGGCCATAGGCCGCAGCTTCGAGGAGGCCATCCAGAAAGGCCTTCGCATGATAGGGCAGGGGGCGCACGGCTTCGTCGGCAACAAGGAGCTCAAGGTAGCTGACGTGGATGAAGCCCTCAGGGAACCTACGGACAGACGTATATTCGTGATTTCAAAGGCTATGAGGGCCGGGTACACCGTCGACCAGATCCATGAGCTGACCAAGATTGACAAGTGGTTCCTGCACAAGCTCTCCGGTATTGTGGAGACATATCACAGGATGCAGGGATTCGACAACTGCGAGGCGATGCCGGCTGACCTTCTCCGCCTGGCCAAGCAGCAGGGTTTCTCGGATTTCCAGATAGCAAGGGCCGTCTACAAGGACAGGATAGACAACGAAAAGGCCCAGGACATGGTCAGGGTATTCAGAAAATCACTGGGCATTGTGCCGTGTGTCAAGCAGATAGATACTCTGGCGGCAGAATTCCCGGCACAGACCAATTATCTGTATCTCACATATAACGGAAATTTCAATGACGTCAAATACCTCCATGACCACCGTTCTGTGATTGTCCTCGGCTCGGGGGCGTACAGGATCGGAAGTTCCGTCGAATTCGACTGGTGCTCGGTGAATGCATTGAACACCATCAGGAAAGAAGGGTACCGCGGTGTGATGATCAACTACAACCCGGAGACCGTGTCTACCGACTATGACATGTGCGACAGGCTCTATTTCGATGAGCTCACCTTTGAAAGGGTGATGGACATCTATGAGCTGGAGCAGCCATACGGGATGATAGTGTCCGTGGGAGGTCAGATTCCTAACAACCTGGCCCTCAGGCTTGACCACAGCGGGGTGAATATCCTCGGCACCAAAGCTTCCAGCATAGACAAGGCTGAGGACAGGCACAAGTTCTCCTCCATTGTTGACGCCCTGGGCATCGACCAGCCGAAATGGAAGGAGCTCACGACCCTGGATGATGTCAACGCTTTCGTGGACCAGGTAGGCTTCCCTGTCCTGGTGAGGCCTTCATACGTGCTTTCCGGCGCTGCCATGAACGTATGCTACAATGAGGACGAGCTAAAGCGCTTCCTTTCTATGGCCGCCGAGGTGTCCAAGAAGCATCCTGTGGTCATAAGCCAGTTCATGCAGAGGTGCAAGGAAATAGAGTTCGATGCTGTGGCGGATGCCGGCGAAGTGATTGCGTACGCCATTTCAGAGCACGTGGAATTCGCAGGGGTGCATTCTGGCGATGCCACTATCCAGTTCCCTCCGCAGAAGCTCTATATCGAGACGGTCCGCAGGATAAAGAAGATAGCCAAGAAGATTGCATCCGCACTGGAGATTTCCGGGCCGTTCAACATCCAGTTCCTTGCCAAGGAGAATGCCATCAAGGTCATAGAGTGCAACCTTAGGGCGTCAAGAAGTTTTCCTTTTGTTTCAAAGGTGCTTAAAATCAATCTTATAGAGCTTGCTACCAAGGTCATGCTCGGCAAGAAGCCGGTCCCTCCGCACAAGAGTGCGTTCGACCTGGACTATGTAGGTATCAAGGCTTCCCAGTTCTCTTTCTCCAGGCTCCAGCAGGCCGACCCTGTGCTGGGCGTGGACATGGCTTCGACCGGCGAGGTGGGATGTCTGGGCGACGACTTCAACGAGGCCCTGCTGAAGTCCGTGCTTTCCGTAGGCTATCAGATCCCGTCCAAAAATGTGCTTATTTCCTCCGGTGACGCCCTCCAGAAGGCTGATCTGCTCGGTGCATGCAGGCTGCTTGCGGACCATGGCTATACGCTGTATGCGACAGCCGGGTCGTACAGGTACCTCGTGGAGAACGATGTCCCTGCCACGCGCGTGCTCTGGCCGAGCGAAACTGAGGAACCTGAACTTGCAAAAGAGTTCGAACCTGCACTCAAGATGCTTCAGGACAAGGATATAGACCTGGTGATAAACATCCCTAAGAACTACAGTACTCTGGAGATGGACAACGGCTACAAGATCCGCCGTGCGGCCATAGACTTCAATATCCCGCTGATTACAAACGCCCGTCTTGCCACGGCATTCATCAGGGCGTTCTGCGCAATGTCGGCCGATGACATCCAGATCAAGTCCTGGGACCAGTACTAGAATTGAATTCCGATATAAGAAGGGGATGGGTCAACGATCTGACCCATCCCCTTCTTGTTTACTCATGACAGCCGCTGTTCCTGATCCGCGAACACCATCTCGTCCAGGAGGTGGTCCGCACCGGCCACCTTGTCGATGATGAACAGGACATACCTGATATCAAGGCAGATGTTCCTGCAGTAGTCAGGGTCGAAGACTATGTCGCTCATCGTCCCTTCCCACACGCGGTCGAAATTGATCCCCATCAGGTCCCCGTCCGCATTGATTACAGGGCTGCCGGAGTTCCCTCCTGAAGTATGGTTTGTCGCGATGAAGCATACAGGGACGGTCGTATTGCCCTTGGAGTCGGTGATGGCCCATCTTCCATAGTCTTTTGCAGCGTAGATGTCACGCAGTTTCTGAGGGATGTTATAGTCGAATATCTCCGGGTTGTCCTTCTCCATTATGCCTTCAAGTGTGGACTGCGGCTCATAGTAGACTCCGTCCGCCGGAGAATATCCCATCACCTTGCCGTATGCCACGCGCAGGGTGAGGTTCGCGTCAGGGTAGAACGCCTTTTCCGGCTCGAATTCCATCTGCCCTCTCATGTATTCCCTGTAAAGCAGGGTGATCTCCCTGTTCAGCCTCTGGCATACCGGATAGATGTCCGTGGTGTACCATCCGCGGAATTCCCTGGCGAACCTTGTGGCCGGGTCGTTGGAGACCGCCGCTGTGTCGGCTGCAGTCAGCGCGAGAACCCTGGTGCTGTCCGTGAACAGGGATCCCCCGAAAATGGCGTCGGCCCATCCGCTGACACTGCCGTACTTTGCCAGGGCGTCCTTGAAGCACTGCGGCTTGAACCCGTCGCTGATGTCCCTGCCGAAGGATTCCATGACAGCTATGAATGACTCCTTGTCTATCGGCATGTAATAGTCCTTATAGAAACTACTTGCGACAGCTGCGAGCTCCCTGGCGAATGAGGCTGCGGCCGAATCACGCTGCTGCTGCGTGGCACATGTGTCAGCAAGACTGTCTTTCATCATCCGGGATACCTTCATGGCGAATGAGCTGAGTTCCACGGTGCCCGCAGACTCGGTATAGTACTCGAGGGCGAACATGTAAGGTTCCAGTGCCTTATAGAGTGAATCCAGCTGCGGAAGTATATTTTCATACACAGTGCCTTCCGCCCATTCCGCAAACCTTGCCTCGTATGCCTTCTTTGCCGCCACTGTCCCCAGGCGCCTGATACCGCCGGATTCTCCCTGCCATTTCTTCCAGGCGTTTGCCACCGAGGCGTTCTTCGACGAGTACTGTATCCTCACGGCCTGGCTCTGGTCCATGTACTTCTTCTGTATGCCGAGCCTTTCAGTGCGCAGGGCGATTTTGGCCGGGTCGGAGACCTCCGAGATGTAGCGCACACCTTCGGACATTATGTATTCGCGCGTGCTCCCCGGGAACCCGTATATGAAGGTGAAGTCTCCCTCGTGTACCCCTTCCAGAGAGATCCTGAAGAATTTTTTAGGCGTATAAGGGACGTTGTCAGGGGAATAGGGGGCCGGGTTGTTGTCTTTGTCCGCATAGATCCTGAATATGGAGAAGTCCCCTGTATGGCGCGGCCATATCCAGTTGTCGGTGTCCCCTCCGAATTTCCCCACCGCAGAAGGCGGAGCGCCCACCAGCCTTATGTCGCTGTACTCCCGGTACAGGAAGAGGAAATACTGGTTGCCGTAATACAGGGCTTCGACGGTGGCCCTCAGTCCTTTGCCCTCCGATGTGGCCTCTTCTATGAGTGCCCCGGAGTTGGCTTTCACCACGGAATCCCTCTGCTGCTCGGTCATGTCTGCGGAGTATCCGTCCAGGACCCTGCCTGTGACGTCCTCCATCCTTTCCAGGAAACTCACGGTCAGGCCCTCGTTCGGCAGCTCCTCATCCCGGCTCATCGCCCAGAACCCGTCCCGGAGGTAGTCGTGCTCCACACTGCTGTGCTTCTGTATCTGTCCATAGCCGCAGTGGTGGTTGGTGAGCAGAAGGCCTTCCGGAGAGATCACCTCCCCTGTACACCCCCTGCCGAACAGCACTACGGCGTCCTTCAGTGAAGCCTGGTTGATGCTGTAGATGTCCTCTGCATCGAGCCTGAATCCTTTTTCCTGCATGTCCCCGATCCTTTCCGAGATCAGCGACGGGAGCCACATCCCTTCATCGGCGGATGCCGTAAAGGATGCCGAGGCAAGCACCGGCAGAGCGGCAGTCGCCATGATAAGTCTGAGTAGTTTTATTTCCATTGGAACTGAATTGTGTTTTTTCCTAAAATGTATGATAATTACGGCAAATATAATCATTTAAGTACAATACTCCCTGACACCTTTTCCATTCCGTCCTCCGATAGTGACGTTTTGTCCCCGGTTTTGCGCATCCTGTCAGTAATTGTTTCCGGAGGTCATGGCTCCGGGATAATTTTGCCGAAAAATGACAATGAACATGAACAAGACATCCATTTCCATCCTCATTCTTTTTGCAGTGCTGTCCCCGGCAATGGCGCAGCAGGCGCCGGACAGGAATTCCGCATTTCAGTTCAGCATCATTCCTCCAGTCAGTACCAACGGTTTGAAAATGAGGGAGTTTACGAATGGAGTTTCCGTCAATATGCTTCTCGGGCTATCCGAAAATGAAAAGTATTTCACTGTCTCTGGGGCGGGAAGCATAGTTTCCGGACAAGCGGACGGACTGCAGCTTTCCGGACTGTTCAACTGGACAGGAGGCGGCTCCGGCCTGATGGCTTCCAGCTGCTTCAATGTCACAAGGGGGACTTTCACGGGCCTGCAGATAGCCGGTCTGGTCAATGTCGCGGACAAAGTCAGGGGAGTACAGCTTTCTACGCTGGTGAATGTGGCGCAGGAATGTGACTTCCCGATAGGGCTCATAAATATCATAAAGAACGGCGAGATGGGTGTCGCCGTGACCTGTGATGCCCTGGGCAATGCCATGGTGTCCTTCCGTTCCGGCGGGAAATACACTTACGGGATCATCGGAGCGGGGTACAATTTCAGGGGCGGCAATGGCACCGTGACGGAGGCTGGCCTGGGCATCCACATCCCCGCATGCCGCTTTTTCAGGATAGATAATGAACTGAAGGCTACAGCCATGGATGCCACGTCGGAAGCCGCTTCCCTGAATTTCTCCTACCTTGCAGCCCCGTCTTTCGTTATAGGCAGACACTACAACATCTTCTTCGGCCCGAGCATCAACTTCCTCTCGGCCCCGGAAGGGGAGGACGCCCTGCGGCCCGGCCTTGATATATGGCACATGTATGAAAACGGACGCTACAAGAGGGCATATCTCGGATATTCTGTCGGAGTACAGTATTTATTTTGATGAATATGGCTCGGCAGCCGCATTATTGCAGAGCCCCGGCCGCTGCTAAATCAAATGAAAATCGGACCGTATTCAAAACATTTTCTGGACATATTGACATTCTCCTGCAGACCGAGGGCTACATTTATATCATAGAAATCAAGACAGACAGCCGCAAGATCTTTAAAATCGGCATAAACTTCGACAAGGAATCACGCAGAATCGGGGAGTGGAAAGTCATGGGATAAATTTCCGGGAGATATTGAATGGACAGAAAGAAGTTCCTGTGTTTGCGAAAACTCCCATGTATGTCATGATTTGACATACATGGGTGCGATATTTGTCATCAAAATATTAATTGGATGGTAGAAATTCACACATTGTCGGTCGCTGATTTTAAACATACTATGAGAAACAATGACCTGTATGACAGCAATATAGAACAGCGGACAGATATTGCTGTAATCTCGATAGGGAACTCATTCGAAGACACCGACCCGGACGATATTTTTTCTAATGGGCCTTCTTCAAGGTGGTTTCGATATCAGCATAAGAATGTACTGAATCTTACATTCGATGATATCACTGTTTCCGAAAAAGTAGCCGGGGCTGAAAAAACACTGTCTGGAGAGAGTGCGGCATTAGAAAGCGAATATGTCCTGTTTGATGATGAAATGGCACGTCATCTCGTAAATTTCGTGGAGGAAAACCTTACGGCAAGAATCTGGATAGTGCACTGCAGCGCTGGTA
The DNA here is from genome assembly GCA_944326305.1 of uncultured Bacteroidales bacterium. Lineage (GTDB taxonomy): Bacteria > Bacteroidota > Bacteroidia > Bacteroidales > UBA932 > Cryptobacteroides. The sequence continues at coordinate 24,465 of CALVDL010000029.1, forward strand.
TAAGTCGCAGCGGAGCAGTATCAAAATGGCTCAAAGACCAGCTAGAACTCAGATATGGTATTGAAGCAAAGAATGTCGATGGCAGATATGCCGTCCCGAACGCGTATGTATTGAGGGTATTGGACAAGATATTATATCAATAGTTTGTCAAATTTCAATATTTATCATATTTTTCTTTCAATCTCAATATTGATTTCAGTTTCGAAGCGACGTACATAGATGAAATCCGTAATGGCGAATTTCATATGGTCGAAAAGATGGTGGAACGGACTTATAAGATGCAGATCTTTCGTGAGTTCCTGGTCGAGTCCTTCGTTCCAGTTCGGCGGAGGACAGTCCAAGCCTGTCAGAGTGTCGAAGCTTTCGTCAAGGTCTCGTGGAAAGGTCAATACCGGCAATGTCACGCCATCCTCGTACAAAGGATTCCATCCGCTGTCGCACAAGGCATTCCACAGTTCCTGCCTGTCATCACCCTGTACTGGGTGACTCTCTGGATAGTCATAATCGAGAAAGCATTTGGCTGTCACTTCGACTTCTCCTGAGAACGTATCATTGTTCTGCACGTCTTTCCATACTTGGTGCGCTCTGTCATACATTTCCTTAAGGGCATTCCGTAGAGCTTCATTGAATGCTATGATGTCAGGAAGGATATCCTCTTGGTGAGCGAGGACTTTCCGGTTGATAATATCTTTTCTTAACTCGAGAAGTGCACCGCAGTGTGTATATAAACTCGCTCTCGGATCATCGTAAGCCATAAGGATATGCTCCTCGATGAGTCTTATGTCTGAATCGGAAATTTCTATCATATCTGGAAAATTTTCTACAAAGAAAGCGGGTCCCTATGCCAAAACAAAGCACAACTGTAATATGAATTTTAGGATGATTAATTTATGGTACAATTTACAATTTGTCAAAGCATGAGTTGTATTTGGCACATTGTGACAGATATCTTTGAAAGATTTTAGATAAAGATTATATTTGTCAAGGAGAGTAACATGTGTAATTATTATGATTTTTCAAGTATGGATCAAATAGAGAATTTACTACAATTAATTCATAATATACAAAGTAAACATAGCGGCAATATTTCTAAAACAGGCCTTAATTTTAATATTTTCGAGATAATTGGTCTTACGACCGAGGAGGTTCGAGTTCATTCTGCCTTTATAGCAAATCTGCTTAATCCTAAGGGAACTCATAATCAGAATTCAAAGTTTCTTGAACTATTTATTAAAAGATTTGGTTGTAGTAATATTGATATAAAAAAGACAAGCGTTGAATGTGAGAAATATATAGGAAGAAAAACTGACGATACTGGTGGACGTCTTGATATCGTTATCAGCGATTGCTCGAACACAATAATAATAGAAAATAAAATATATGCTTCAGATCAGCACAATCAATTGGTCAGGTATCACAAGTATGATGAAAAGGCATTATTGCTATATCTTACGCTTGACGGAAGAGAGCCGTCAAAAGACAGTAAAAGAGATTTGACTTCTGGCGATTATAAATGCATTTCATATGCGACCGATATTCTTACATGGCTAGAAGAATGTCAAGACTCAGTGAAAGACATATCGGTTATATATGAAGCAATAGGACAGTATATTGTTCTGATAAAAAATCTTACAAACCAATCTATATATATACAAATGTCACAGGAAATTATTAAAACGATTTTTGGCAGTCAGGAAAATATTATGGCTGCTCTGGAAATTGTAAGGACATGGAATTCAAAAGAAACAAAAGAATATGCCAGAAGATTATTTTGGCAATATCTTAAGGATCAGCTGATAAAAAGATTCAAAAAAATAGATATAAAACAATGCGATCGAAATAAAGGTAAAGATAAACTTTATGGACTTGATATTTTATTGTACGAGACAGATGAAGTCAAGTTTTACTGGAGGGTTGAAGCTGAATTCAATGTCTATTTTGGTATTGTAATAAAAAATAAGGAAGGCGAATATATTACAAGTTCCGATAAACATTTCGAAGGATATCGTAAATTGTTAAAGGATAAGTTTGAAAATTGGAACGAAAACTCTGATTACTTTTTATATTGGAGTTATCCTAATGGACAGCAGATTTCTTATAAGGACTTCAATGACACAAGATTTCTACTGCTTACAGACGATAATAAACTAGTATCTGCCATTGCAGATGATTTATCTTTTGTCATGGATACCTTTGGAGACATACATAAATGATTTTACGTTTGATGACGTCCGGTCCGTTGCCACATAACCAAAGATGCGCTAACTATAGTGGGTGGCTATCGCCCGAAATAAGTAAAAAGTTTTTGATTTGAGCCACGGTTTGACATATCCCCGTATTTTCTTTGTACCTGACAACAGAAAATACGGGGATATACTTATGAATAAGAAAGATTTTGCAGCAATAGATTTTGAGACAGCCAACGAGTGCCGCTCCAGTGTGTGCAGTGTAGGGGTTGTCATTGTGAGGAACGGCCGGATAGCGGACAAGTTCTATAGCCTTATTCATCCGGTTCCGAACCATTACTCATATTGGAATACTCAAGTTCACGGTTTGACGGAAGATTCGACAAAGACGGCACCAGCCTTTCCTGAAGTATGGACGCATGTCAGTTCTCTTATAGGTGATCTGCCGTTGGTAGCGCACAACAGCCCTTTCGATGAGGGGTGCTTGAAAGCCGTCTTCGGCGTGTATGGAATGACATATCCGGACTATCGTTTTCACTGTACCTGCAGGGCATCCAGAGCCGTTTTAGGTAAGACTATTCCGAACCATCAGCTACAGACAGTAGCTCAATATTGCGGTTATGATTTGAAGCATCATCACCATGCCCTGGCTGATGCAGAAGCCTGTGCCCGTATTGCGATGGAATTACTTGATTTTTGATTCCATACAATCGTACTGATTATACTAAATCGTATGTCAGGATTTGGCATAGTATTGTGTTTTCTTTGTCTTAAATAGCATGAGTCGATGGCAAGTGTATCTTGGTTCGGCGAATCTGACGGGTGCCGGCATTCCCGGCTTTGGAGTGTTTCCAGCAGCCATATGTAACTTTTGAAATAATTGCTCGCCATAGCAGTTCCTGTTCCAGAATAAAAATTATAATCGAATATAGATATTTATCGCAAATATATGGGGAGCTTCGGCAAAATTCCGGCAGATTTAGATTATGAGAAAAATATCAGTGATTATTGCTGAAGCCGGTGATAAACTGATTATATTTTTTGTCCTGTTATGTATGAATGATTGAGATGTGCTGCAGTTTGGCACAGGTGGTGACTATCTTTGTGTGAAAAATCATCTATGATGGTACAGATACACACACTTTCGGTCGCCGACTTCAAGCACACGATGCGGAACAATGATTTGTACGACAGTACAATAGAGTCCATGCCGGAACTTGCCGTCATATCGATAGGCAATTCCTTTGACGATTTCGACCCTGATGACATCTTTTCCAACGGTCCTTCATCGAGATGGTTTGCCCGTCGGCACAGGAATGTCCTGAACATGACATTTGACGACATCACTTCGCCGGAGAAATGGCAGCTCCTCTCGCAGTTTGGAAATTCCCGGCACTCTGATGATTCGTCCGGAAACGTTTCTGCAGAGAAGGATTACGTCCTCTTTGACCAGGATATGGCCAGGGAAATTGCGGACTTCGTGGATGCCAACCATGAGGCTCGCACATGGATTGTCCACTGCAGTGCCGGCATCAGCCGCAGCGGTGCCGTTTCCCGTTGGCTGAAGGATTGGCTCAAGTTCAAATACGGCGTTGATGCCGTGAATGTGGACGGCAAATATGCCATCCCGAATTCCCATGTCCTTTCTGAGCTGAACAGGATGTTTTATTGATGGTCATGTGTTCCGTTCGTATGTCAGGAAAGCTGTCTGAATTTTTCCCGGATTTGAATTTAATGGATTTCAAACTGCTGTGCTTCATCGCATGGCTGGGAGAAATTCCCGATCCCGGAGTATTGAAGGCGTTGACCGGTATTTTGGCGCATAAAAAGTCGGACATATTGTCCGGCATTGACAGGCTGAAGCCCTGCGGGTATCTTTGTGAAAACGGGGTCTCACCCGAATATTTCTTTCATGCAGTGGAGGCTATGCTGGAATGCAGGCCTCAGTGGGAGGATGAGTTTTCCAAGACTGATTGCTTCAGGTATGAGAGTTCAGTGTACCTGTGGACATTTGCAAAATATGTCGCATTGAAAGATTTTTCAGTGGCAGCGGCATTGCCGCGTAACCAATATGTGACTGATTCTTCATTGCATCTTGAAAGATATGCGGGAGAGGCGATATGTGAAGAAGGTCATGAAGAACTGATTTATGCGTTAGCCGACAAGGAGAGAAACGCATTGTTCGGGCATGTATTGTACCGTCGTCTCAGGAAGGATTGCATTGATGAAGAATTTTTGTCACATATACAGCATCTTTCGGAAAAATATCTGCCCGGGAATCAAGAGGTCATTGAAGAGATAGAGGCATACCGCTATCTGGCGGCAGGAATGCAGCCGCAGTTTCCGCTCAACGGGCGCAGCCAATGGAAATATTGCTGTGATGCAATCCGTGACCTGTATCTTGGCAATCTGCACGGGGCCTTGAAAGGCTTTGTGGCGGCCTTAAAGGAACATGACAGGCAAAGTGAGGCCAAGGGAGCCTTTGAGAATCCGCTGCTTGCATTTTTCTATGCGATATGTCTTGTCCGCTGCACTGAATCTCCGGACTTTGCAGAAGACGGTACTGTAGTCGCTTTGAGGCAGAATCTCCTTAAAAGCAGGCTTGTCTATTTCGGAAAGGAGCTGTCCGCCTTCAGGATTCTGCTCACATATTCCCAGCCGCAATATCGTAACGGCGGAGAGTTTGTCGCAAGGGAAATCGAACGGATGATTCAGGAAGACGGCTGCTGCCTGACAAGAATATTTGCAGACATTCTTGTCCGGTATTTCCGGTGTGAGAGACTCGTTCCGGAAAGCGGATGCCAATGCCATATATCCGTATTCAGATTTGAACTGTCATCGTATTGTCCGCTTCATCCCGATGAAAGGAACTGGTTGAAGGGCATATATGGGACTGTACCGCTGCTGGATATGGTCAAACGGAAAGAAGGCTGGGAATATGTCTTCTCAGATATCAGCAGGAGTATTCTTTCCGACATAAAACCTGAAAAAAGAATAATCTATTTCCTTGACGGACTTGACATTTCCGGAATAATTGAACAGACCGGAACTGATGACGGAGGATGGAATTCAGGCACATTGCTGTCATTGCAGAAGTTTCTGGCAGAGGGATATGACTCCATGTCGGATGTTGACAAGAAGATAGCCTGGGAACTGTGCCGCCGAAGTCCTGGGCGCCGGGATGCAGATATATTGCTGGCCTGCCTTCCTGAACCGGACCGGGTCTTCAAAGGCCAGGCGTATCCTTATATGTATCCGTATGAGCCTGTCTCTGTCTGTCATGAGCTCCCTTATGTCCAATTCAGGGCCGAAGGGGATTCGATATCCGTAGTGTCCAATGTCAGATACGAGGACTTGACGGGAGGGTCATGCAGCCGGACTGTGGTGAAAGAGGACGGAACTTATGTGACAGTGTCTTTTGACGGCCGTCAGAGGGATATTCTGGCCGGTCTCTTGTCGTCAGGTCCGTTGCCGGTCCGGGCGTCATCTGATATCAGGATGCTCGCTGGGAAATTGTCCGGAATATTGGATATCAGACTGGATATTCCGCCGGCTGATCCCGCGCAGACTGTGGAAGGGTCTGGTATGATAGCAGTCAGGATAATCCCCGACGGCAGGAAAGCGTACCATGTGCATATATCTTCAGCTCCGCTGCCGGAAGGCAATTTGAGGTTCAATCCCGGATATGGGGACGAAATGGTCGCCTTGCAGACGGCAGATGGCCTGAAAATGGTGCAAAGGAATCTTCAGGCAGAGTCGGAAAATTATGAAAGACTGCAGGACTTCATAATGGAAAGCATCGGCGATGTCTTTGCCGGAAGGCAGAGGCTCGAATCCGGTTCCCCGGAATCCGTTTTGAAGCTGCTGGAATTCATAATGAATCACGGAGACTTTTATTTTGCAGAGTGGCCGGAAGGAGGAACATTGAAATTATGCGGCACCTTAACCACATCAGACATCAATGTCCAGGTGCAATCATGTATGGACTGGTTCAAAGTGGAAGGGACTGTAAGCATCCCCGGAAGCACATTGTCATATGAGGACCTGCTTCTTCAGGGTTGTGAGGACGGTATAGAAGGATATGTCAGGATTAAGGAGAACGAGTATGTCAAATTGTCCGATATGTTGAGGAAGCATATCAGGAAAATGGATTCCATCCTTTCTGATGCAGCGAAAAAAAAGGGGGTCTGCCGTATTGAAAAATATGATGTCGGACTTCTTGCGGACATACTCGGCCAGGACGGCGGCCTTCATGCCGAATTGGACGAGAAATTCATGGGGCTGCTTGACAGGATGGAGACCATATACCGGAATGAAGTCCAGGTTCCGGACGGACTGTGCGCCGAGCTCAGAGATTATCAGAAAAAAGGTTTTGCATGGCTCGTCAGACTGTCGGAATGGGGCGCAGGGGCATGTCTCGCTGATGACATGGGGCTGGGAAAGACACTTCAGACCATAGCCATGCTTCTTTACAGAAAAGACAGGGGACCTTCATTGGTGGTTGCTCCGAAATCTGTACTGCATAACTGGAAACATGAGATCAGAAGATTCGCTCCTGGTCTTGAACCTGTGATGATGGCAGCGGAGAAGGACGGAAGGAAAATGGTGCAGGAGGCCGGACCGGGTGATGTGATCATTGTAAGCTACGGAATGCTGGTCAGCCGGTCAGCAATCCTTTCCTCCAGGACATGGAATGTGGTCTGTCTTGATGAGGCGCACTATATAAAGAACAGGGCCACCAGGGCATCCAGGGCGGCAATGAATCTGAAATCCGATGCAAGAGTCATACTTACGGGAACTCCGCTCCAGAATCATCTCGGAGAATTGTGGAATCTGTTCCAGTTCATAAATCCAGGCATGCTGGGTCCGTGGCCGCATTTTATGGATAAGTATATCCGGTCTCCTTTCGACGGTGACAAGGAGCGGGAATTGAGGGAGAGGATTTCTCCGTTTGTACTGAGAAGAAGCAAGCACGAGGTTCTTGACGAACTTCCGGAGAAGATTTCGTACGAAAAGATGGTTACACTTTCACCGGAGGAAATGCAGATTTATGAAAAGACCAGACATGATGCCGAGGTGAAGTTCAAGAGACACAAGACGGCAGCTGAAAGGGAAGAAGCCAATGCACTTGATCTGTCTTTCTTCCGTGAGCTGATGAGACTCCGCCAGCTGTCTGACTCTGTCTCACTTGCCTTTCCTGAATGGACTCGGGGGTCATCGAAAATATCCGCGCTGAAAGACATGGTGCTGACATTGGGAGCAGACAGCTCCAACAGGACCATAATATTCAGCCAGTTTACCGGATTCCTCTCCCAAATCAGAGTGATGATGGCTGAGACCGGCATGGAATACTTCTATCTTGACGGACAGACGCCGGAAGACGAAAGGGACAGACTTGTCTGCAAGTTTCAGAAAGGGGAGTGCCGTTTCTTTCTCATCAGCCTGATGGCCGGCGGTTTCGGGCTCAATCTGACGGCTGCGAACCATGTGATACTCATGGAACCCTGGTGGAATCCTGCAGTGGAGGAACAGGCTGCGGACAGAGCATACAGGATAGGCCAGAGCAGGAATGTCACTGTCATCCGGCTTGTGAGTGCCAATACGATAGAGGAGAAGATGCTGCGGCTGCATGAGAAGAAAAGGATGATGTCAGACAGTGTGCTTGCCGGGACATTTGCAGGCGCATCTTTGACAATGGATGAAATATTGGACATGATTTCTCCATACAGATGATTGTTCGGGAGGAAAGAAGTATGGGTGATTTCAGAAATGTATTGGAAGAGGAAATGAGCCTGCTTCTGGAGGGCTCGGGAATGAGGGTATTCATTTTGGAAGATGAGAATGAGTACACGGCGGAACTTGTCATGCCCCTTGAGTTCAAGGTGTCATACTCATTGGAAAAGACTGATGAGGTATTGGCAAAGATGACAGGGATGGTACCGTCCGTACTGACATTCAAGGACAGGTATATGGACGGGGCACTGGATCCTGATACGGGACCTCTGTTTCTGGGCATGCCCGGGGTGTTCTCGTTTCTTACAGATGAGCCGGACAACAGATGCATGCGTCTGATTGGTATCATTATGGAGAAGACATTCGGGCGCAGGAACATATTTTCAGTGACTCTGAATGAAGACAATGCGTGTGTCCATACAAGGGCAGGGCGCTTCTATGTCAAATATACTGCAATGAATGTCAGCATAAAGGAGGAAATGGCACTGATGAGCAGACATATGAGGTTACCATTGAGAAAAAGGTCAGGAAAGAGATGAATTTACGGCAACAGATAAATGAACTCATCGTACTGATGGGAAAAGGAATGTATGAGAGGGAGGAGGTGGTCGCCCTCAGCCTTTTGAGTGCCCTCGCAGGAGAAAGCATTTTTCTTCTCGGCTTGCCAGGAGTAGGTAAGAGCATGGTTGCCAGGAGACTGAAAAGTGCATTCAACAACGCTTCATGTTTTGAGTATCTGATGAGCCGCTTCAGTACTCCGGACGAGATATTCGGCCCGGTATCCATAAGCAGGCTGAAAGACATGGATGTCTATGAAAGGAATGTGGACGGATATCTTCCTTCGGCGGATGTGGTGTTCCTGGATGAAATATGGAAGGCCGGTCCGGCAATACATAACGCACTGCTGACAGCTTTGAATGAAAAGATATATCATAACGGGAAAAATGACCTCGCCCTGCCGATAAAAGGGATCATAGCGGCTTCCAATGAACTTCCTGCCGAAGACGAAGGTCTGGAAGCACTGTGGGACCGTTTCCTGTTCAGGTATATTGTGCAGCCGGTCCAGGACAAGGGGTCATTTTTCAGTCTTATGGATGTGTCCGGCGGGGAATATGTGATCCCGGACTCCATCAAAGTGACAGATGCGCAGTATGAACTTATACACAAGGAGTCCCGGAAGATCCCAATTCCTGACAATGTGATGGAGATGCTTTATAAGCTGCGCATATCTGCCGCCGACAAGTTCATGCAGAAGACCGCCGGCGGAGATGAGGATATGGATGTGCCTTATGTGTCGGACAGGCGGTGGAAAAAGATTGCCGGAATACTGCGGACAAGCGCATATCTGAATGGAAGAGACAGTGTTGATTTTACGGACTGCCTCCTGCTGGAGCATCTGTTGTGGGACAGGGACAGCCAGACAGTCTCTGTCAGGAAAGAGGTGGAGGAAGCGGTATCAACCCATTATGCCATATCATTCAGGGACTTGCGGAACAAGTCCTTAAGCAGCGGAGGATATCTTATGACGGAGGACAGGGAATGCTATTGCATCGCGACTCCCGGAGAGGATCTGTTCATATATGCCGAGGACTATGACAGGCTTGACATGAACAATAGGCACGGCATTTTCGGACCGGGAAACAGGATCAGGACAGTTGAAGGGCCAGGAGATCTTATCTTGCGCAAAGACAGGTCCGGCACCATAATAATCAATAATGTGATATATCATTTGAGGCGCAGGCCTGCAATACAATACCAGGACATGTGCGCAAAGCTTGACAAAGAGATTTCCGGGAACCTGTTTCTCCGGGACGGTCTCAACGGGTATCCTGATCTTGCATGTCTGATGAACAGGTTCAAAACTGTCCGGGAATGAAATATTCAAGGTATATTGACGGGCTTCTTGCCGAGGCTCTATATGTAAAAGACAGCGGAGATACATCGGTATGGCTCAGGTTTATGGAAAATGCCATAAAGGATCCGGTCAAGAAGGAGCTGTTTCTGAAAGCCAGTGACCGGGAATTCATTTCGGAGCTGAAAAAAGACCGGAGGGTGCTTCAGACTGCGCGTACGCGTCTGGAAAGTCTGGCCATTGAACTGCTTTATGAAGAAGAGAACTGTCACCGGGAGGATGAAGACGAAGCAGAAGGAACAGGAGAATCCGATAATGTAAAAAGTACAATGGAGAATGACATCCCGGATGAAGACGGGACCGGCGGGAGAGACGATGAGGATGGAATCATATGGCCTTGCTGCGACACAAGGGAGCAGGAAGATGAATTGGCAGAAAAGGCCATTCTAAATTCAATGGAATCGGCTGCTGATGAATTTCTGCACTCTTCACAGATGGAGACCGGCAATAAGCCTTTTTTCGGAAGGGCACCGGAAGGATATCAAAAGGAGCGGGAGGTCCGTTTCCTTTCGCAGATGCCTGTCTCCTTAAAGCAGCTGGCGCGTATGATCGGGCGTACCGGCGGGACAGACACTGAAAATGGCGGCAATTTTGTACACGCATCCAAAAGCGACATCAGCGGCATCACTACCGGGGATGACCTTGGCGGCATGCTTCCGGTTGAGACAGCAATGCTTGCCTGCAAAGAGACACAGGATATCTTTTTACGCAACTATGCGGAAAAACGTCTGCAGGTCTTTTCCTCTGTCTCTTCGTGCAGAAAGCCGCAGGATCATTCCGACGGTCCTGTCATCATCTGCCTTGACGCTTCAGGTTCCATGCAAGGAAAGCCGGTCACAATAGCAATGGCATTGACCATTGCCATAACCATATATTCCCTCAGACGCATGCGTAAGGTGTTTGTGATTAGATATTCTGACTCTTATGATTATAAGTCTTTTACAAGCATCAGGCAATGCAGGACGGACCTTGGGCATTTTCTGCGTTGCGGCGGGTCGGGAGGCAATAATGAGAATCTCATGTTTACGGACCTGTTTTCAAAGCTGCTTCCTTCAGAGCCTGAATTTGACACGGCGGATATCCTGTGCATATCTGATTTCGGATGGGAAGTACTTGGTGAAAAGGTTCTGGAGATGATAAGCACCGCAAAGGCTGGAGGAATGAAATTTTATGGACTGTGTATTCCTTCCTTTGATATTTCCAGAAGAGCCGCACATAGACTCATGTCCGTCTGCGATTCCAAATGGCTCTGGACAGACGGACGGTGTGTGCAAATGAAGGAAAGATGATAATATGTGCTATAACAACAGATTCGCTACATTAGCTTGCCGCATTTTTACGCTCGTCGGGACAGGTGGTCCCGCCCCTTGGCGCTGGCCGTTCCCCGACAGATGAGCTTAAAAGTGTTAACAGTCAGTG
>CALVDL010000030.1 GCA_944326305.1 uncultured Bacteroidales bacterium
GCAAAGTTACTGATGTTCTAATCGAAAAATTTTCTGATGCTTGTAACTTATTGATGTTTAATAATTAAAACATTGTCTGAGAATTTTTCTCCGGACACTAGTGGATTATAATATGAAAAGTTTTTCAGTGAAAACATTGCCGGCTGTCGCCGTTGCCCTGTGCGGGCTCCTGATGTCATGTGCGCCTAAGGCGGAGAATTTCAGGATGATGTCGTTCAATATCAGGTATGTCAATGAGGCGATAGATACCGGTATCCTGCACTGGAATGCCAGGAAGGGGCCTGCATTGCGTATGATAAGGGAATTGTCCCCTGACGTGATCGGCTTTCAGGAGCCGCACAGGCCCCAGGTGGATTTCCTGACGGATTCCCTGCCTGGTTACGGGCATGTGGAGCTCGGCAGGGATGAAGGTGTGCGGCCCGGCGGCGGGGAGCACCTTATGATAATGTACAATACGGACAAATATGAGATGACGGACCACGGGTCTTTCTGGATGAGCCCTACTCCGGAGGTCGTATCCAAGGGTTGGGACGCGATGTGCAGGAGGGTTACCGTGTGGGCAAAGCTCAAGAGCAGGGAGACAGGTAAGGAGCTCTATTTCTTCGATACGCATTTCGACCATATCGGAAAGGAGGCAAGGAAGCAGGAGGCCATCCTGCTGCTTGCCAAGATGAAGGAGATTGCCGGCGGGGATGCCCCTGTGTTTGTCTGCGGGGATTTCAATATGGATACCGACGATCCGTCGATGGCCCCCCTGCTCTCATGGATGAGGGAGGCCGCGATGGAGGCTCCGGGGGCGGATACCGGATTCACTTTCAACGGGTTCGGGCATGATGCCCATCCTATGAAGATAGACCATGTGTTTTTCAGGAATGCACAGGCGTCTTCCTACAGGATCATCAGGGAGGACTATGGCGTGAAATATATTTCCGACCATTATCCTGTACTGGCGGAGTTCGGGCTCTGATTTGTTGTTTCCGTATTTTTTTATCTTTGCATATTATTACAGGGCTGTCCGGCTTTATGCGGAATCCGGTTTCCTGCGTGATACCGGGCGGCCCGTATAAAACGGACTTGATATGCAAAGGGAGAATTTCGGCAGCCGCTTCGGCGTGCTGGTGGCGATGGCCGGGTCGGCCATCGGGCTGGGGAATCTCTGGAGATTCCCGTATATGGTAGGGGAGTATGGCGGTGCGGCCTTCATATTCGTTTATATAATATGTTTTTTCCTGCTGTGCCTTCCTATTCTGATTGCTGAGGTCACTGTCGGGCGCAGGAGCAGGACAAACGCTTTCCGCGCTTTTGAGGTCCTGGCCCCTGGCAGCCGATGGAAATGGGCCGGTGTGCTGATGGTGGCCACCCCTGTCATCGTGGTCTCGTACTACAGCGTCATCGGCGGGTGGTCGATAGAGTATTTCATCAAGTCATGTTCTCTGGATTTCTCGTCCGGCGCCGGTGCAGGGCAGGATATAGGGACTGTGTTCAGCAGTTTCATATCCTCCACGTGGCTTCCTCTTGCATATCATACCGTGTTCCTGCTTGTCACTGCCGCAGTGGTGGCCGCAGGGGTCAAGTCCGGAATCGAGCGTTTCGGGAAGGTGATGATGCCTCTGCTGTTCGTGATAATGATAGTCATTGCGGTACGCTCTGTCACCCTGCCCGGTGCAGGGGAGGGCCTCGAGTGGCTGTTCCGCCCGGATTTCTCCAAGATAGACGCTTCCGTCTGCGCCGCGGCCCTCGGCCAGGGATTCTTCTCCCTGTCGGTGGGGTTCGGCATCATGCTTACATACGGCTCCTATATCAGCAAGGATGAAAATATCGCAGTGTCGTCTGCCTATACCGCCGTTTCAGACCTGATATTCGCACTGATAGCCAGCTGTGCCATCATGCCGGCCGTGTTCGTGTTCGGCCTCGACCCGCGGGAGGGCCCGGGCCTTGTTTTCGAGACTCTGCCGTTCATTTTCTCGAATATGCCTCTGGGCGGGCTCATTTCCATATTGTTCTTCCTTGCCCTTATCGTCGCGGCCCTCACTTCGTCCATATCGCTTTTTGAGGTGGGTGTCGCCTATCTCATGGAGGAGAAGGGGATGTCGAGAAGGACGGCTTCTGCCTCCATCTTTGCCGTCACATGGGTGCTCGGTGTCCTGTGTTCCCTCTCGTTCGGTCCGCTTTCCGGCTTCAAGGTGCTGGGCAACATCCTGTTTGATTTCTTCGACAAGCTCTCCGCAAACTACCTCATGCCTTTTGGCGCCCTGCTTATCGTGCTGTTCGTCGGCTGGCGCATGAAGAAGTCCGACATCCGCTCCGAGTTCACCAACGGCGGCACTCTCGCAGGCAACTCCCGCATCTTCCCTTTCGTCTGCTTCCTCATCCGCTTCCTCGCCCCCGCCGCCATCATCGTGATCTTCCTTTCGAATCTGGTGTAGGGAAGGATAATAAAATAAATCCCTGCCGATCAGATGATCAGCAGGGATTTTCGGTGCTCCGGACGGGGATCGAACCCGTACGGGCATTTCTGCCCAAGGGATTTTAAGTCCCTCTTGTCTACCAATTCCAACACCAGAGCAATCCGGGCGCAAAGATAATACAAATCATCCGAATTCGGATAGATAATGTGAATTTATGTCCTTAGGGATAGCGGGAGGGCTACCAGTAGAATGTTGCGGCGATTCCTGTCTGTATAGTGTGGACCAGGGGCTTCTCCTCGGTGAATGTGTATGTCTCGTATTCGGCGAATGCCTTGAGCGTGAAATTGTTGCCTGTGATGACTGAAAGGGCCGGACCGGCTATAAGGTCTATCCCGTTGCCCTCCCTGTGCCATGCGTAGCCGAGCATGAGCCGGGATTCGATTTCAAGGATTCTGGCCACGGGCCATTGCCAGTAGCCGCCGATGGCGACATTGTACATATTGGATGACTTGCCTGTAGCGAGTGTCATTGAGTTGGCGCTGGTGCGCATGCTGAAACCGCTCCCGGGATTCAGCGGGATATTGGCCTGGAGCCCGACCGAACTGCCCGAGCGGGGGATTGTATCCGGCCTTTTCTTGTTTTTCGGGAAGAAGCGCCAGCCGAAATAGAGTTCGGCCTCATAGTGCCTCAGGGCGGGGTCATAGCTGAATTCCGGTTTCTCGTATCCGTCGCAGAGGTGCTTGTCCTTGAATATCTTGTCCGTGATGAGGTATCCGAGCTGCGTGGCGGCAATCCCGATTACAGCCCCTGCCAGTATGTCGCTTGCCCAGTGCCGGTCATTCATTATCCTGCCGAGCGCCGTGGCAGAGGCCGCCGTATATGCCCCGAAGCTGAACCACGGGCTCTTCCATCCGTATTCCTTATGCAGCATGGTGGCTATCATGAATGCGGTGGCCGTGTGTCCGGATGGGAATGAATTGTGCGAGGACCCGTCGGGGCGCGGCCTCCGGACGGTGTATTTGAGCCCGTTCACAAGCCCGGCCATGACCGCTGCAGAGAATGCGTCAGACACCACCATCCTGCCCCAGCATGTGCGGCTTTCGTATCCTGCGGCCTTGAGCCCGAGCAGGACGGCTGCGGGTGCGTACTGCAGGTAGTCGTCATACTGCGAGGAGAATCCCGGCATGGCGTTGAACCTGAGCTGCCGGATGCCGCCGTCGAATGAGTTTATCCCTGCGGAAGGCCCTCCGTAGGTCCGGATGTACTGTGCATGGAGCTGCGGCGGGAACGCCCACGCGAGCAAGATTGTGCACAGGATGCAGATGCAGGTCAGTTTCTTGGACATAGATGCCGTAGTTTATCAGCTGGCAAAGATAGCGATAAAAAATATATCCCTGTGATATTTGAAATTTTCTTTAACTTCGCGTCCATGGATAATTCATCGATAAGAGTGGCCTTTGACGGGCGTGCAGTGGCAGCCTCCGGGGCTTGGGGTGCAGCCTTGCGGAGATCTGTAGGGGCTTTGGCGAGGAAATTCCCCGGATGTTCCATAGATGTCTATGTCCCGTACGGCAGGGTGTATCCGCTCCTGGAGGAGCTTTCGGGCTATGCCAATGTCAATGTCTGCCGTGCCCGGTTCCCCGGGACATGGCCCTTCCTGTCCCTGTGGCGGCGCGGCATAGCTGCAGAGCTTGTCCGCCGTGATACCGGCGTGTTCCACGCCCCTGGGGACATCTTCCCCCATCCTGTGGCAGAGATGCCGGGAATCAGGAAGGTGGTGACGGTGCGGGACCTGTCTTTCCTCTCCTCCCCGTCGGGCTTTACGTGGCTGCAGCGGCACAGGAACAATGTCCGCTTCCGCCGCTCCTGCAGGCGTGCAGATGCTATTGTCGTCCCGTCTGCCGAGGTGGCGGCTGACGTAGTCAAGTATTATTTCATACGCAAGGACAGGATATTTGTAGCCGGGGAGCCGGAAGACGCCGGCGCTGTGGATGCCACATGGCTCATGTCACTGTATGAGGGCCTGCTCGGCCGGTAGTCAGTTGCTTACCATGGCCAGGGCGGCGATGCTTATCCTTATGTCGTCTGCTGCGGCCTTTACCGCCTGCCAGCAGGAATGCAGTGTGGCCCCTGTGGTGAACACGTCATCCACAAGCAGTATATGCCCTGTCCCGGCAGGGAATTTTTTCCTTACTCCGAAAGCGTCCTTCACATTCCTTGATTTATCATCTGTGCCCAGCCGGGTCTGTGTCACCGTGTGGCGCTTCCTGTAGAGGATGTCGGTGCGTACGGTAGAGCCTATGGCTCCTGCAATCCCCCTGGCTATCACTTCAGCCTGGTTGTATCCGCGTTTCCATCTTCTTGACCAGTACAGCGGGACGGGGATTACCATGTCGATGCCTTCCAGGGCGGGTGAACAGGCTATCTTCTTCCCGAGCATTGCCCCGAAAAACAGCCCGGATGATATGTCCCCGTGGTATTTTATGCTGTACGGGATCTTCCTGTACGGAGCTTCGGAGTTGAAGAAGAACAGGGATGCCGCATTGCTGTACGGTATGTGGCTGCGCGTCGGCTGGCACTGCTGCATCTCCTGGCAGATGTCCCTCTGTATTAACACGTTGAACTTCTCGGCCATGGGATTGCGTGAAAGAGACCATCCGTATGTCAGGGGCAGGTCCGCGAGGCATCCGGTGCAGATGTGCTCCTCGAAGGTATAGAGCCTTTTCCCGCACACTATGCATGTCCGGGGGAGAATCAGGTCCATGACCGGAAGGACGAATCTGTCGGCGAATGTCCGCATTTGTACATATCATGTCAATCCGCAAATGTAGGCCGACGGTCCCGGAAAGGCATTAAAAAAAAGAAAAACATGTGCATGTTTTTCTTTTTTTTAATGTTTGTCACCCTCCGGTATGGAGTTCTGTTTTTTAGCAGTTCATCGCACCGCAGCAGTGGATGACCTGTCCGCTTACGTAAGAGGACAGCGGGCTTGCAAGGAACAGGGCAACATTGGCCACGTCCTCTGGAGTGCCGCCGCGGCGCAGAGGAATCTGCTTCTCCCATTCCTGGCGCACTTTCTCCGGAAGCGCATTGGTCATGTCCGTGATGATGAAGCCCGGGGCGATGCAGTTTGCACGTATGCCGCGCGGACCCATCTCTTTGGCGATTGACTTGGCGAGGCCTATCATGCCGGCCTTGGATGCGGAGTAGTTGCACTGGCCCGCGTTGCCTGACACACCGACTACAGAGGACATGTTGATGATGCTTCCGCTGCGCTGTTTAGCCATTATCGGTGTTACGGCATGGATGAAGTTGAATGCAGACTTGAGGTTTACGGTGAGGACTGCATCCCACTGTGCCTCGGTCATCCTCATCATGAGCCCGTCCTTGGTGATGCCTGCATTGTTCACCAGGATGTCGATGCTGCCGAAATCCTCGAGAATCTGGTTCACCACGGTGTGGGTCTCGTCGAAGCTGGCCGCGTTGGAAGCGTATGCCTTTGCCTTGATGCCGTATGCCTCGAGTTCTTTGAGTGTCTGCTCTGCAGCCTCGTTTATTGCGAGGTCGGTAAATGCTACATTAGCTCCTTCTGAAGCGAATTTCAAGGCGATTGCCTTGCCTATCCCTCTTGCCGCACCTGTGACAAGAGCTGTTTTTCCGTTAAGAAGTCCCATTCTTGTAAGAATTTATAAGTTGTTGATATGATATTGTTTCCCGTTTATCCGGTGCAAACCGGTGCAAAATTATCCCAGATTATCCGTATTAACAAATTTTCTTTATAAATATCTCTTTTCGTGCCTGTCCAATGCTATGAATATGAATATCATGGCAGTAAACGACCATAGCGAGGACCCTCCGTAGCTGAGCAGCGGCAACGGTATCCCTATCACTGGGACCAGCCCCATGGTCATGCCGATGTTGATGAAAAGGTGCATGAATATGCAGCATGCCACGCAGTATCCGTATATCCTGGTGAAGGCCTCCCTGCTGCGTTCTGCGTCATGCAGTATCCTCCCTATCAGGAAGGCGTACAGCAGGATGACCGCCGCGGCGCCGACGAATCCCCATTCTTCCCCTATTGTGCAGAATATGAAGTCCGTGCTCTGCTCCGGCACGAACCCGTAGGTGGTCTGGGTCCCGTGCAGGAACCCTTTGCCTGTGAATCCTCCGGAGCCGATGGCTATCATGGACTGGTTCACATTGTACCCTACGCCGGAGGGATCGTCTTTCAGTCCGAGCAGCACTTCAATGCGTTTCCTCTGGTGGTCCTGCAGCACGTCGTTGAAAAGGAAGTCGACGGACAGGACGAACAGTATCCCGGTGATGAATGATGCTATTGCCCCCCATTTGAACAGGCTGCGGTCCCGGTATGCCCTGTATGCGTAGAAGAATATGCCGATTACGGCCGTCATGGCAAAGAAGTACATCGGCTTTACGTTCCCGGTGAGGTCCTCCGGGTTTTCAAGCAGGCCGCTCCCCCATTTTATCAGTGCCGGGACGAAAGACAGGAACACCATTATAGGGAGTATGACCTTCGCCCATTTCTTCATGTTGCCCGATTCCAGGGCGCAGCACAGTGACGCCACACCCATCAGGACAAGCATGGATACGTACGGCGATGCGGTGAGGGTCAGGACGAAAAGGAGGATGGCCATTCCTATCATGAACAGTATCCACCCCGAGAGCCCTTCCCTGTAGAGCATGAACACGAAGCCGACATATACGAGGGCGGAGCCGGTCTCGCTCTGCGCTACGATTATCGCCATGGGTATGAGGATGATAAGTGCAGTCAGGATGAAGTTCCTGGGGGTTGTCAGGCGGTATCCGTTCTGGCTCATGACCGTGGCAAGCAGCAGGGAAGTGGCTATCTTGGATATTTCCGCGGGCTGGAACCTCACGGGACCGAATTCGAACCACGACCTGGAGCCCTTTACCTCCACACCGAGGAAGATTACGGCCACAAGCAGCAGTATCGTGGCCGCATATATCAGGGGGGAAAGGCTTTCCCAAGCCCTCGGGTTGATGATGAACAGGATTGCCGTGGCAATGCCCAGGGCGGAGACTATCCATACGAACTGCTTGCCGCTCCGACAGCTGAAATCGAATATGGAGGCCGGCTCCGAGGAATGCACCGAGGCATAGATGTTCACCCAGCCGATCAGCACCAGCAGGAGGTAGGTCACCACCAGTGACCAGTCTATGGATTTAAGAAAGCTGTTTTCTCTGTAACTGTTCATTCGTTTGCTGCCGGTGGTCCGCACCGGCTGTACATTCGTTATCTGTCATTTACCTTGTCCAGCAGCACACCTTCCATCATGCGTTTTTCCAGTGCTTCGCGGGAGCTGCCGATTTCCCTGTTGAGGTATTTCTCTACAAGCAGTGAGGCTATCGGCGCGGCCCATCTGGCCCCGAAGGACCCGTGCTCGATGTATGCGGCCACAGCTATTTTCGGGTCGTCCTTTGGGGCGAAGCAGATGAACACGGAGTTGTCGTCCCCGTGCGGGTTCTGCGCAGTCCCTGTCTTGCCGCAGATGTCGAGCCCGTCCACTGCAGCGATGGAGGCTGTCGCCCCCGAGCCGTACCCGCTGTTGACCGCCCTGTACATCCCGTTCACCACCGTGTGGAAATACGACGTGTCCACCATTGTGTAGTGTCTCTCCCTGTATTTCGGGTCTATCTCCACGCCATCGGACTCCTTGATGATGTGCGGGATATAGTAGTAGCCCCGGTTCGCCATTATCGCACACAGGTTTGCAAGGTGCAGCGGGGTACAGCCTATCTCGCCCTGTCCGATGGATAGCGAAATGATGTTTGTGGCCTTCCAGCGGCCTTTCCCGTACATCCTGTCGTACAGGGCCGGGGTAGGGATGTCCCCTCCCAGTTCGGACGGGAAGTCGCTTCCCAGCCTGTGCCCGAACCCGAAGCTCGACACGTATTCGTCCCATACGGCCAGGGCCTGGGATACGCTGCCGTTCCCGGAGTCTTCGAGCAGGGAGCGGAATACATAGCAGTAGTATGCATTGCAGGACATCATGATGGACTCTTCCATGTCGAGCGGGGACCGGTGGCTGTGGCAGGCCATCTTCCTGTTGCCGTACCGGTACCCAAGATGGCAAGGGAACTCGCTCTGCGGCGTGACTACCCCCTCCTGGAGCCCGATGAGGGCGTTGACCAGCTTGAACACCGAGCCGGGAGGGTATGACGCCTGTACCGCCCGGTTGAACATCGGCTTTAGCGGGTCAGACGCTATCTGCGAATAGTGCCGCCCTATGTCCGCGAGCACGTCCACGTCTATGCCGGGGCTCGATATGAGGGCGAGAACCTCTCCGGTGGACGGCTCTATGGCCACCAGGCTGCCGACCTTGTTCTGCATGAGGGCCTGCCCGTAGTTCTGCAGCTCGGCGTCGATGGTGGTTACTATGTCCTTGCCGGGGATGGCCTCCTTGTCCATCTCCCCGTCACGGTATGAGGACTCTATCCTGTTGCGCGAGTCGCGCAGGTATATCTTGTACCCCTTTTCCCCTTTCAGATATTGCTCGCATGTGGCCTCTATGCCTGTCATTCCGGCGTAGTCCCCGGCCTTGTATTCGTCGTTGTGCGCCTTGATGTACCTGGAGTCTACTTCCGAGACGTAGCCGAGCAGGTTGCCTCCCGCATTGTACGGGTACTGCCGGATGCTCCTGGGCTGCCCCCTGAACCCCGGGAACTTGTACGCGAGCTCGGCGAAGCGCATGTAGGTCTCAGGAGGGAGCTGCTTCAGCATGACTACGGACTGGTAGCCTATCTTCCTTCGGTCCCTGTAGTATTCGTCCATCTTGTCCTTTATGAACTCCGGTGTCACCCCGAGGGCCGCGCTCAGTGACAGGGTGTCGAACTCGGATACCTCTTTCGGGGTCACGAGTATGTCGTAGGCGACCTTGTTCCCCACGAGAATCTTGCCGTTGCGGTCGTAGATTATGCCTCTGGTGGGGTAGATGGTGGAATAGACCATCGAATTGTTGGATGCGTCTATCTTGTAGCTGTCGTCAAGAATCTGGATGACGAACAGCCTCACGATGAGAATGAGGGTGGCGACGGCCAGTCCGGCGATTATCTTGTTCTGCTTGTTGATTTTCATATCCGGGGCCTGTTACCTGTCTTTGGTGGTAAGCACATGTATTACGAGCAGGGCGAGGAGGCTGTCTGCTACAAGGGACGCCCCGAAGCGTGCTGCGTTGAACCACAGCGGCCTTACCCCTGCGCTGTCGGCCATGACATATACGGAGAGGAATACGGCATAGGCAACGATGACTGTGACAAGTACTTTCCCTATGCCCGCGGACTTCAGCCCGAACGGGGAGTCCTTCCCTGAATTCTCCTCCCCGGTCGCCATCTGGAGCAGAGGATGCCTGATGAAGGCCACAGGAACGAGCGAGAGTGTGTTCAGCCCGATGATGCCCTCGGACAGGAAATCGACAGCGAGCCCTGTGATGAACGCGATCACCATGCTCAATGCCGTGTTTATCTTCTGCGGCAGTGCCAGTACCATCGCCGGAAGTATGGTCACGTATATGAAGGGGCTGATCCTGCAATAGTTGCAGATGACCATCTGCGCCAGGGCAAGCAGTATGTATATTATCGTGAAATTCTGGTTCGTCTTCATGCTCGGTCCTCCGGGTTATTGCTGTGAGACAAGGCTGTCGATTTCTTCTTTCCCGGTATTCCGGACAATGGTCACGTGCCTGAGGGCCTTGAAATCCTCGAAGAGCTTTATCTGTATCTCGTAGGTCGCCCCGTTCACAATGCGGGATTCTCCGGCCGTCCCCAGAGGGATGTCAGGCGGGAAGATAGAGGAGAAGCCGCTTGTGTAGACCGTGTCCCCCGGTTCGAAAGGGATATGGTGCGGGATCTCGTTCAGGAGCGCCCCGTCCGAGTGTATCCCGTCCCATACGAGCGAGCCCACCGGACCGTCCTTCCCGATCCTTGCGCTGACGGTCATCCCCGTGTTCTTGAACGATATGCCGTAGGAATAATGCCGGCTCACGGCGTCTATTATGCCGATCACTCCCTGCCCGGTGATGATGCCGGACTGGAGGGTGACCCCGTCTTCGGAGCCTTTGTTGACAATGATGTAGTTGTGCTGGCTGTTGTTGCTGACCTTTACGATGTCGGCCAGTGTGTAGACATATTTCCCGGTGCTGTCCTCCGCTGTGGCGGAGGAATCCCTCCCGGCACTTTCATATTCCCGTATTATGCCGGCCATCCGGAAGTTCTCTTCCGCCAGCCTCTCGTTCTCCCTCCGGAGGGAGAAATAGTATCTGATTTCCTCCGTGGCGCCCCAGACCGTGGCATAGAAGGCATGCGAGCCTTTCATTATCCAGGTGTCCTGCAGCATCCCGTTGCTCCGGAGCATACTCAATGCAGCTATCTCCAGTGCGATGAAGATAGCTGCATTGAGTATGAGAGTGAATATTTTCAGCTTCCCGGCCATTCTACCTCATGAGGAATGGATATTTGTCCGTATGCTTGAGCGCGATGCATGTCCCCCGTGCCACGGCTTTGAGCGGGTCTTCCGCCACATGGAACGGAATGTTCACCTTTTCGCTCAGCCTCTTGTCGAGGCCTCTGAGCAGCGCCCCTCCTCCGGAGAGGTAGATCCCGCTCTCCACGATGTCGGCATACAGCTCCGGCGGAGTCTGCTCCAGCACGTGGAGTATGGCCGACTCTATTTTCGCTATGGACTTGTCGAGGCAGTGGGCGATCTCCTGGTAGGTGATGGTCGCTATCACCGGGTGTGCCGTCATGAGGTTCGGCCCCTTTACCACGAACGGCTCAGGCTCGTTCTCCAGGTTCGGTATCACTGCGCCGACAGCGATCTTGAGCTTCTCGGCAGTAGGCTCGCCGACCTTGATATTGTGCTGCTGCTTGAGGTAGGACTGGATGTCTGCCGTGAACTCGTCACCGGCGACCCTCACGCTGTTCTGCTGTACGATGCCGCCCAGGGATATGACCGCAATCTCCGTGGTCCCGCCTCCGATGTCTACCACCATGCTGCCTTTAGGCGCTTCGACGTCCAGCCCGATTCCCAGGGCCGCCGCCATCGGCTCGAATATGAGGTATACGTCGCGTCCCCCTGCATGTTCGGTGGAGTCGCGCACCGCACGGATTTCCACTTCGGTACTGCCTGACGGGATGCCGACCACTACCTTGAGGTTCGGCGTGAAAAGGGACCTGCGCTTGCTGTTCACCTGCTTGATGAAGCCGCGGATCATCAGCTCTGCGGCGTTGAAGTCCGCGATAACCCCGTCCCGCAGGGGCCTTACGGTCTTTATTCCTGGATTTTCCCTGTCCTGTATGAGCTTGGCCTGGTGTCCCAGGGCCATGAGTTTGCCTGTGTTGTTGTCGAGAGCCACGATACTCGGCTCGTCCAGTACTATCTGGTCATTCTGGAAAATGACAGTATTCGCCGTGCCGAGGTCGATTGCAAGTTCTTGGGTCAAAAAAGAGAATCCCATCTGTCTGTCGCGTTATAAATTTTAATACACTATATCCAACTTGCAAAAATAGGAAAAAAGTTAAGAAACTGTTTTAAATTCAGAAAAAATCCCCTCGGAAATCTCTCATAAATTTATGCCGGTAAAATTTTTAACAGCTTCTCATAATTGGAAAAAATCAAAACAGCTTTTAAATTTGCCGTATTATCAACTCAATGAAATTGTCCAGGAAAAGTATGGGTAGAGCTAAATATTTGATTATTATGGCGGGAGGCTCCGGTTCACGTATGGGGGGCACGCTTCCGAAACAGTTCATGCTCCTTTCCGGAAGGCCGGTTCTCCAGATGACGATCGAGCATTTCCTTGACGCCGTGCCGGACATAAGGATTGTCACTGTCCTTCCCAAGTCCCATGCCGACCTGTGGAAAGAGCTGTGCTACAAGAACAATTTCAATGTCCCCCAGTCGATTGCAACAGGTGGCTTTACCAGGTTCCATTCAGTCCGCAACGGTCTGGAGAAGGTTCCTGACGGTGCTCTCGTGGCCATTCATGACGGGGTCCGTCCCATAGTTTCCAGAAATTTGATAAACAATATTTTCCGTCTGGCTGAAGATGTGCCGGGCGTGGTCCCTGCAATCCCGTGTACGGATACGCTGCGCCCAGTCGTCCGTGATGGAGAGGGAAGGCTTCACCGGACGGGAGACCCGCCTGTGGACCGGAGCCGTGTCTTTGCGGTGCAGACCCCGCAGGTATTCTGGTCTGAGGTCATAAAAAAAGCCTACAGGCAGGCCTATGACACATCATTTACCGATGACGCATCGGTAGCTGAAAAAGCAGGAGAGGAAATCCTTTATGTGGACGGAGAAAAATCCAACATAAAGCTCACCACTCCTGATGATATGAGGCTTGCAGAGGCTCTCTGCAGTATATTGCACTATTGATTCTCTCTTTTTTTTGCGCTGGCCGAGAAGCTGGTGTTCTGGTATTCCTTCACCCATACCTGCCTTTCTATTGCCTGGTCAAGTGAGATCTGTGTCTCTGTGGACTGCACATACGGGATCTTCTGTATCGTGTTCACCAGTATTTCCATTAGGTGGTCGTGGTTGAAGCAGAATATCTTCAGCAGGAGGGCGTATTTGCCCGTGACGAAATGGCACTCTACGATTTCGGAGATTTTCTTGAACGCTTCAATCACTTCAGGATATTTGTTGGCCTCCGAGAGCGAGACGCTTATGAAGGCGCATACATTCAGCCCCAGTGCCTGAGGCTTTACGAGGAGGCGTGAGCCGGTGATTACTCCATTGGCTTCTAACCTTTTCACTCTCTGGTGTATTGCGGCTCCTGATACACCGCACTCCCTTGCAATCTCCAGAAAAGGCATTCTGGCATTCTTCACCAGAAAGGAAAGGATCTTCTGGTCAATCTGGTCAATGTGATAGGAAGGCATAGCGTTTACTGTTTTAAATAGTCCATTAACTCTACAAAGTTAATGAAAAATTTACAATCATATCAATATCTTATGACGGAAATTATAAATCATAACATAAAAGAAGCAGTATTTTTAAATCTCTTATGAAAATCCGTCCGGCTTCAGTGTCTTCCTCCATGACCGCACCTGAAGCCCGCAGCCCCGTCATTTTTTCCTGGTTTTCCTCCCTGTAGGCTTTGTGCTGGCTATTATGCTGTTGCAGTCGGCCTCCGTGAGGGCGGATGCGTCCGTGCCTTTCGGTATCCTGTAGTTCTGTCCGGCGTGCTTGATGTACGGCCCGTAGTTCCCGTCGATGACCTGGATGTCGCTCTGCGGAAAGTTGAGCAGCACCGCCCCGGAGCGCTTCTGTGCCGCCTGGTCTATGAGCTTTATGCAGCTGTCGAGGTCTATGTTCAGCGGGTCGCTTCCGCGCGGGAGGGAGATGTTCCTGTCCCCGTATTTTATATAAGGGCCGAAGCGGCCTTTGGTGCAGATGATGTCGATGCCGTTGTACTGCCCGACGTTCCTCGGGAGCTCGAGCAGCTTCAGTGCGTCTTCAAGGGTGATGCTTTCGATGAGCTGCCCCGGTGCGAGGCTGGCGAACTGCCTGTCCTCCCCTTCGCCCTTCTGTACATACGGCCCGTACTGCCCGTACCTGGCTATGATCGGCTTCCCGTCTTTCGGGTCCGTGCCGAGCTCCCGGCTGACATGGCTGTACTGGTGGTCGTTGAGAGTCTTTTCCACCTGGGTGTGGAACGGTTTGTAGAAGGCGGCTATGAGTTCGTTCCAGGCCATCTGCCCTTCTGCCACCTGGTCGAAGTCCTTCTCTACATCCGCGGTGAACCCGTAGTCCAGGATCCGCCCGAAATTGTCCACCAGGTAGTCTGTCACTATCATCCCTATCTCCTGCGGGAGGAGCCTTCCTTTGCCGGCACCTACTATCTCGGTCTTTTTCACGGTGCTGACGGATCCGTTCTTCAGGACGAGGTTGGTGACAGGTATCTTCTCGCCTTCCTTGTCGCCCTTGATGATGTAGCCGCGTCCTTTGGTGAGCGTGGATATGGTCGGTGCGTAGGTCGAAGGCCTGCCTATGCCCAGCTCCTCCAGCTTCTTGACGAGCGTGGCCTCCGAATAGCGCATCGGCGGTGCCGTGAACTTGCACTCTGCAGCCATGCCGTCCTCCTCCATCACGTCCCCCGTGTGGAGCACCGGAAGTATCACCTCGTCCTCTTCCTGCGGCTCCTCAGAGCTTTCGATGTACAGTTTGAGGAAGCCGTCAAAAAGCACTTCGGTGGCCTGTACAGAGAAGGTCTCGGGACCTTTGTCCATCCCCACCTTTATGTCTGTCCTCATCACCTTCGCATCGGCCATCTGCGAGGCCACGGTCCGTTTCCAGATCAGCTCGTAGAGCTTCTGCTCCTGCGGGGTGCCCTGTATTTCGGTATGTTCTATATAGGTAGGGCGGATGGCCTCGTGGGCTTCCTGTGCCCCTTTGGATTTGGTCTTGTACTGGCGCGGCTTCGAGTATTCCTCCCCGAAGTTCTCAGATATGTATTTTTTCGCCGTCCCTAATGCCAGGGTCGAGAGGTTGGTCGAGTCTGTCCTCATGTATGTGATGAATCCGGCCTCGTAGAGCTTCTGGGCGATGCTCATCGTCTGGCTGACCGAGAACCGCAGCTTCCTTGCCGCCTCCTGCTGGAGTGACGATGTGGTGAACGGTGCCGCGGGGAACCTCACCCCCTCCTTCTTGTCTATGCTCCTGACCGAGAAAGACGCCCCTATGCATCTTCCGAGGAATTCCTCTGCCCCTGCAATGTCGGGAAACCTGGTGTCGAGAGTCGCCTTGACCTTGACGCCCGGGGCGGATCCGGCCGGATGGAATATGGCCTCCACCTTATAATACTGCTCCTTCCGGAAGGCCATGATCTCCCTCTCCCTGTCGACAATGAGCCTCAGTGCCACGGACTGCACCCTTCCGGCGGACAGCTTCGGCTGTATCTTTTTCCAGAGTATCGGCGAAAGCTCGAATCCTACCAGCCTGTCAAGCACCCTGCGGGCCTGCTGCGCGTCCACGAGGTTCATGTCGATGTCGCGCGGGTTCTCGATGGCGTGCAGTATAGCGTTCTTGGTGATTTCATGGAACACGATGCGCCTGGTGTTCTCCTTCTTGAGTCCGAGTGTCTCGAAAAGATGCCATGAGATGGCCTCCCCCTCGCGGTCCTCATCGGATGCGAGCCATACGGTCTTGGCGCCTTTGGCGGCTTTCTTCAGTTCCGCCACCACCTTTTTCTTGTCGGCCGGTATCTCGTACTCAGGCTTGAAGCCGTGCTCGACGTCGATGCTCAGGGAACTCTCGTGCAGGTCCCTTATATGGCCGAAGCTGGATTTCACTATGTAGTCTTTGCCGAGGAACTTCTGTATTGTCCCGGCCTTGGCCGGAGACTCTACTATAACAAGGTTTTCTTCCATCAATTCACTATCCTTTTTTATGGACAATGCCATCATAGCCTTTCTGGGTCAATGAGATGGCATGTTCCGGTTCCGGACTGCAAAGTAAGGCACAAACAGGGCAATTTTCCAAATTTTATCAGTATTTTTGCACTTTCGCATTAATTGAAGGTTTATGACAGAAAAGACGAAAAAGAGGATAGTCAAGTGGTTCTGGATTCTTTTTACCATTCCTATTGCCCTGGTTATCTTGATGTTGCTCCTTGTATGGGCTTTTGCAGACATCCCTTCGTTCGAGGAACTGGAGAACCCTGAGAGCAAGCTGGCGACGCAGGTTATCGCCGAGGACGGGGAGATTCTCACCACATTCCATATAGAAAACAGGTCGTTCGTGAGCTATGACGAACTTTCACCATATCTGGTAGAGGCGGCGATAGCCACCGAGGATGTGCGATTCCACGACCATTCGGGCATAGATTTCATCAGTCTGGGCAGGGTGCTTTTCAAGACTCTCCTCATGAGCGATTCCAGCCAGGGCGGGGGCAGTACCATCACGCAGCAGCTCGCCAAGACACTTTATCCGAGGACCGAGGTCAACAGCAGGGTACCTGGAGCATACCAGGTGAAGATGGTGTGGACTAAGCTGAAGGAGTGGATTACGGCTGTGAAACTGGAGAGGAACTACACTAAGGAGGAGATCATGGACATGTACATGAACGCCATCTTCTTCGGGAGCAACGCATACGGGATCAAGGCTGCCGCGCAGACATTTTTCGCCAAGGACCCTTCCGCCCTCACGGTCGAGGAGAGCGCCATGCTTGTGGGCATGGTCAACAAGCCTACCCGCTACAACCCTGCCCTCAACCCTGACAAGGCCCTCGTCCGCAGGAACTTCGTCATCAGCCAGATGGAGAAGGCCGGATTCCTGACCCGCGCACAGAGGGATTCCATCTCGCAGATTCCCATCACCCTGTCATACCAGGTCCAGGACCACAATGCAGGCATAGCCCCTTATTTCCGCGACATGCTCCGCCGCACCATGAACGCGAAAGAGCCCCAGCGGTCCGGGTATGCCCTGTACGAGGATTTCGTGGCGGATTCCCTCCAGTGGGCGAACGACCCGTTCTACGGGTGGCTGAACAAGAACACAAAGCCTGACGGCACAAAGTACAGCCTTGACAAGGACGGGCTCCGCATATACACCACCATCAACTACAAGATGCAGCAGTATGCCGAGGAGGCTGTTGCAGAGCATCTGGGCAAGGATCTCCAGAAAAGTTTCTGGAGGGACCTCTCCGGCAAGGTGCGCAAGCCGTTCTCCAATGAGGTCGACAAGGCCACCGTGGACCGCCTCATGTCTCAGGCTCGAAGGTGGAGCGACCGCTACCGCATGATGAAGGCCAGGGGGGCTTCCGAGAGCGAGATCAGGAAAAGTTTCGGGGAGAAGGTGAAGATGAGGGTGTTCTCATGGAACGGGAAAGGGTATATCGACACGCTGATGACCCCTGATGACTCCATATTGTATTACAAGTCGCATCTGCGGGCCGCATTCATGGCCATAGAGCCTCAGACCGGGCATGTCAAGGCGTATGTCGGAGGTCCGGAATACCGGTATTTCAAATATGACAATGTCCGTCAGGGCAAGCGGCAGGTGGGCTCGACCATCAAGCCGTTCCTCTACACCCTGGCGATGCAGGAGGGGATGTCCCCTTGCGACAAGGTGGTCAATGTACCGCAGACATTCATTGTCGGTGACGACACATGGACCCCGCAGAGTACTGACAGTGACGAGTGGATCGGGCAGACCGTGACCCTTAAATGGGGGCTGACGAAAAGCTCCAACAATATTTCCGCCTACCTCATGAAGCAGTTCGGCCCGCATGCGATGGCCGAGATGATGCGCAAGATGGGCATAAGCAGCTATATCGAGGAGGTGCCGTCACTCTGTGTCGGCCCTACTGACATCACCCTTTATGAGATGGTGTCCGCCTACAACACCTTCCCTTCCGAAGGAGTGTATGTCTACCCTATATTCGTGACGAGGATAGAGGACAATACCGGCAATGTCCTTGCTGATTTCAATACCCGCAAGAGGGAGGCGATCAGCGAGCATACTGCCTACCTCATGGCCAATCTGATGCAGGGTGTGGTCCAGAGCGGTACGGGAAGACGGCTGATATGGAAATACGGGCTGAAGGGGGAGATCGCCGGAAAGACGGGGACGACCAACGACCAGTCGGACGGCTGGTTCATAGGCTACACTCCTGCCATCACCGCCGGAGTGTGGGTCGGGGCCGAGGACCGGCAGGTCCATTTCGAGTCCCTTTCTCTGGGCCAGGGTTCCAACATGGCCCTCCCTATATGGGGAATATGGATGAAGAAGGTCCTCGATGACGGGACCCTCGGGATTACCGGGACGGAGACGTTTGTCGCGCCTCCGGGCGTCCATCTGAACCTGGACTGCGACGGCAGTGACGCCGATGCTTCGCAGACCGCCTCTGACCGGACCGAGAAGGAAGCCGAGGATTATTTCTTCAACTGAGGCTGAAAACAGCAGTCGGGGAATCTGAAAAAATATTGTACTATTATTAATATTATAATGGAAACAAAATATCATAATATCGCTGTCATTTATGGCAGCGATTCTTCCGAATGGGAAGTGTCATGCTGGAGCGGGGAATTCGTGTCATCACGGATTGACGGCTCCCTGTATAATATATATGAGATATTCGCCCGTTTCGGCAGATGGCAGCTTGTCGCATACAGGATGAAGGATTCGGTGCGTACGGCCATCCCGGAGCAGGAGAGGCCGGAGATTGACAAGACGGATTTTTCCGTGCAGGTCGGCGGGCGCAAGGTGAAGTTCGATTTCGCCTATCTGATGCAGCACGGGACTCCGGGGGAGAACGGCCTGATGCAGGGGTATCTGGAGATGCTTTCCGTCCCTTTCAGCAGCTGCAGTTCGTTCGTCTCGGCTATCACTTTCGACAAGTTCTCCTGCAAGGGTTATCTCAGGGATGTGGATTTCGTGAAATGCTCCGATGACGTGTTCATGCGCAAGGGCGATGACTATGCCTCCTTTGAGAAGGAGGCAGTTCAGAGGCTCGGCTTCCCGATGTTCGTCAAGCCTACGGACGGAGGGTCAAGTTTCGGGGTCACGAAGGTGAAAAGGAGGGAAGACCTGCCGGAGGCGGTCCGGCTTGCGTTCTCGGAGGGGAAGACCATCATTGCAGAGAAATTCATCCCTGGCAGGGAGTTCACATGTGCGGTCTACCATGACGGGGAGAAGAATATCGCCCTGCCTGTGATCGAGATAGTCACCGACCATGAATTTTTCGACTATGATGCCAAGTACAACGGCTTCAGCAGGGAGATCTGCCCTGCGGAGATCCCTGCTGACGTTACGTCGCAGATTCAGGAGGCATCGGAGAAAATCTACGCGAGGCTCGGCTGTTCGGGTGTGGTCAGGGTGGACTACATACTTGCCCCGGACGGGCTCTATTTCCTGGAGGTCAATACTATACCTGGCATGACAAGCGCCTCGCTCGTTCCAAAGATGGTCAGGACAGCCGGCATTGATATTACCGGATTCCTTACGGGTATCATAGAAAATTCATAGACTATGCTTCTTAAGGACTTTATTTCCGGGTCTGTCAGCGACCTGGAGGCCCTTTACGGTCCTGATGAGGCGAAATCCATTGTCCTGATGCTTTGTGAGGCGCTCCTCGGGACAAGGAGCTATACCCATATAATAGAGCCGGGATATGAGATCGCCGCCGGTAAGCGGGCTTCGCTGGATGCCGCGATGCAGCGTCTGAAAGAGGGGGAACCTCTGCAGTATGTTCTGGGCTATGCCCATTTCTCCGGTTTCATGTTCAGGGTGGACCCGTCTGTGCTGATCCCCCGTCCGGAAACCGAGCTCCTGTGCAGGATGTCCGGCGAGGCCCTTGACATGAAAAGGAGGAGGCTGGACGCCTTCGGCAGGAAGGATGTCAAGGTGCTGGACCTGTGTACGGGCTCCGGCTGTATAGCGTGGACCCTCGCCCTTTCCTGTCCGGGATGCAGGGTGATGGGCGTGGATATATCCGAAGGGGCGCTCCGGACGGCTGATGGCCAGGATTTCGGCGGGGAGATAAAGAGGACAGGTGCGCTGAAGCCGGTATTCATCCGTGAGGATGTGCTCGCCCTGGCCGAAGACGGTCCGCTTCCGGATGCGGTGGCCGGATGGGGCGGGTTCGACATCCTGGTAAGCAACCCTCCATATGTCAGGGATTCTGAAAGGGCCATGATGAGGAGGAATGTCTGCGATTTCGAGCCGGGGCTGGCCCTGTTTGTCCCGGATGAGGACCCGCTTAAATTCTAC
This sequence comes from uncultured Bacteroidales bacterium, assembly GCA_944326305.1. Classification (GTDB taxonomy): domain Bacteria; phylum Bacteroidota; class Bacteroidia; order Bacteroidales; family UBA932; genus Cryptobacteroides. Next base: position 20,161 of record CALVDL010000030.1, read on the forward strand.
CGCTCCATAGCTGTGTGGGCGAAGCTCGCCCTGGTGGACGGCGGTGCCGGTTTCGTGGAGATCAACGAGGCTTTCGGGGAGCAGACGGCGGCACTTTTCCGTGGGGCAGGATTCAGGAATGTCGGTGCTGTGAAGGACTTTTGCGGCAAAAACAGGTTCGTCAGGTTTACAAAATGACCTTTCTGCGGCCCCGGAAGACCGGTTTCCGGATTAAACGTTTGTTTTATAGTGAACACGGATAATAATCTTTCTCTTTGCAGAATAATAATTGATGCTATGAGGAAGGTTATTTTTATTTGTTTTCTTGCGGTGCCCTCCCTGCTGGGATGCGGATGCGAGCGTCTTGATGACGACATAGACAGGCATGGCGGCGGGGATCCGCTTTTTATCCCCCTGGATGAAGTGGCAATGCTTCTTTCAGAGGTGAATGTCGGGCCGGACCAGATCAGGGAGGTGGCGGATGCGGTCTCCGCTTCGACAGATAACGGCTATGACGAGGAATATACCATGCAGGACCTGTTCCGCAGTCCCGGTGCCGGTGTCGGTGACAGCTCCCTCCCTGCCGGGATGAGGCGGGAGAAGGCTGCCTATGAAAGGCCGCTGAAGGATTTAATCAGGGAGCATCTGCTTTCCGGAACTTCCAGTGCCGCTTTGCTCGGCAGCAAGTCCGGAGACGGCACGACGGTGTCGGCGGATGACTATATAGACGCTCTGGAGTCGTCGGACATACAGATCTACTGGCCGTTCTCGGAGGACTGGGACGGGAAGACACCGCCTGTAATAACCTTTGATCCTGGTGACGGCTCGGAGACTAATGTCGGGTACAAAACCATCGTGGACGCGCAGGGGAACCGTACGGTCACGGAAGTCATAGTGGATGAAAAAATGGCTTCGGAACAGCCGGTCTGGGTCATAAACCGTAATGATGATGCACTCTATACTTCATTGGAGATGCTCCGCAAGCAGGATCCTGACTGGGGGACAGGAGGAGGCGCTATTATAGTCCGGCCAAAGCCGTCCCTTGTATCTTCAGCAGCGTATGGAAGACTTCCTTCCGGCCTTTCAGGACTTGAATCTGAAGCCTGTAGCTCCACTTCTGTCAGGACACTGATACTGAAGGATTTCACTATGCTGCGCAATTACGACCCTTGGTTCGCCGGGGCGTCTGAATTCTTTGTCAAGATGGGCTCGGTCGAGGACTTTACCGCAAGCACGGAAGCTGAGCTCAAGCTCTACAGTCCCGCCGTTACGGATTTCATGATAGTGGTGAAGCGGAAGTATGTCGGGGAGCCGCGCCCTTTCAACGCCGTGCTCGTTTCCGACTGGACTGACCAGCTCGACCAGTGTGCGCTGATGATAACCGAGGATGACGGCGGCACGAGGACATCATGGAAATGCTCTGCCGTGGTCAAGATAGCTTCAAAGAGTTACGGTTTCGAGATAAGCCTGCCTTTCAACACAAAGGATGATATTGTATGGCGGGGACAGCTCAGCCGGAGATACCTTGAGGTCAATGACGACCTTACCGGGCATTTCGGAGATGTGGACCTTACCTTCCAGATTGCCGAGAGCCGTCAAGTACTGTCATCTCGCACTTCGCGCAGTCGAAATGCAGTGTGAACCTGCGGCCGTTGTTCACCATGTACAGGTCATGTGCCGGGCCTTTCCCCGTCTGTTTCGGGCATATCCCGAGCTCGTGACGGATGCAGTACCGGGTACGCATCAGCTCGATGTCCTGGCGGTGTGTGAGTTCGAAGGCCGGTTCTATCCCTGTGGCCCCGGAGCCGGCGTACACCTGTCCGGCAAGGCGGTTGGCTACATTAGACTTGTATGTTATCCCCACGGGGATGAGCCCGGGGGCCGCTGTGCCACGTATTTTTCCGGTCCTGTTCAGAAGCGGCCTGGCTTTGCATCTTTCCCGGTCTATGGCCATGGCTATTTCCCGGCGCATGCTGTTTATCGCCGATGCCGGCATCATCGGAATGGCCCCGCCCTCGCCGCACCGGATGCCGGCTACGCTGAATCTGTAGTGACCGGAGCCTTTGCACAGCTGGGAGGTCAGGACGGCCATCATACGCTCCCTGTTCCGCGCTTCCTGGTCTCCTGCGTCGAATGTCCCGCTGAATGTCCTGCCGTCTTCGCTTTCCGCCCGTGCAGATATGGAGAACCTGACGCCGGAGTTCAGGATGCTGATATATAGCGATACCCGGATTTCCCGTACCGGGGTGTTGTTTTCGAGCTCCTTCTCGAAGGCCATGTCGATGTTGCGGAACAGCTTTGCCCCCGTGAAGATTTCCGGTACGGGCCTGCACCGTATTTCCGTTCCGCTGCAGACGTCGGCCCTGAAACCTATGACACCGGAGCTGCGTGATACGAAGGCGAACCCGTCCCCGTTGTTCAGCTTGAGCTCCTCTCCTGTGGTTTTTCCGGGACCGTCCTGGATGCGGACGGCTGGCCGTATGCGCAGTATGTCCCTGCCGGGACTGACATAGGATACCGTTCCGATCTCCTCACCCATTCCTTTGGCGGAGTCGAAGGTGGACCACTGCCCTCTGGTGCCGTCTATGAACAGAGGGGTATAGCCCCTGTTGAATGTCTTGTCGGGCGCAGGGGTGAATCCGCCTGTGACCTGTCCGTACGATGCCCTGCACAGGGCTCCTCCGGAGTTGCCGGTGATACGGTCAAGGGCCAGGGAGTAGTCCCTGACAATATTCTTTACGTATGAGACGTTCTTCAGCCTGCCCTCTATCTTGAAAGAGGTGATGCCGGCCTGTACAAGGTCAGAGAGCCTGTCTTTTAGGTTGAGGTCTTTGAGGGAGAGCAGAGCCTTGTTCTTCAGGATCCTTTTCCCGTTTCCGTCCTCGAGGTCATAGAGTGATCTGCAGGCCTGGGCGCAGGCGCCACGGTTGGCGCTCCTTCCGGTGACAGCCTCCGACATGTAGCACTGCCCGCTGTAGCATACACACAGAGCCCCGTGCACAAAGAACTCCAGCTCGCAGTCAACAGCTTCCCTGACGGCGCGGATCTGCTCTAATGAAAGCTCCCTTTCAAGGATGAGCCTGGAGAATCCGAGGTCTTCATAGAACCTCGCCTGCTCCGGTGTCCTGATTGCGCACTGTGTAGACGCATGCAGCGGGAGGGAGAACCCGTCCTTCCTGCATTCCTCCGCGATTTTCAGTACCGCGAGGTCCTGGACGATGAGTGCGTCCGCCCCGGCCTCCTGCGCGGCTGCCATCTGACGGCGGACGTCTTCCAGTTCATTGTCATACATTATGGTGTTGAGGGTGATGAATATCCTCGCCCCGAACATGTGCGCGTGGCTGCACAGGGTTCGTATGTCGTCCATGCTGTTCCCGGCGGCCTGCCTGGCTCCGAACTGCGGCCCTGCAATATATACGGCATCGGCACCGCAGCCTATGGCTGCAATGCCGATGTCTTTATTCCTTGCGGGAGCCAGAAGCTCCAGCTCTCTGATTTTCCGGTCAACCATGCAGGACCGGGATTAGTTGCACTTGAGTGCTGTCATCTGCTGTTTTGCAGTGGCGCCGTATTTCGCGTTGTCTGCAATCTTCTGGTAGTAGCCGCATGCCTTGGCGTTGTCCCCGAGCTGCTGTGCGAGTACAGCTACAGTGTAGTACATGTCAGGGATGTTGCGGGCGGTAGGGGCGAGGGCGATGTAGCTTTCGATGTATTTGAGGGCGTCATCGTTCTTCCCGAGCTGCATGGCGGCGGTTCCGGCCACCTGCATTGCCGTAGCATTTTCCTGATATTCGTTTGACTTGAGCGCGTGGGCTACTGCGTCATCGTATTTCTTCGTTTTCAGGTCGGAGGCTGCGAGCCTTACGTACATGTTGGAGAGCTGCTTCACTGCCTGGTCCTCCTGTCCGTGCTGCATGGAGGCCGTGAATGCCGCCTCTGCCTCTGCCACTTTGCCTGCCGCGCTGAGGGCTGTGCCGAGCCTGAGGTATGCTGAACCGTTGTCAGGGTCGGAGTCGATGATCTTCTGGTATGCGGCAGCTGCTCCGTCATAGTCCTTGGCGTTGAGCAGGCTGTTGGCCTGGGTCATGTATACCTGCGGGATGAGTTCCGCAGCCTCGGTCTCCACGTCAGCGTTGCCGTATTCCTTTGCTGAAGCTATGGCCTTGTTGAGCTGCTCCACTGCGGTGGCGTAGTCCTCAGCCTTGATAAGGTCCTTTGCGATTGAAAGCTCTACATTAGGAATGATGTCCTTGCAGTTGGTGACTACGTCCGCTCCTGCTTCTCCGCATGCCTGGGCAATAGTGAGGGCCTGCTTGAAATATTCGAGGGCGCCAGCATTGTCGCCCATCTGGAGAGCCATGGCCCCATTGTTGTAAGTGTCGGTTGCCTGCTGCATGTCCTGTGCAGCTGCAACACCTGCGGAGAGTACTGCCGCAGCGAGGATAATGTAAATCTTTTTCATGATATTCAGTTTAGTTTTGTTGCATTAATAATCGCGTAAACACAAAAGTAGGAATTTTTTATCTTATTTTTGTACAAGATAAGACCAAATATGGTGAAAAAATTTTCAGAAATATTCGTTTTTATCGCTACTGTCTTGCTATCTGGTTTATTATCAGTAGCTAAAGAACTCCCGTCTTTGCCGTCGGACCCTTCTGTATCGGCAGGGAGCCTGCCTGACAGGATACAGTATTACCTGGTTTCGAACCCTACGCATAAAGGCATGGCCGACTTCGCCCTTGTCTGGCGGCTCGCCGCTGCGCCGGCGGATTCGTCCATGGCGGCGGACAGCGTTGTCCGTATTCCGGGGCAGAAGGCTCTGGATGTCGCGAGAAAGGCGTTATTGTCGACAGATCTTTTCCCTGGCTCCCGGCCTGTCTCGTTCCTCAGGTGCAACGGGGTGCAGGGCGGAGACAGTGGATATATCGGCATGGATGGCGATGCGCTGACATTCCGTTTTTCCGGGGTCAACCTCAACAGGGGGGAACAGTTCCTCGATTCCCTGTTCCTGCTGACATTCTCCATGGCGCGTGAGTACAGTGCCGCCTTACGCTCGTATGGTGCCGTGGACTGCGGCCAGGCGGTAATAGTTTCAGGCGACATAGACCGGGACGCCATGCTTTCGAAGATGAAGCTCCTTTCACTCTTTGTCCCGGACATAGCTCCCGAGGCCCCTCCGCGTTTCTACACATGGACTCCGGGAGACAGCCTTTCATGCCGGTATGTGCCTGTACCGGGGGCGGAGATAGCGCATGTCATGGCGGAATATTCTTTCCCGAGGGTGCCGGACAGCTATATCGCTACTGTCCTGCCTTACGTATCGGAGCAGTTGGGCACAGAGCTCGGCCTGATCCTGGAGAAACGTCTTGAAGAGAGGTTCTACGGGGCCGGAATCCCGTTTTCGGAGGTCAGGAGCGGATTCCGCGGCAGTTCCAGGCAAGGAGGGGACGAAAAATTTACCGTTTCTTTCGGCACTGTCCCGGAGAAGGCCCGGGAGGCTGTTTCCGTCCTTTCTTCCTCCCTGTCGGACATGTCACGTTCCGGTGTGTCGATAGACGAATATGCATGGGCGAGGGATATTGCAGGTATGGCCTTCAGGAAAAAGGCCGGTGAATTCAAGAAAAGCAACGTGGAATATGTGCAGAAATGCATTGCTTCGTTCCTGTACGGTTCCGCCGTGGTGTCAGATTCCGACAGGTACAGCTTTTTCGGGGCGAGCGCTCTTCCGGACTCGTCCGGCCTGCGCTTCTTCAACAGGTTCGCCTCTTCTTTAGTGGGCAATACGGACAATCTTGTCCTGACGTGCTTCACAGACACCACCGTTTCCGGTCCGTATGATATAAGGGACCGGTTCCTGCGGTCGTGGGACGGAGAGGACGGAGGAGACAGGGGTTTCAATTTCAATATAGGTGACACGTCAAGGTTCGACGCCTTTGCTGGGAGGAGCAAGATAACCCGGAGCAGGACCGAGAATGTATCCGGAGGGTCTTTCTGGACCTTCTCCAACGGGATGAAGGTCATATACAAACCGATTGCCGCAGGCGGAAGGTTCTGGTATTCGATGATATTGAAGGGCGGATTTTCTTCGGTCCCGGGTCTTGAGCCGGGCCAGGGCGCGTTCTTTTCAGACATGCTCGGGCTGTATAAGGTGGCCGGAATGGAGAGGAAGGACCTGGATGCCCTGCTTGCTGCAAAGGATATCGAAATGGAGACAGAGGTGGGCCCCGCATATATGAGGATATCCGGGTCTTCCGCCCAGGAGTCGCTGCAGTTTCTGCTGAAGGTATTGTGCGCGACTGCTTCGGCATTGGAGGCCGACAGTACGGCATTCGGCTATTATGCGCAGTGTGAAAGGCTCAGGCTCGAGGAGCGGACCGGATATGAGAAGCGCATGGTCGCGATAGACAGTATAATATGCCCTGATTTCAGATATTCTGTACTGAAGTCTTCCGAAAGCCTTGAACCGGGGCTGCAGCGGGTTGCCGACGGGTATTTCAGAAAGCAGTTCTCCAAATGCAACGACGGGGTGATAGTGATTGTCGGTGACCTGAATGAGACTGTCCTGAAAAAGACCCTGCAGAGCTTCCTCGGCGCCTTCCCTGTGTCACAGCGCATATATCCGCAGCGCGGCTATGGAAAACAGCCTGTCTCCGGGGCCTCCACCTATATTGTAGACGGTCCGAAGAGCAGCCTTGATCTGGTGATGTCTGCGTCGGTCGAGCTTGATGCACAGACTTTCATGGCCTCTAAGGTTGCAGCGATGGCCATGAATGATGCGGTGGTGTCCGCCCTGGACGGCACACCTGCCTCCATAAGGGTGTCGGACAGTTTCGCTGTCGTGCCTTCGGAGAGGCTCAGCATGGCTGTCAGGATAGAGGCCTGCGATACGGCGGGATTCGCTGTCGGGACGGAGCCTTTCAGGCCGGTCAGGGCACTGTTCGGGGTGCGTTCCGCTATTGATGACGTTGCGGATGAGGGGATTCCACAGGAAAAGATAGACATTTATAAGAAGACATTGAAGAATGCCGCCGTTTATATGCAGGGGGATCCCGAGTACTGGATGGACGTATTGTCATGGCGCGTCATCTACGGCAAGGATTTCCATACCGGCTGCGAGGAAAAGATAGATGCCGTGACTCCCGACATGGTGCGGGAACTTATCCATTCGCTGGACAACGGGACGAAAGTCGAATACATAGTCCGGCCTAAACGTAAATGACATGAAAAACGACCATACGATAATCCAGATTGACGACTGCCTGGTATCCAGCGAGATACTGACAGAATACTTCTCCTGCGACTACGGGAAGTGCAAAGGCTGCTGCTGCATCATCGGGGACAGCGGCGCCCCTCTTGAGGAATGCGAGGCGGAGGCCATAGAGAAGAACTACTCCATATTCTCCCCGGAGATGAGGCAGGAGGGACGGGACAGGGTTGCCGCCACGGGCTTTTTCGAAATAGACGGGGACGGGGACATGGTGACCCCTTTGGTGCCGGGCAGCGAGGAGTGCGCCTATGCCCATTTCGACGGGGAAGGCAACTGCTTCTGCTCCATGGAGAAATGCTGGTTCCAGGGGAAAGGTGATTTCCGCAAGCCCATATCGTGCTGGCTGTACCCGATACGTGTCTCTGTCCTCGGCAGCGGTCTCAGGGCACTGAACCTTCACCGGTGGGATATCTGCAAGGATGCCTTCATAAAAGGCAGAAAAGAAAAGGTCCGCGTATTCGAATTCCTGCGCGAACCTATAGAGCGTTATTTCGGAGAAGATTTCTATTCGGCATTGTCTGAAGCTTCAAGGATGCTCAACGCCCGCTCGTAGTCGGCGGGATTGACTTTTACCTTGATCTTGTCGTCAGAGTAGCGGATAGAAGGGAACTGGGAGTTCTCCCCGAATACGGCGGCTTCTATCCCGTTGTCCTTCAGCTTTGTTTCTGCAATGTGCGCAAGCATCGGATCCGGAAAACTTGCAACGGTTTTCAAATCATCATCCATAACAGAAAAATTTAAAGATTTATTGTATCCCGGATTTGCGTCCGGACTATTCTTCTCTCCTGCGGAAACGGCTCTCGAGGCCCATGGCCAGCCTCACCACATCCTTTCTCATGCCGTCCACGTCCACGCCGCCGATCCTGGCCGTAAGCGTGATACGGTCTTCATACATCCTTGTCAGCCTCTCCACTCCTTTTTTGCGGAATGTCATTGTGCCGGTGTCCTCGGACTCCAGGACATATCCCCTTCCGGACATGAAGTCCTTTATGTCATCCGAGATTTCTTCCCAGCTCCCGGCTGTCACGGCCTCTTTCTTTATGAATCCTACGCTCGGATAGATGGCGCTGATCACTGCGAACAGCAGCGCTATTTTCCACAGTGCACTGTACCCTCCGCGGAACATGGTGGAAATGTCGGCATCCGCCGCTCCGATGAATACCAGGATGGCGATTATCACTACGAATATCAGTGTGAAATAGAGGAAGTATTTTACAGACCGAATGAAGTATCTCATCTGATTCATGGATTTATGACTGAACAAATTTAACTAAATATCCGGGATTTTCAAAATCGCTGCAGAGTATCGCTGCTTCAATATGCAAAAAGGACGGGACAGACAAATACATTGTCCTCCCGTCCTTCTAACGTCAGTACAATCCCCCGGTACTCCGTCGCAACCGCTTATTTTATAAAAGGGATGCCATCCTTTCTTCTTTCCTACGCTCCGGGGGGAGCTGCGCAGGCTTAGCCTGCTCCTAATCCTGTTGCTGTATCATATCAGCGGCTCGCCAGTCATGGCTGCAGGCTGGGGTATGCCCATGATCTTGAGGATTGTAGGGGCCACGTCGGCGAGCTTGCCGTCCTTTACGCTTTCTGCACCTGCATTGATAACTATGAACTGCACAGGGTTCAGCGAGTGTGCCGTGTTCGGTGTGCTGTCGGCGTTGAAGGCGTGGTCGGCATTGCCGTGGTCTGCGGTCAGAAGGACGGCGTAGCCCTGTTCAATTGCAGCTTCCACAACCTCTTTGACGCAGCGGTCGATTCTTGCGACGGCCCTGCAGATAGCCTGGAACACCCCGGTGTGTCCCACCATGTCGCCGTTGGCGAAGTTCAGGATGATGAGGTCTTCCTTGCCAGTCTTGATGGCCTCGACAAGCTTCTCCGTAACCTCTGGTGCGCTCATCTCCGGCAGCAGGTCGTAGGTGGCCACTTTCGGTGAGTTCACCAGGATTCTGTCCTCATTTTCGAACGGTGTCTCGCGTCCGCCGTTGAAGAAGAATGTCACATGTGCGTATTTTTCTGTCTCCGCGATACGGAGCTGGCGTTTCCCGGCCTTTGATACCACCTCTCCGAGGGTCTCCTGCACATTTTCCTTGTCGAAAAGGATATGCAGCCCGGTGAACTTGTCGTCATACGGGGTGAGGCAGCAGTAGTAGAGAGGAATGGTCTTCATCCCGAAATCAGGAAGGTCTTCCTGTGTGAGCACGGAAGTGATTTCGCGGGCGCGGTCGTTCCTGAAGTTGTAGAAAATCACCGCGTCTCCCTCCTGGATTGTCCCTACAGGGTTCCCGTCGGCGCCTGTGATGCAGATTGGCTTGATGAACTCGTCAGTCACGCCCTCGTCGTATGAGGCCTGGATGGCCTCTGTGGCTGAAGCGGACTTCACACCTTCGCCTTTGACGAGCAGGTCGTATGCGAGCTTGACCCTCTCCCATCTCTTGTCTCGGTCCATGGCATAGTAGCGGCCGCATACTGAAGCCACCTTGCCGGTGCTCTCTGCCATCTTGGCCTCGAGGGCCTCCACGAAGCCTTTCCCGCTCTTCGGGTCGGTGTCACGCCCGTCCATGAAGCAGTGCACATACACTTTCTCCAGCCCGTACTGTTTTGCCACTGCGAGGAACTCGTATACATGTTCCAGGGAGCTGTGTACGCCTCCGGTGGAGGTGAGCCCCATCAGGTGGAGCTGTTTCCCGGACTGTTTCACGTAGTCGTATGCTGCCTTTATCTCCTTGTTCTCCAGGAGCTTGTGGTTGCGGCATGCCATGTTGATCTTCACGAGGTCCTGGTAGACGACCCTTCCTGCACCCAGGTTGAGGTGTCCTACTTCGGAGTTCCCCATCTGCCCTTCAGGAAGCCCGACGGCCTCTCCGCAGGCCTGCAGGTGGCTGAACGGGTATTTTTCACGGAGTGAATCGATATAGGGTGCGCCCTGTGTGAAAATGGCATTGGTCCAGTCATGTCTGCCCTCGCCCCATCCGTCGAGGATCATTAGAAGTACTTTCTGATTCATAATGTAAAATTATTTATTGTCAATGTTTTCTGTCTGTGTGCCTGTCAGCGCCTTCCCGTCCGGGGTATGGCCCGGAATCTGCGGCGGGCTGTCATAATTGCTGCAATATTTGTGCTTAAACTTTTGTATTGGCCCAATTATTAAGTATTTTTGTAGGATTTATATATCAATCCCCGAAACCGCATGCAAAGATAGGAATTTGTGCGCATTCGGGTAAATTCAAACAGGAAAATTATGGTTGACGGAAGGCGTAAAGGCGGCAGGGACCGCGGTCATAGAAGAAAAAAGGAGAAGAAAGTGTATCCCGAGTTCACCGGAAGGGTCCAGATGACAAGGGAGGGATATGCGTTTGTTATAGTTGAAGGGGAGGAGGATGACATATTCGTGAAGGCTTCCAGGACAAGGGGCGCCCTGAACGGGGACACTGTCAGAGTGGCAGTCCTGAAGGAGAAGACCGACCGCCAGAGGAAGGAAGGGGAGGTGCTTGAGATTCTGGAACGCTCCCGCAAGCCGTTCGTCGGGATACTGCATGTGGTGGGCGACCAGGCCTGGGTGCTGATGGAGAGCAGGGTCATGCCATATGACATAGTCATTCCCGTGGTCTCCCAGGACCCGGACAGGTTCCGCAGGAAAAAGGGGCGGTCCCAGTCATCTGTGGATGATGCGCAAAAGCCTGAATACATGCTCGGCAGCCTCAAGCGGACCGGATATGACCAGTTTTCGGTGAACTACCTCTATGAGACCGTCGAGGGCAGGAGACAGGAGATGACTGTCCGTTCCGGGATGAAGGTCGCCGCTATTGTCGACAAGTGGGACAAGAAGGACCCCAACCCGACAGGCCATCTGGTGGATGTGCTCGGTGAGCCTGGGGAAAATGACACGGAAATGCATGCCATACTGGCTGAATATTCGCTCCCATACCGCTTCGAGCCTGAAGTCGAGAATGCCGCCGATGACATATCGGATGTGATTACGGACAAGGATGTTAAGGAACGCCGGGATTTCCGCGATGTGCTCACCTTCACCATAGACCCTGCCGATGCGAAGGACTTCGACGACGCGCTTTCTTTCAGGAAGCTGGACAGCGGGAACTATGAGGTCGGGGTGCATATAGCCGATGTGACGCATTATGTCAGGCCCGGTTCCGTGGTGGACGAGGAGGCGCGCAACAGGGGCACTTCGGTCTATCTTGTGGACAGGACCGTCCCGATGCTTCCGGAGAAGCTGTCTAACAAGCTCTGCTCCCTGCGCCCGAACGAGCCGAAGCTCTGTTTCTCGGCTGTGTTCGAGATCACTCCGCTTGCAAAGGTGGTGTCGCAGTGGTTCGGCAGGACGGTGATCAACTCCGACTACAGGTTCGCGTACGAGACCGCCCAGCAGGTGATAGATGCCGGGGAGAAGGCTATGCGGATGGAGCTGCGGGGAGGTACCGACGGGAAGCATGGACCGATAGCCGACCCTGTGCTGGAGGCTTCTCCGGAGGCGGCCGAGGAGCGTGCCAAGAATGCTGACAGGCATGCCGAATCCGCTATGGGGGAAGGTGTCACGACCGGATGCCTGATCCCGGACAGCCTCAAGGAGGCGATACTTGTCCTCAACGGGCTTGCCGCCAAGCTTCGCAAGAAACGTTTCGCCGCAGGGGCGATCAGTTTCGAGAGGCCGGAGATGAAGGTCGAGGTGGACGAGAAGGGACGCCCGGTGAGGGTCTACCAGAAAGTGACGAAGGAGGCCAACTGGCTTATAGAGGAGTTCATGCTCCTTGCGAACAGGAGCGTGGCGGAATTCGTCGCCAAGGGCTGCAGGAAATCAGCCGCGCCGTCAGCTTCGCTGGGTTATCTCTGCATGACACAGGAGGAGGCCGCCAAGGCAGCCGAGAAATCAAAGGCAAAGACGTTCGTCTACCGTATCCACGACGAGCCGAACCTGATGAAGCTCGACAGCCTGCGCTCGTTTGTGCACAATTTCGGCTATGAAATAGGGCCTGCCGAGAACGGCAAGGAAATCGCCAGGGAGCTCAACGGGCTGCTTTCCAAGGCAAAGGACCGTCCTGAGTTCGATGTCATCGAGCTGCTTTCGCTCAGGACTATGGCAAAGGCCCGCTACAGTACAGACAATATCGGCCATTACGGTCTTGCGTTCAAATACTACACCCATTTCACGTCCCCTATCAGACGTTATCCGGACATGATGGTCCACAGGCTTCTGGCCCTGTATCTGGACGGGGCCCCTTCGCAGAAGAAGGACTATTACGAAGGACAGTGCAAATACGCTTCCGAGAGGGAGATAGTGGCTGCGGAGGCAGAGCGCTCCAGCATCAAGTACAAGCTTGTGGAGTTCATGCAGGACAAGGTGGGCTTCGAGTTCGAGGGCCATATTTCAGGGCTGACCGAGTGGGGGATGTATGTGGAGATAGAGCCTACCAAGATTGAAGGCATGGTGGCCCTGCGCGACATCAAGTCAGATTATTTCGAATTCGACCAGGACCGCTACAGGATAGTGGGCCGTCACAGCAAGGTGGTCTATAACCTCGGTGACCCGGTGAAGATCCGTGTAAAGAAGACCAACCTCGAGCAGAAGCTCCTCGACTACGAGCTTGTCGAGACTGGCCTTGAGGAAAAGGAAGACAAGGACTTCCAGGTGTCCCGGCCTCCAAAGGGTAACAGGGAGGCCCGGAAAGAGAAAGTCCGGAAGGCCATCAAGGAATCCAAGAAAAAGTCAGACAAGGACTCCAGGAGGCGTTCCGGAAGAAGGAAATGACAGCAGGGGCCGTCTTATGCTATATGCTGGCCGGTAGAGCTCACGAGCCTGTCCACGTGGTTGCATACCTTGGCCAGTTTTTCCTGGTCCCCGTCATATGTGATCTTGATGGTCCCGCTGGTGTTTTCAAGAATGAAGTAGTATTTCTTGAAGATGAGCCAGCTTGTGGCCATTGCGTACCCTGTCGACTGTATTGATCTCTTGTTCAATGTCAGTACGACAGTGTCGCCCTGGAGTATCCCCCAGAGGAGAGTCTTCTTGTCCACTTTGACGATGCGCAGGTTGGTGATGATGAGATAGGACCTGAGCCGGATACCGAGAATCAGCCAGAAAATCTTCACGAAGAACATCATCAGCTGGATGAAAGGATTCGGTGAATCGTTGTAGGCGTTTCCTTCGAGTTGCTCGATGATCTGCTCTCCCTCGAGCTGCTGGAATTCTTTCAACTGTGGCATGATAATTTGGTTTTAATGATTAATAAAAGGGTAGTGTTATTAGTCTGAATTTTTCCGAAAATATTTTTATGGGCCTTTCCGGTATGGATTATCCGTATTTTTGCTCGAGATTATATAGGTTAAATTCCGTAATTCACCGAAAGATAGGAAAATAAATCATTGTCACCAAATATTCCTTAACGTCAGTTCGACGAATTTATGTTTAACAATATTATTCTAAAAATCAATATTTTATTATTTATGACCGGAATCCGTCACTCTGACGTTAATGATTTCCTCCGGAAATCCTGTCTGTCCACCCCCAGTCACCTGCGGTGACAGCCCCGTCGGGGCATGCGGCTCCGCTTCGCTCCGCCGGCACCTGCGCTGCTTCGGTTCCCTTGCAGGAACCTAGCTGACGCTCCGGTGCGGCCCTGAAGGGCCCTGCTACAGAAATCCTGTCTGTCCACCCCCAGTCACCTGCGGTGACAGCCCCGTCGGGGCATGCGGCTCCGCTTCGCTCCGCC
>CALVDL010000031.1 GCA_944326305.1 uncultured Bacteroidales bacterium
TCATTACCTCGTTTTTTGAGAAATGCTTATAAGTAGCTTATTTTTAATATATTCCTATTTCAATATCGTTTTTTACGGCAAAAATACGTCTTCCCGAAATCATCGGGGACAATATGGTTCTCCGTCAGAATTCCGAGGTCAACATGTGGGGATTTGCAGGAGCGGGATCACGCATAGCCATCAGTCCGGACTGGTGCGACAGCACATTTTCCGCAGTCTGCGACAGCGACGGGAAATGGAAAGCGGTTGTAAGCACTCCTGCCGGATCCATGATGCCGCACCGGGTCAGAATAACAGAAACGGATTTCCGGGAGGCATCCGATTCCATAAGACTTGACAACATCCTCATAGGGGAAGTGTGGTTCTGCTCTGGACAGTCGAACATGGAAATGCCCCTCGACGGCTTTTGGGACTGCCCTGTGGAGGGAAGCGCAGAAGAAATAGCCCTTTCGGGCAAACATGACGGCATAAGGATGGTCTCCATACCGAAAACAGGCGCACTTTCGCCGCAAAGCACCGTCGGCGGCTCATGGAAGACATGCTGTCCTGAAAATGCGGGACAATTCTCCGCAGCAGGGTATCATTTTGCGAAAGCACTCAATGCAGTACTCAATGTCCCGGTAGGGATCATATCCTGCAGCTGGGGCGGTTCGTCTTTGGAAGGATGGCTTCCGGAGGACATCGTTTCAGGCTATCCTGACATCGACTGCAGAGTTTCTGAACCTGCCGAGGGCAACAAAGGCTGGAACTGGGATGCGCACACGCCTTTCGTAATGTATAACGGCATGTTATTCCCGCTGAAAAATTATACCGTCAGCGGATTCCTGTGGTATCAGGGGGAGACCAATGTCGGCAGACATGATACATACGCCGCACGTCTGCAGACTCTTGCCGCACATTGGAGAGGACTTTGGGCTCAGGGGGAACTGCCGTTCTATCTCGTGGAGCTCGTCCCGTACAGATACGGGGAAAGCAATGACGGGAACAGAAAGGGAGGCATATCCGGAGCATTGTTGAGGGAAGTCCAGTTCGAAGCGGCCCGAAGCATACCGAACAGCGGCATCGTCTGCACCAATGACCTCGCTTATCCCTATGAGGACATCCAGATACACCCTTGCCGCAAAAAGGAGGTGGGACAAAGGCTTGCATGGCTCGCCCTGAACAGGACATACGGATTCGGCAGCATAGACTGTGAAGGTCCTGTCTTCCGGGAAATGGAGATTGTCGGAAACGAAGCTGTGCTCCGTTTTGACAACGACCGCAACGGTTTTAGCCCGTGGCATGGCCTTGAAGGGTTCGAGATTGCCGGAGAGGACAGGGTTTTCCATAAGGCGGAAGCCTTTGTCGTGCCGGGACAAAAGTGCGTGAAAGTGTCTTCGGAGGCTGTGGACAAGCCTGCTGCCGTAAGGTATTGTTTCCGGGATTTCTGTCCCGGCAACCTTACAGGTTCACGCAATCTCCCCGCCTTTCCGTTCCGCACTGACGACTGGCAGTAGATGCCGCCACAGGACAGGCAGCCTGTGTCCCGCTGCTCCACCATCCCCCTTGTCCGGGTCCAGGCATTCAGTCACACAGGACCTCTACCGTGTATTTCATCCCCGGCTCAAAGTCCGGACTGTACATGAGGAGGAAGTTCTCGTCCACTACGATGTTGCGGGACTCGCTCTCAGGCAGACGCGGATTCCTGAGCCTCTCAGGGAAGAAATAGCTGAACGGGAGGTCCAGGACATGCTCCTGCTTGAATCCGTCCCCCTGCATCCTGCGGAGGCTGAACGAAGGAGAAGTCTCTATGGTTATCACGCATTTGCGCGATGCCCCGCCGTCCTTCCCCGGATCCGCCTTCCGGAACGAGGAAGTGACGGTGAAGTCGGTCTCGCCTGGCACCTCCTGCATCCTCACATCCCATTTCGGGTCCCCGTAATAGGCAAGCACATCGCGGTCATGCCAGAATCCGAGCCAGAAGAAAGTCTCCTCCTCCGACAGGCTGCGCGGGCCGGCCATGCCGGCAAGAGCCTCAGGGCCGCTGCGGAAATAATCAGTGTCATAGTCGAACGGGGCCACAGTAAGCGAGTCGCTCCACGACGCCATCTGCGCCATCATATCCTGCTGGTTCATATAGAAGGCCTCCGGTACAGAGTAACGCCCCGGATTGGTTATCAGATACTTCAGCCCGCCCCATCCGTTGCGGCCGTACCAGGTGGTCACGACGTAGCCGACGAAAGTCGCCGCCTGCTGGCTGTCCATCCAGGCCGCAGCCATACTGCCGCGCGTATTGTTCATGTTGCCTATCAGGCAGTTGCCGATAGGAAGATATACCATCCTGCTGTCACGCTCCTTCACGAGACGCTGCTCCCCCGGATAATCCACATAGAGACGGCCGTCACGGCAGCGGAGGTTCCCCACGGAGCCTGGCATCTCGAGATTGTTCTCGGTGGCATGGGATGCCGTCACCAGCAGGTCAGGCTCGTATGACTCATAGTATTCAAGGAACTGGCGGAGCACATCCGGCACATCGCTGCCGAAACGCCTCCCGACGAATTCCCTGATCCTCCCGTTCGCCCCGGCCATGTCCGTTCTGTAAGCTATCTCCCTGCAGGTCACCGAGTCCTCTCCAGGCTTCTTTTCCCCGCACATTCCCACCTGGTGGTCGTCCACAAACGCGAAAGCGTCGAACCATTTGCCGGACTCCAGCTCCTTTATCGTAGCCGTGGCAGTACGTATTGTCATAGGCTCATCCGAATGCTCTACCATCCGCAGGGCCGCAGCCGCGTCAAATCCTGTAACTATGCCCCAGAGGAAATCCGCATAAGGGTCAGCGTCCATCCTGCGGCTCATACGGTTAAGCTCTATCACATAGTCCCTGCCGATATTTTCAGGACAGTCCACCACTGCCACGTAACGCGGATTCAGCTCCCTCAGCTCATTCTTCAGGTCCACGGGAGTGCCGGAGAACCTGAGCACAACGGCATCATGCCGCTCCTGCAGAGCCGCCACCACTTGCTCCCACGCATCTGTATCCGCAGGGAATGATGAAGGGGCCAGAACGGCATAGGTATCTGCAATTGTGGAAGGCCGGCAGCATCCGGAAAAAAGCGCGGCCGAAATACCGCATACGGCGGCAAGGCGCAAAAAGGAAAAGTACTTCATATCGAGTGTCAGTCAGACGGGTTATACCAATATTTTATCTCCAGAGCGGCGCTCTGGCGTCGCCTTCACAGGAAGCGGATGGCTAAATTAATGTCTTTTGGCCGTTTATACAAATTTTCACTGATTTGGACTATCTTTGCGCCGTCATAAGAAACTTTTTCACATGGAATCTCCTCAACTCATCATGCTCGGCACAGGGAACGCCGTTGTGACCAGATGCTACAACACCTGTTTCATCCTCAAAGACCGCGGCTCGATGCTCCTGGTCGATGCCGGAGGAGGGAACGGCATACTGCAGCAGCTGGAGAAAGCAGGCATCCGCCTGGGAGACATCCACGACATGTTCATAACACACGCCCATACAGACCATATACTCGGTGCAGTGTGGGTAACCAGAGTGATAATGCAGGAAATCCTCAAGGGGAAATACAGCGGAGTCTTCAATATCTACGGGCACGACAAGAGCATCAAAGTCCTCTCCGACATCTGCCGCATGACCCTGCACAAGAAATATTCAGAATGTATCGGGAAGACCGTACTCATGCATGAAGTGCATGACGGGGAGAGATTCCAGGCCGGTGCCTTCCCCATGGAATGCTTCGATGTGAAGTCCACCAAGGAAAAGCAGTTCGGATTCAGGACTGCCCTGTCTGACGGACAGTCTCTCGTATGCCTCGGGGACGAACCTTTCAACGAGCAGAACATCAGCTATGTGGAAAACGCCGACTGGCTCATGTGCGAGGCTTTCTGCCTGTATGAAGACAGGGAGACCTTCAAGCCATACGAGAAGAACCACAGCACCGCCCTCGACACCGGCTCAACTGCTGAGCGCCTCCATGTCAGGAACCTTGTCCTCTACCATACTGAAGACACATGCCTGCAGGAGCGCAAGAAGCGTTACGGGGACGAGGCCGGGCGCAACTTCAGCGGCACTGTCCATGTCCCGGACGACCTGGAGACAATATGCCTTGCCCGGGATAAATGATGAGGCCACTGACATCGTTTCCGGTGCAGGAACCACCCTCAAGCACTTGGGTGCCAGTCTTTTACAGCACCAGCCCCTCCAGATCCGGAAAGGCGCTGAGCCGGAACAGCTTCGGATGGTCGTACTCGTCTGTCCTTTCGTGCTGCCATGTGGTGTGGAAAGGAATGTAGGCCCCGTAGCCGCCTATTTCCAGGACCGGGGCGATGTCGGACTTGAAGGAGTTGCCGACCATAAGGAGCTCCTCCGCCTTGACATCCAAGAACTTGAGCAGATCCGAATAAGTCTTCTCATTCTTGTCGGAGACGATTTCCACATGGTCGAAGAACTGCTTCAGACCGGAACGTCCGACCTTGTTCTCCTGGTCAAGCATATTGCCCTTGGTTACGACTATCATCCTGTACCTGTGCGAGTTGGCAATCCTCTCCAGAGTGTCTGCCACTCCCGGGAAAGGTGTGGCGGGAATTCTCAGCAGGTTACGTCCTATGTCATATATTTCCGCTATCCTTGCCGCCGGAATCCTGTCCGAACTGAGACGAAGGGCAGTCTCTATCATGGAAAGGGTGAACGCCATGACACCGTACCCCAGTTCATCCATATTCTGAGTCTCGATCTTGAACAGTTCGGCCTTTATATATTGGGGATCACCGTAGTCCGAAAGAATGGAGCATAGCCTGTCCTCGGCACTGTCAAAAAAAGTCTGCGTTTCCCACAAAGTGTCATCGGCATCGAACGCAATGACCCTGACGGTATCTTTCAAATCTGTACCCTGTTGCATATGAATATCTTTTACAGCATGTTAAGCAGCCTGAAGAACTGCGCCACGTGGTAGCCGTCCGCAAGGCCGTGATTCAGTTCGACCGACACGGACATCATGAGCTTGTCCTCGACCGGGACCAGCCTTCCAGTGGATATCCTCGGAATGGACTGGCCTTTGGACATCCTTCCGGCGTGCTTCAGGTCCGTAAAGTCAAGCCACGGTATTGAAGAATAATAGATAAGGTCGTTCCTTGCCTCTCCTTCCCCGAGATAGAGCCCGGAAGCGGCTTTCACCCTGCCGATCTCCTTTTCCGCCTCAGTGACAAACTGCCCCCTGTCCTCATAATACTCGAAAAGGCCGAAACCGAAACTCCCGTCCTCCCTGCCGATCGTAGGGCTTGCCCCCACAAGGTCATACAGGACAATCTTCCCGTCCTCGACCCTGTAACGGAATTCGGTGACGGCATTCACCGCCCTCAGTATCTTGTGGAGGGAATACAGGAAAAATGACCCTCCGTCCTGCTTCGCCTGCATGTAGCATGAGGTGAAATCCGCTTTCGCGGTAATGCCGAAATACGGGTCGTCAAGCTCCCCGAAATAACGGTAATGGTCGCTCCTCGGCCATTCCCGCATATCTACTGTATGTTTCTCTTTCATTTCTTCCAATCCAGGCCTCCAAAGTTAGAAGCAGTTTAAATTTTTCACAAAAAAATTTTGCCTTTTCATGGGATGCAACACAATCCGGCATACGTGCATCATTGGTGAATCTAAAAAACAGCAGACATGAAACACACAGCCTTGCTCATCATGTGCCTTATTCTCTCTGCCGCGTCAATGCACGGGCAATATATCCAGGACGGGGGAATCCTGATGGAGAGGGACGGAAAGAATCTCGTAACCGACGGGAAGAAGTTGTCACCGGAATCGGCGGAAATCCTGCTGAGGGAGAGTTTCGGCAGGGAAACGGCATCGGCATGGGCAGAAGCCGGCCGCAGGTTCCGCACAGGAAAGACAGTCCTGATTGCATCAGGCGGCGCAACATTCGCAGGAGCTGCACTGACAACGGCTGGAGCCGTATGGTACTCCCATTATTATGACAACAAGGATACCGATACCATGAAGCCCGGCCCGCTCGTCATGGTATACACAGGGACCTTGACAGCGCTTGCAGGCATCGCCGGACTGTGTGCAGGATCAGTCATCTATGTAAAATCGGCCAAAAGGATGGACAGGATCATCGACAGATGCAACTCCCTCCATGAGCGCCAGTATGCAAGGACATCAATCTCGATAGGGGCACAAAGGAACGGAATCGGGATAGCGGTAAATTTAATGCATTAAAATAAATGGGGCTGCATCAAAACATTCATTTTGACACAGCCCCATTAAGGTGTGTAACTAAACGGGACCATCTGAAGTTCCCGGAGGGTGTGGCAAAAAACCGGATTCCGTCACTCCACGCCCAGGTCCTTGAGAGTCCTCGGTGCAGGGACTCCAGGCAGAGGCTTGCGGTCCTTCAGCTGCTCCAGGACTACCTCGATGGCCTTCTCGAGCTGCTGGTCCACTCCTGACTGCTCGAGTATCGGGTCATTGTCTATCAGGATGTCCGGGTCCACACCGTGATTCTCCACAATCCACTCCCCGGTCGCGGCATCGTAGTTCGTGAAGAACGGCACCCTGATGTCGGTCCCGTCCATATACGGGAGAGAGCCGCTGATGCCGACTATTCCGCCCCAGGTGCGTGTCCCGATGACGGTACCTATGCCGTTGGCCTTGAAACTCCACGGGAACAGGTCCCCGTCCGAAGCCGAATACTTGTTGACCAGCAAGACTTTAGGCCCGTACTGGGTCGCATCAGGGATGGTCCCGGTCTTAGACGATGTCCTGTACATTGTCATCCTGTATGGCTTACGCAGGAGGCGTTCTATGATCATCGGGGAGACATTCCCGCCGCCGTTGGCGCGGTCATCAATGATAAGGGCCTCCTTGTCGAGCTGCGGATAGAAGTAGCGGGCGAACTCGTTCAGGCCTTCAGGCCCCATGTCCGGGATGTAGATATAGCCCACACGGCCGTCGGTGGCCTCCTCGACACGCCTGACATTGTCCTGCACCCAGGCGTAGTGATATAGAGGGTATTCGTTGTCCACGGGCTTCACCACCACCTTGCGGGCGCCTTCGGCAGAAGGACGGGAATTGACAGTCAGCTCCGTGAGCACCCCGGCCTTACCGACAAGGAGCTTGTAGATATTGTCCACTGTCAGGACAGAAACTCCGTCAACAGCTATAATATAGTCGCCCTCAGACACTTCCATACCAGGCTCTGCCAGTGGGGAACGGAGTTTCTCGCTGTAAGGCGCACCTGGGAGAATCCTGTCGATGCGGAAGAACCCGCTCTTGTCGCGGCTCAGTCCGGCTCCGAGCAGCCCCATCATGACACGCTCAGGTTTAGGGTATTCGCCCGGGTTGACATAAGCATGCCCGCAGGCAAGCTCGCCGATCATCTCCCCTATCACATAGTTCAGGTCAAGACGGGTCTTCACATAAGGGAGCAGTACTGCGTATTTCTCCTTTATGGCCTTCCAGTCGACTCCGTGCATTGTCTCCACATAAAAGCCGTCCCTGTAGGCCCTCCATGCCTCGTCAAAAATCTGCGCCCACTCCATGGCATAGTCTATTGGAGCGACCATATCCGACAGATCCACAGGCTTTTCGAGCGATGCAGGCGAGGATCCGAGCTTGCCTGTATAGAGGCTGCGGCCTTTCATGTAGAGGACATTGTCAGACCCTGGAACAGTGGCCATCACAGCCCCCTGGGCTATAGTGCGGTCCTCATGAGCCTGGAGGTCATACGCATGGGTGGAGCCGCCACCGAAGTACCATACGCATCTGCCGTCGCTGAAAAAGTTGTAATAGCTCCCGGCGGAAAGAGGCAGCTTTACGATACGTCCAGGAAGCCCTTCTGGGTCTATGGTGACAGTCACCCCGGACTCTCCGGACTCCGCATCAGAGGCCTTTTCCTCATGCTTCCTGCCGGACTTCTTCCCGGAGTCCGCGCCGCTGGCAGCCGCCTTGTCCCCACTGTTTTCCCCGGCCACACTCACCGCCTCGTCCTCAGGAAGGAACGGTGAAGGTATGTCTTCCCGGAGCATAGCCAGATATATCCCGCCCATGCGGGTATAGACATGGTTCCACTCCAGCCGTCCGTAAACCGGATTGAAGTCCCTGTCGGACTCGAATATGAGGTATCTGCCGTCGGTGCTGAATACAGGTGAAGATGAATTGTACCATTTCTCGGTCACAGGATATTCCTTGCCGTCGGCAAGATTGTATACATAGACTACCGAGAAATCGTTGGAAGCCGGCTTGGTATAAGTGATCCAGCGGCTGTCCGGAGAGAACGACACATCGAAGAATTCGCCCTCCGGGTTCTGGAGCAGGGTCTTTTTCTCCTTTGTGGCCACATCCACGGACACCACCCTGTTCTTGCGGTCCGTGTAGATGAGGCTCTTGCTGTCAGGGCTCCATACAAGACTGCGTATGTATGTGTCAGAGCCATCTGTAAGCTGCACAGGGTCACCTCCTTCCGAAGGCTGTAGATAGACCTCTGTCTCCCCTGTCCTGTCCGAGATGTAGGCTATGTACCTGCCGTCAGGGCTCCAGTCGGCCCCGCGCTCGTTGGCTCCCGGGGTCCTGGTGATGTTCCTGGTGACGCCCTCCCCGGCAGGCACATCGAACACCTCGCCGCGGGCCGTCACCGCCAGACGCTTCCCGTCAGGGGACAGTCCTGCGGCAGTAAGGTCCCCGGCCACATGGCGAAGCTCGCTGCGGGCATACACATTCTCGGCATTGAGAGTGATATGTATCCGCTCGCTCTTTCGGGTCGCAGGGTCGAGACGGTACAGATACCCGGCGTGCTCATAGACAATCGTCCTGCCGTCCGTGCTCGGGAACTTGACATCATAGTCGGTATATCCGGTCACTTTCTCCGTAGTCCCGGTCTTTGTATTATAGGCAAATACATTCATCGTCTTGTCCCTGTCGGAGATGAAGAAGATTTCGTCCCCGATCCACATCGGGATGATGTCCTGGGCCACATTGTCAGTGACGTTCTCTACCTTCTTCGCGGCAGGGTCGTAAATCCAGATGTCGTCCGCCATGCCGCCACGGTAATATTTCCATGTACGGAACTCGCGGAACACCCTGTTGTAGGCCATTCTCTTCCCGTCAGGAGAAAAGCTGCAGAACCCGCCTTCAGGCAGGGGCAGGCATTCAGGCATTCCGCCCTCAGGGGATACTTTCCAGAGCTTGCCCGCAAACCCGTCCCCGATGCGGTTCCTGTAGACCACCTTCCCGTCAGGGGACCAGGTCAGCACCACATTGTTGGGCCCCATGCGGTCGCCCACGTCATCACGCGGGTTGGTGGAAGTCCAGCTCAGGCGGCGCGGCTCCCCGCCTTCCGCCGGGATAATATAGACCTCACGGTTACCGTCATACTCGCCGGTAAAGGCAATATATTTTCCGTCAGGAGAATAGCGAGGAAAAATCTCATACCCGACATGTGAAGTCAGGCGCCTTGCCTCACCTCCTGCCAATGGGGCGCTGTAAAGGTCCCCGGCATACGAGAACACCACGTCAGTCCCGTTCGTGGCCGGAAACCTGAGCAGCCTGGCCTCATCCTGTGCATAAGCACCCGCTGCAAGGCCCATGGCCAGCATGGACAATAAAAAGACTCTTTTCATGATATCACAATAATTAACGTCAGTTCGACGAATTTATGTTTAACAATATTATCCTAAAAATCAATATTTTATCATTTATGACCGGAATTCCTGTCATCCCGGGTGTCCCTTCGTCATCCCGAGCATTTTTTTGTCATCCCGAGCAGAGCCGAGGGATCTGTTAATTCCTTCTACAGATTTCTCCACTCACTTTGTTCGGTCGAAATGACAATTCATGTCTGTTCATCACCACAATCTTCCTGCACGCTCCTGTGGAAGAGTTATCCGGTACAAAATTAAACTAAATTCCAGTCGATGTCCGGAAAGGACCGGAAATTTTAAAAGCTGTTTTGAAAAGGGCAGTATGGGTTATCTGGCGGGGCAATCAGAAAACACACGCCGGAAAAGGAAATATGCTGGCAAATGAAGGTCTGCACACCTGCAGTAGAGTGATTTATGTAAGTCGTTGACAATATGAGTGTTCCGGGGATAGACTGTTTCCAGGTGGGACATTCCAATGCACACCTGCAGTGACCTGTATGCCATCTATGGCCCTGCAATGCCGTTCTTGCACTGCAGGTGTGTCGCAAAGTGTTACACCTGCAGTTGCATCATCTCTGCAATATACTGATGATTAAGATGTTATCAGAAGTTCCTTACTGCAGGTGTGCATATCCCTCCCGTCAGCATTGATGACAGGCTTCCCTGAAACTCATCCCGGGCCGGGCATTGCTGTAAAGCCGGTACGGTTCTGGCCGGCCCCGCCGGGAGAGGACGGTGCGTACATCTATTTCACAGGACAGTTTGCAGCCGTAATGGACTGGCACCGGCGATGAAACCATGCACAGGTCTTCCTCTTTATCCGGAGATGCAAGGGAGGTGCGCCCATTATCTGACATCGAATCCTGAAAGCAGCTGCAGCTGGTCTGACGGCGGGGTTTCCCCGGGCATCAGAGGAAGGAGTACAGTATATTGCGTACTGCTGATCCCGTCCACGACAGAGACATTCCCGAGCCAAGAACCGAGCATATCGATTTCCGCCTGCTTCTCCTCCTTCATGGCCTTCACGGCAGCACTGCATTCCTTTACGACCTCCCTGCATGTCTTGAGGACCTTACCGTACGCTATGGCCCTTAAGCCCAGTTCCGGCAGCCCAAGGTTTGCATTCACATAGGCAAGTCCCAGATTTACCAGGTCCACATCCAGTTCCCTCAGCCTTTTCATCTCCTCCAGGCAGGCCCGGTACCTCTGCGGGATATCGATATAGTCGCCATTGTTGAGCTTGTCCTCATCATCTATTTTTATGGATATGGCCTTGCATATCTCCCCTGTCGAGGTCTCAAGATAAGTAGTGTATATCTTGTATGCCGGGTCCGTATCCTCTATGAGCAGGACAGTCCTGGAATACGCTTCAGTACATCCGGATATGTACGAATCCACATTCTGCGAACCTGAAAAATCAGGACGTTTCCATTGGACACCTATACTTTTGTCCGTATGGGGAGGTTCAGTAACCACGCTCCTGGAAAGCCTGGACGCCTTAGGGATATCCAGAGCCAGGACATCTTTCGTCAGCCTTATATCGTAGAAAACGTACTGCCCGGAAGTATTGTTCGTATTTGCAAGCCAGAACATGAGCTGTCCGCACCCGTTGACAGGCACCGTGACAGTCTGCGGCTCCATTGTCTCATATACGGTAAGTTCGGCAACGACCTTCTGGTCGGCTCCGATAAGCAGGGTTTCTTTATAATCGGACGGGGTTTCCGAGAACGGACGGTAGCAGGCGACAGTAAAAGTCAGGCTGTTGTATTGCCCGTATGTATTGAACGCCGCACATGAATTCTCTATGGCAGTCCCTCCTGCCGCAAGCATCAGCAACGATGCCGCACCTATTAGTGTACTCCCTACAACGGCCCCGCCGACAGCTGCACCTGCAGCGACGAACGCCGAACCTACAGCCGCACCTCCTATGGCCCCCGCCATTGCATTGTCCGTCCCGGACAGGACGCCATGGTCAAGAGAAAAATGTACACTGGTCTGGAGCATGAAACCCTTGTTGATACGTGTCCCGTCCGGCATTTCGAAATATCTCCTCTGGGTACTTCCGTCATAGAATATCTTGTCCCGCTCGTCCTCCTTTGTCGAGACATAATGAATGTAAGGAGCGCCGAGGTCTATCAGGTCCGTCTCATACGGGCACTCCGGCACCGGATGTACAAAAAGATCGTTTTCGACAGGCTCTCCCCTGTAAACCACAATATCTGCAATACCGTAAGCCCCCACATCCAGGTTCCCCGACCCTCCGTTTTCAAACCGGAGCTTCCTGCATTTGCCTATAGGGAGGGTGAAATGCTTGTTCGGATAAGTCGCTTTCATAGGCTCCTCGAGGATAAGCCTGTCATCGGCATAGACCCTTATCACGTCATTTGTCATCGCCCAGCTCTTGCCCACATAACCGGCGGTGAAACTCACATAGTCGAACTCCCTGCCGAGATCGAATACCGCATACGAAACGATATTGTCATTCCAGAAATCGGCCTTTTCATACAGGATGAACCCTTCGCTGAACCTGGTACCGCCCATAGAGAACGTTATATGGTCGGATTTCCCGTCATATACCTGATGCTCAATCTGCCCGCCGACCGCATAAGGGGGTATGCTGGAAACCAGCCTGCATACATCAGGCAGGGATTTCAGTCTCGGATTTATATCCTCCGGGACAGCAGCGTCCGCCTCCGGGCCAAAGCCCCCTTCCGGATACAGTACGGCATCAACTATAGCGGCATACATGCTCTGGTCAGACTGTTCCGTATGGATTGACAGCTGCTGGCATCCACTGACATCCAACACAATACGCTTGGCTATATCCGTCTGGGAAATTTCCAGCTCGTGGATGATCTTCCCGTCCGCCTTTATGGTTATCCATCCTTTCCCGCCGCTGCTCCTGTCATTGTCGACAGGGCCGGCAAGGAGGCTTAATGTCCCGAACCTGCCGCGGAGGTTGAAATATGAAGCCCCTTCCTGTACCCCTATAAGGGCCATATTCATGTTGCAGACAAGTCCGTAATGGTATCCGGTCCCGTTCACATAGACAGTCTTGTGCTCCGCCTCCGGAGAAACACAGAAATGGTTGTACTGGGCGTACGGCTCCAGGTCTTTCACAAGGAATGTCTCCTGCGCAGGAGCCGTCACCGGGTTGCCAGTCTCTACCGGTGTCTCCCCTTCCTTCCACAGGCTGACTTCCGCAAACCCTATATCGTCTTCGCCCTTGACTATGGCGAATTCGAGTTCATCCACACCGCTTATGTCAAGCGTCATCCGGCGCGGCACATCGTATTTGCGCACTATCTCATCCGCTATCTTCCTGCCGTCGGCATACACGGTGACGACAGCCGGTTCATTGTCGAACGACTCCGGATCGTATATCCTTCCCAGGACGAACATTATGGATTCATACTCACCCCCGAGACGGAAGCTGGCATGCCCCGGCACATAAGGTGCGAGGGTACTTCCGATCGTAAATCCGGCATGCCAGTCCAGGCCTCCGGCCAGATTCATTGCAGGAGAATTCCCTCCTGTATATTTATAGGCCCTGTATGCATAGGAATCCACCGGGGACAATACATTGACAAGGTATCTTGTCTGCGCATGAACCTGCAGAAAAGATATTGCCAGGAAAGACAGGATGAGCAGTATACGTTTCATAGCCATAAGTTTCAGGAAGAAAGCACAATGGCCCTCACGTCACTGAAATCGGATTTTTCCAGGTCATGAGGGGAAATAAGGAAATCGAGCACTCCTGTATCCATGAAATTCAGGGAGAAATCCTCACCTTCGAAAGAATCGACCTGCAGCAGGATCATCCAGTCCTCAAAAGGAGGGTCCCACGTCTCCCACGGACGGTGTACCGGAGAAGCGAAGACAGCATGTTCATCCAGAAGCTCCCCGGGCTCATGGCTGAAATGTATCCGGAGGGGTCCAGGAAAGCACGGGAAGAGGTGTCCATCCTCCAGGACCGCCTCTTTAAGACCTTCACACGAAGGGGAATACACTACCCTGACCGCATCACTGCCGCTTATGCTCCCGCCGATACATTCCGTTGCATCGCCGTAGCCGGCATAACAGTCTATCTTGGCGAAAAAATACAGCATCCCTTCGTGCGGGAGCATGCTTCCAACGTCATACGGGGCGAATTCGCCCAGGTTTATCTGGCATACAAAAAAATACGGGTATTCATCACCTGCATCATCCATATAGCAAGGGTATCTGCAGCCTGAGGGAAGGTCAGGGGCTCCCCAGAAACGGGAGACCCCTTCCGGAAGCAGCCCGGAGGGCTTCGACAGATGCATGTAAACAGGTTCCATAGTCAAGTTTCCGGACTTCAAGGCGTCCGTGCCATACAAATTTAAGGCCTTTTAGCCTGTAATACAAATATTTTGGAGAATTTAGAGTGCTGTTCTAAATTTAACCATCCTCTCAGAATCTGCACCGAAATTTTCATATATAAATTTTATAAACTATTTTTGGATTTATACAAAAATAGTTTCCGAATCTACCTTATAATACAATGAAGAAATTACTTTCCCTTCCGCCGAACCTGGTCGGATGTTTCCATGAGATAACAAAGTGCGACCCTGCAGAATGGTTCTGCACTTCAGACCCGGAAGGTGCCCGCCTTGGGTCCGGAGGGGGCACGACATGGCTGCTCGAGTCCTGCCGCAGGACGGAGATGCAGGGCATAAGGAAAATCCGGGGCACGCAGGGGACACAGGAAATCCAGAAGGCGGATGAAAGCCTGAAGGATTTTGCAGAATGGATAGGGAAAGAGAAACGGATCCTGCTTCATGCCGGAGGACAGGGCCGCAGGCTCCCGGCATACGCACCTTCAGGCAAGATTCTCACCCCGGTGCCTGTTTTCAGATGGGCCAGGGGACAGAAGCTGTCACAAGACCTGCTCTCACTGCAGCTTCCGCTGTATGAAAAGATAATGGAGAAGGCGCCGGAGACGCTCCATACCCTGATTGCAAGCGGAGATGTGTATCTCCGTGCCAAGGAGCCGCTGCAGGGCATACCGGAGGCTGACGTGGTGTGCTACGGACTCTGGGCCGACCCTACCCTGGCCACAAGACACGGGGTGTTCGCTACCAGGAGAGATGCCCCGGACCAGCTCGACTTCATGCTCCAGAAACCTTCGCTCAAAACCCTGGGGGAACTGACCGAGACACACTTCTTCATGATGGATGTCGGGGTTTGGCTGCTGAGCGACAAAGCGGTAAGGCTCCTGGTCAAGAACTCTTACACACCTGACGGACAATCCCTTAAAGAATACGACCTTTACTCCGAGTTCGGTCTTGCACTCGGTGCGCACCCGAAAATCACAGACAATGAGCTAAATGCCCTGACTGTGGCCATACTGCCGCTGCCTGGCGGGGAATTCTACCATTACGGGACAAGCAGGGAACTGATTTCATCGACCCTCGCAGTACAGAACCTGGTAAACGACCAGAGGATGATAATGCAGAAGACCATAAAGCCACACCCGGCAATGTTCGTACAGAATGCTGTAATAAACAAGCCGCTCACATCGGACAACTCAGAACTGTGGATTGAAAACAGTTTCATTGGAAGCAAGTGGACCCTGTCCGACCATCATCTCATCACAGGAGTCCCGGAAAACGACTGGACACTGAGTATCCCTCCGGGAGTATGCATCGATGTCGTGCCTATGGGGAAAAGTTCCTGGGCTGCACGTCCTTACGGGTTCAACGACCCTTTCAAGGGCAGCACATCCGACAGCAGGACTCTTTTCATGGGACGCCCGGTGACAGAATGGGCGGCAGAGCGCGGGGTCACCCTGCCGGAATGCGGCGACATACAGAACGCCATGATATTCCCGGTCTGCGGTGACACTGACAGCCTGGGCACCGTGATACGCTGGATGGTTTCCGAACCGGATCTTGCAGAAGGACGGAAGATATGGGAGGCTGCCGGGAAAATATCCGCCAACATGATTTCAGACACGGCCGACCTGCGGAGGCTTTTCGCCCAGAGGAAGGAATTCCGGAGACAGAACTGGCCCATGCTCGCAGCCAACTACGGGAAAAGCGTATTCTACCAGCTCGACCTGGCGGACGCGGCATCTGAATTCGCCCAGGAGAACATCCCGCTCCCTGCCCCGCTCCCTGACACGGCCCCGCTGATGAAGCGCATACAGGACAGCATGTTCCGCTCCCATGTGACGAGACTCAGAGGAGATGCAGGGTATGAAGCCTATGAAAAACGTGCATTCAGCCTTCTCAGGGAAGGTCTCATAGACACCGTCTTGGCGGAGAAGCAGTCTCCACGGCTGGACGTGTACCGCGACCAGATTGTCTGGGGACGAAGCCCGGTAAGGATAGACCTTGCCGGAGGATGGACAGACACCCCGCCGTATTGCCTTTATTCTGGAGGCTCAGTAGTGAATCTTGCCATCGAACTGAACGGGCAGCCGCCGCTGCAGGTATATGTGAAACCGTCCCCGGAATTCAGGATAACGATGAGGTCCATCGACCTGGGGGCCATGGAAACGGTAAGTACGTGGGAGGAGCTGAAGGACTACAGGAAAGTGGGCTCCCCGTTCTCCATCCCTAAAGCTGCGCTGGCACTGGCAGGATTCATCCCGGAATTCTCCGCAGAACGCTTCAAGTCTCTGGAAGACCAGCTCAAGTATTTCGGATGCGGCATAGAGGTCACTCTTCTGGCGGCGATACCGGCCGGGTCCGGTCTGGGCACGAGCTCCATCCTCGCAGCCACTGTCCTTGGAGCGCTGTCGGACTTCTGCGGCCTGGCCTGGGACAAGAGCGAGATCGGGAACCGCACCCTCATCCTTGAACAGCTCCTGACTACAGGAGGAGGCTGGCAGGACCAGTACGGAGGAGTCCTGCACGGGGTCAAGCTTCTGCAGACCGCAGAGGGGCTGAGACAGACACCTGCCGTAAAATGGCTTCCCGAATACCTTTTCACCCAGCCTGAATACCAGGCCTGCCACCTGCTGTACTACACCGGCATTACCCGTACAGCCAAGGGCATCCTTGCCGAGATTGTAAGGAGGATGTTCCTCAACAGCGGGAGCCACCTCCGTCTCCTTTCCGAGATGAACGCCCATGCTCTCGACATGTATGAAACCATACTTAAGGGGGACTTCAGCGAATACGGCCGCCTGACAGGGAAAAGCTGGGAGCAGAACAAGGCACTTGACCCGGGGACGAACCCTCCTGCAGTGGAAGCACTTATAGACCGCATAAAGGACTATGCGTCAGGATACAAGCTGCCAGGGGCAGGCGGAGGCGGCTACCTGTACATAGTGGCCAAGGACCCGGAAGCCGCTGTGAGGATAAAAAAAATACTCACATCCACCCCGTCCGGCGGCAACGCCAGGTTCGTGGACATGAGCCTTTCAGACAAAGGGCTGCAGATCAGCCGGTCGTAATGCAACGCGGGCATCCCTGCCCGGTGCGGGCTAAGCCTGCCGTGCAGGGTCCTCCTGCTGGGAATCGTTGTGCTTGAGGACCTTGGCATCTATATAGAAAACTATCTCCTCTGCGATGTTGGTAAGATGGTCGCCGGTGCGCTCCAGCTTGCGGAACACCCCGCCGAAACCGAGGCAGAACGGGATGGCATCCGTATGTGCCGCGGCATATCCGGCCAGGATACCGGCGGAAGCCTTGTTGATACGGTCCAGCTGGTCGTCCTGTGAAAGTACCGATGTCGCCTTCACAGGGTCCTCGTCCCTGAGGGCCTGCTGCAGGTCGCCGAGCATCCTGAGCACGATGGCGAACATTTCCTTCACCTCCAGCTTCTCTATCAGTTCCTGGTCAAGGGCATCCACAGGACAGTCACGCACGAAACGGGCTATGCCGTCAGCATAGTCCCCTATCCTCTCCAGGTCACTGTTGATCTTGAGCATGGACAGGGTGAACCTCAGGTCCACCGCCACCGGTGTATAAAGGGCTATGAAATCCTCGACATCGCTGTCTATCTTCAGCTCGAAGGCATCCACCCTGCGCTCGCGGACAATAATCTGCCGGGCTATGGTACGGTCCAGATTGAGGACAGCCTCCCTGGCCTGCTCCATCTGGTTATAGACCAGAGTCCACATCTGGTCGACTTCATGTCTGAGCTGGGCAAGCTCGGACTCGACGAATTTCACCATGGTATTGTATTGTTTTTGACGAAGTTAATAATAAAAATCCAAACTGTCCCTTCCTTATGGGAAGATACGGTGGAAGATTCCCTGGATTGTCCTTCCGGCCCGTTAACCGAACCTTCCGGTGATGTAGTTCTGGGTAGCCTCCTTGTGGGGGTTGGTGAATATCACCTTGGTATCGTCGTATTCGACCATCTCCCCCATATAGAAGAAAGCCGTCTTGTCGCTCACCCTGGAAGCCTGCTGCATGTTGTGGGTGACGATGACGATGGTCACCTCGTTACGGAGCTCGCATATAAGCTCCTCGACCTTGGCTGTGGAGATAGGGTCGAGCGCCGAAGCAGGCTCGTCCATCAGCAGGACGGACGGGGATACCGCCATGGCCCTGGCTATGCACAGACGCTGCTGCTGTCCTCCCGAGAGGGCATAGGCGGAAGCGTTCAGCTTGTCCTTGACCTCCTCCCAGAGGGCGGCGCCCCTGAGAGCCTCCTCGACACGGTGCGCGATGAAACTCTTGTCCTTGATACCGTTGACACGCAGGCCGTAAGCCACATTGTCAAAGATGCTTTTCGGGAAAGGGTTCGGCCGTTGGAAGACCATGCCGACTTCCTTGCGGAGCTCGTCCACCTGGATACCGGGGGCATAAATGTTCTTCCCGTCTATGCAGATCTCCCCCTCAAGCCTCGCTCCGGGAATCAGGTCGTTCATGCGGTTGAACAGACGCAGGAAAGTGGACTTGCCGCAACCGGAAGGGCCGATGAAAGCAACCACCTTGTTCTGCGGTATCTCCATGGAAATTCCCTTGAGGGCATGGAAACTGCCGTAGTAGAAATTGACGTCTTTTGCTTCTATCTTTTCCATTTTATGTTTGTTTTTCTTTTCAATTGACAGACCCTCCGCCATACCCGGGATGCAGATGCCGGGTCATTTCATCTTCAGCCTGTTCTCGAAATGCCGGCGCAGGACACCCGCCAGAAGATTTATGACCAGCACTATCACTATGAGCACCAGGGCTGTACCATACGCTATCGGCTGCTGTGCCTCGATGTCCGTGCCGCTGGTGGAAATCACATACAGGTGGTAAGGAAGGGCCATGCACTGGTCAAAAATTGACGCAGGCAGCTGCGGGAAGAAATAGGCCGCACAAGTGAACAGGATCGGGGCCGTCTCCCCGGAAACACGGCCGAGGGAAAGGATCAGCCCGGTGATTATGCGCGGCATCCCCATCGGGAGCACCACCTTCCAGATGGTCTGGAGCTTGGTGGCCCCGAGGGCCAGACTCCCCTCACGGATACCCGCCGGGATGTCCTTAAGGGCCTCCTCTGTGGTACGGATGACTAGCGGGAGAGAAAGGAGCCCCAGCGTGAGGGAACCTGCAAGGATGCTGTCCCCGAAGCCGAGGTATTTGACAAACAGCGCCATGCCGAAAAGTCCGAAGACAATCGAAGGGACACCGCTCAGGTTGTTGGTCATCAGGCGGATGAACTTCACCACCCACCCTCTCGACGCGTATTCGTTCATGTAGATGCCGCTCATTATACCGACCGGGAAGGCCACAATGGCGCTGCCGAGCATAAGCAGGAGGGTACCCACTATCGCAGGGAAGATACCGCCCGCAGTCATGCCGTCGGAAGGGGCCTTGGAGAGGAAGTCCCAGCTGATCACGCCGGCGCCCTTGTATATGATGAAGCCGAGTATGGCAAAGAGTATCAGGACAATCAGAAGGCTCAGGACCCTGAAAACTATGAAGGCCACCTTCTGCGACCTGCGCTTCTTCATGCTGAAATCCTTAGGGTAGGCAGGTGTACTCATGGTCTAACTGTTTTTGGCGCGTCCACGCGATGAGATGAATTCCACACACATGTTTATGAAGAACGTGATGAAGAACAGGATCACGCCCAGCAGGAACAGGGACTGGTAGTGCGCCCCTCCCGCCGGTGCCTCGCCGAGCTCAGCGGCTATGGTGGCAGGTATGGTGCGCAGAGGCTCCAGGATGGAAGTCGGGATGACGGCGGCGTTTCCCGTGACCATCAGCACCGCCATGGTCTCGCCCACAGCACGGCCGATGCCCAGGACCACCCCGGATGCGATGCCCGACATTGAAGAAGGTATCACCACCTTGTATATGGTCTGCCATTTGGTGGCCCCGAGGGCCAGACTTGCCTCACGCAGAGTCCTCGGGCAGTTCCGCATGGCATCCTCGGCCACAGTGACTATGGTAGGAAGAGCCATGATGGCCAGCACGATACTGCCCGCAAGGCCGCTCTCCCCCACCGGGAGCCCGAACACCTGCTGCAGAAGCGGCACGATGATTATCAGCCCGAAGAATCCGTACACCACAGAAGGGATGCCGTTCAGGAGTTCTATCACAGGCTTGAGGAAATTCCTCACTTTCGGGGAAGCCACCTCCGACATGTAGACCGCAATGCTTATCCCGAACGGAAGGGCGAAAAGGATCGCGAAAAGGCTCACCCACAGCGTACCTGCCAGCAGAGGCAGTATCCCGAAAAGAGGGGCCGGGGTGGCAGTCGGGAACCATTCCTTCCCGCCGAACACCTCACCGGCAGATATGTTCTTGTCTTCTATGAGGTTGAGGTCTGCACCCTCCGGGACCATCGACCCCGGCACGAAAGCGATCATACCAGGAGTCGAGGCCACGAGCGAAGCTATCGCGGCTCCGGCATGTTCATACTGGGCGCCGAGCTGCTCCTGTGTGAAATACTTGTCCGCATCCTCCAGACGGAAAGGGACAATCTCCATGTCGTCCCCGCCCAGATCCTTCCAGTTGGTCACGTCTTCGTCAAACACGGCCTTGATCTCAGCTGCGGTAAGGGTGGATACCGGATTCTCCCTGTTAAGTGCGAGCACATAGCCTTCCTCCACCACAGGCTCGCGGAAAAGTCCCGCCCCCTCGGTAAAGAGGAATCCTATGATCAGCAGGATGACCACGCTGGTGACGAACCCGCTGGCCGTAAGCAGCCATTTCACCGCTTTTTCAAGAAATTTTTTCATACCGATTCAAACGATTTCACTGTTTCATGCCGGATTCCACGGCAGTCCCTTCTTCCTGAGTTCCGGGCTCCTCCATCTTCACCGGTATGAACCCCTGCTCCAGGACAGACTCCTGGCCTTCAGGAGACAGCACATACGAAATGAACGGGCTGACCCGGTCCTCCTTGCGGGAATCATAATAGTAGTAAAGAGGACGGACTATGGGATAAGACCCGTCAGCGGCAGTCTCCACGGACGGCACGGCATAATGCGCTCCCCCGTCGTACGAGACGGCAAGAGGCTTCACATATGGATTCAGATAGGCAAGGCCGATATAGCCTATCGCCCCTTTGGTCTGTCTGACAGACTGGATGATGGCGCCTGTGGCAGGCATCGACAGGATGCTGCTCATATAGTTCTTGTTCTCCAGGACGCTTTCCTTGAAGAACTCGTATGTACCGGATGAAGTCTCGCGGGAATATACCACAATCTTCCGGTCCTCTCCCCCGACATCTTTCCAGTTGGTGATCTTGCCCCTGAAGATGGCTTCAAGCTGTTCCCTGGTCAGACCGTCAACAGGATTCGACGGATTCACGACCACAGCCAGGGCATCATAGGCCACGACCACCTCCTCGGCATCGAGGCCGAGCTCCGCGAACTTCATCTTCTCGCTGAACTTGATCCGGCGTGAAGCCATTGCTATGTCAGTGGTGTTTTCAGGGAGGGCTGCAATCCCGACTCCGGACCCGCCCCCGGTCACGATGACCTCAGCGTCAGGCTCCTTTTTCAGATATTGTTCTGCAAGTTCCTGTGTAAGAGGCAGAAGCGTATCGCTTCCCTTCACACGCTGAGCATAAGAAATACCCTGCATCAGCAAGGCACAGAGAAAGGACAATAAAACGATTCTCTTGTTCATCAGTTTTTCCGGCCAGGCAAATTTCTGACCGCGTGCAAAGGTATGGCTATACCCAATAATTTCCAAACACGGACATCTGTTTTAACATTTACGTAACACGAATTAACTTTTTCTTAACAGTCTTCGACAAGGATGGCGGCATCCATGTCTTTGTAGACACGGACACCGCCACGGATGTATACAAAATCAAATTATAGAGTATTCTTTACACAGATACCGGAATACGTGAGTCCGGCACCGAACCCGAGCAGCAGCAGGGTGTCGCCTTTTTTCACAGTACCGTTCCTCACGCCCTCGGACCATGCGAGAGGGACAGAGGCGGCCGAAGTGTTCCCGTACCTGCAGATGCTCTCGACACATTTCTCCATCGGGATGCCGAGCTTTTCAAATACCGACTCGAGCATCCTGTAGTTGGCGCTGTGCGGGATGAAGCGCGTCACATCATCAAGGGTGAGGCCGTTCTTTGCAGCCAGGTCCTGAAGGCCCTGTGCAAGAGTGGTCACAGCCCATTTGTATACGGCACGACCGTTCTGGTGGACGAACCCGTCGGCCGAGATCTCCGCCCCGTTGGCAACATTGCTCCTTAAGCTCATGTACAGTTCCTTGCCCATGCTGCCATCGGTGCCGCAGACAGACTCGAACACGGTATTCTCTTCCCCGGAGTGTTCCATAAGTACCACTCCGGCGGCATCCCCGAAAAGGATGCATGTGTTCCTGTCAGTGAAATCGATTATCTTGGACATGGTCTCTGCCCCGAATACCAGGACCTTGCGATTTATACCGCTGGCAATAAGGCCCTTGGCCAGAGTCATGGCATAGCAGAACCCCGAGCAGGCCGTAGTGAGGTCTATGGCCCCGGCAGCCTTTACCCCCAGACGGTCCTGGAGCTGGCTCGCCACATTCGGCACGACATGGTCGGCGGTCATCGTGGCCACGAGGATCATGTCCACATCGGAAAAGTCCACACCGTACCTGTCCTTCATGTCCATGGCGGCATGATAGCAGAGGTCGCCTGTATATTCGTCTTTTCCTGCAAAATACCGGCACTCTATACCCGTCCTCTCCCTTATCCACTGGTCAGAAGTGTCCAGCCGGCTTTCAAAGAATGCATTATCCACTTTGCCACCAGGGTGATAAGACCCTATGGCTCTTACGGTTACCTTATTCATCTCCTATTGTTCTCAAATTTCAAAGGTGCAAAGATAGGAATAAGCCCCGTGCATAACAAATAAATTTGACCGGCCGCCCTGTCACTCTCTCCTGCATCCGCCGCAGGGGACTTCCGTCATTTGCCCTTTGTGACCACCACGATCACGCCCTGGCCGGGATTGTCCGTGTATTTTTTCGTATCCTCGGGATTCTTGTAGACCGTTATCGACTTGAACTGTTCCACATCGAGGGCGGAGAACTCCTCATAAGGGACCTCCTTCCCGTCCACAATGAACAGCGGTCTGACAGTTGACGCATCCGCGGCATTCCTCGTCCTTATTTCAATGACACCGTTCTTTCCCCTGTCTCCGTATTCACTGGCCGACTTGGAACCCGGGTCGTAGACAGTGACGGACGATATGTCTTCCGGACTGACTGACTGCGGGAGCGAATCCACCGCACTGCCGTCGATGATTATCAGAGGTTTGGCCATCCTTATATCCAACGGCACTCCCTTAAGGATTCCGGACCTGTCCATGTCAAGCTTTTTCTCCGCTATACGCAGAGCATTTTCCAGTTTCTCGAAATCCGCATCTGACAGGACACCAGACAGCTGTTTTTCAAGATTTTCCAGATCAATCCCTGAAATTTTCCCTTTGAGCTCTTCCAGGTCACGGGACCCGGTCATTCCGGGGCCGTTGAAATAGATCAGACCGGGGACGGTAGTGATGTTGTGCATCCTGTACACTTTCTTTTTCCCTGATTCCGGGACTGCCGTTGTGACATCGTAGGACTTTATGCTACGTCCCACGAGCTGGCTGCCGTCGAAGCCGGCGATTTTCTGCCCGTCAATCACATACAGATCCACCGTGTCGGTCTGTGCCGGACGTGCCGCCGCACAGAGCGACACCGCACAGAATACTGATAAGAAAATAATCTTTTTCATTTTTTTTAATTTTTATTCATTAAGGGCAACGAGAGATGCGGATCCTTCATCCCCATTGTATGTCATTATATACAGTCTTGACGTCCCGTCTGTAAACCTGGCCGTGACAAGCGCGGCATCACCTGAAGGCCTGGCAGATACGGAAGCGATATGTCCGTCAGCCATGTCCATGAGACTCTGTATGTTTCCGGCGATACGGAGCGCATCCAGGCGTCCCTCCCCGGCAGCGAACGGAGTTTCAGGTCCAGGGTCATTGCCCGGCCCGGTGTGGAGCAGGACAACAGCCAGGGCGATGGCGGCGCAGACCGGCAGGGATACATACCACAGTATCCTCTTCCACACCGGTTTCCTCATTACCGGCCTGCACACGGCTGGCCCCCTTCCGGAAACCAGTCGGTCGAATTCCCTTTCCGCTTCATCCGACAGGAGCATGCAGGAGTCTTCCTCCGTGTCCGCACAGCATGGAGCCCCGGATACCTGGCTGCATCCATTGTGCTCCAGCATGAGAAGCCGCGCAAGGGCCTTGTCCTCTGCGCTTTCCGCATACCGAGCAAGATATTCCGCAAGAATTTTCTCCTCCTCTGCCGTAGTGTCCGCCTCAAGATAGCGGGCGGCAAGGTCCCTGTAGAATTCCCTGTCCTGTCTCATAGTACCTCCTTTTCCAGTTTTTCAAACAGCTGCCTGCGTGCCGCGGAAATGGTGACTTTAATGCTCGACTTGGGTCTTCCGGTCGCAGCCGAGATCTCGTCAAGGGACATACCCTTCCCGTTCCGCATCTCCATATACTGCCGCTGTGTCTTGCTGAGAGTGCCGTAAAGCCTTTCCCTGACAGCCTCGATATCATCCCTGTCCGTCCTTTCCGTAGCCGGGAAGCCACCTTCGAAATCCATCCCGCCGATACTGTCCGGCACTATCCTCCTCCGCCTG
The DNA here is from genome assembly GCA_944326305.1 of uncultured Bacteroidales bacterium. GTDB lineage: Bacteria > Bacteroidota > Bacteroidia > Bacteroidales > UBA932 > Cryptobacteroides. The sequence continues at coordinate 24,721 of CALVDL010000031.1, forward strand.
TAATGCATCACGCAGATGTTCTTGGCAATCTTCACCGCCAATGCTTCAGGATCCCTGACCGGATAGCCTTTTTCACACAGCCGCCACAATGCCTCCAGCGTCTCCTGCGCAATGTCCTCTGCCGGGTCCGGCAGGTCCGCCGCCCTGGCGAACCGTCTGGCCAGGGCGACAATCCGCCCGCGTATCAATACTGAAATATGTTCAAACTCAGTCCTTGTCATGTCCCTGGAGCATTTACGCCACGACGTCAGCATGTCCGTTTCCTGCAGCGTCTATATACAAGTAGCGGAAACGGACGGAAAGTTAATGCTTTCAGACAAAAAATGAGGAAAAAGCTCTCGCGGGAGCTGTTTTAAAGTGTTATTTCCGGTTGAGTATCATCTCAAGCTCTGCGCGGACCCTGCCGATATCATCGAACAGCACCGCATTGAACCCCAGAGAAGCAGCGGCAGAGACATTCACAGGGCTGTCGTCAAGAAAGACGCACTCGCCCGCATCCAGGCCGTAGCGGTCCAGGAGGATCCGGAAAATCTCCGGGTCAGGCTTCGTCACCTTCTCCTCGCCGGAGACCACAATGCCGTCGAAATCCTTGAAGAACCCGAAACGACTATAAGCGAAACCGATAGTCTCGGCAGACCAGTTGGTCAGTCCGTATATGCCGTAACCCTTTGATTTGAGGTCTTCAAGAAGGGCCGTCCCCTCCGGGATGGAATCTTTGAGCATCTTGGGCCAGCCCGTATGGTACAGGGCAATGGCCTCGCTGTACTGCGGGAACATGGCCTGGTATTTCGCCACCCATTCATGAAAAGGGACACCGCGGTCCAGCTCGGAGTTACGCTCCAGAGTACAGATATTGGCCAGGAAATATTCCATTTCCTGGCCGTCTTTGAAATAATCCCTGTAAAGGTATCTCGGGTTCCAGTCCAGAAGGACACCGCCGAAATCGAAAACTATATTCTTCACCATGACGGCAAAGGTAGTGATTATTCCGGAATTTCTATGCCGCCGAGATCCAGGAGTGTGAACTGGTAGTTCGGCTCCCTACCGCTGTTGTAGTATGTAAGGATACCCGTGGCGTTGAATGTGGCGTCATCGAGTATCCGCTGGTCTATCTTCGTGTCTGCGAACCTGGCATACCCGCTGGTGCGTATCTGCAGGTCCATGCCGCCCATCTCTGCAGATGTCTGGAAATACTGGCTTATGGTATATGAATAAGGGGCGACAAACCGGGACTTGTCGATTCCGTTATCCTCCAGGTATCCGTTGAAATCAAACTCCGGGTCATCCAGCAACGCCTGGAACGCGTTTTCGGAAATGGCCCATGTGTCTATGCCGTAGTTGCCATAGCGCTCCCCGCCTTCCTCATCGAGGAAAAGGCAGTTGCCCTGATAGTCCTGATGGTCCCCGTCAGGGTCGTAGTAGAGGATGACAAAGAGCTTGTTGGAATACGTCAATCCCTTAATAGTCACGTATTTACCGAAATTCGCCTCATTCATGACATCTTCATCGGACTCCAGCAGCAACGGCTCCACAGGGTCGTCCATCTCCCCACGGAACACATGGGTGTCAATAAGATACTGGTTCTCGATATAGGCAGTCTCATATTCAGGGTCATGGGAACGGTAGCCGAGGCCGACCATCCCGTTGTAGTCCCCGAGAGTGAGGTCACGGCACTTGACATATATCCACTGGCCGAGCTTGTAGTCATTGTAAAGGTTCCTGGTGCCCATCTTCAGCTCGATGGCCTCTGGGGCCACTGATAATTCTGGATTACCGGCGTCCTGGATATACATCGTCCTGTAAAGGTTTCCCGACTGGTCGGAAGAAACCACCTGGGCCTTGATGTAGATATCCTCGTCGATATCCACCGGAGAGCCATTGTACATGTCTTTCAGCTCCGCGATGGTCACAAGACGGCTGTCCGCAAAGTCAGCATCGGTGTACACCCTGTAAGGCGCCGGATCGTCATAGTTCACCGGAGGGAACTCGTCGCAGGCGACGGCAAGCAGGGCGAGCGCCGCTACTGCAATATATTTGATATGGTTCATATTCTTTTCAAATTAAATTTTCATCTACAGATTTCTCCACTCCTTTCAGTCGGTCGAAATGACAAACGACCGCCGGGAAAGCTAAAATCTGAAATAAAGGTTCAGCATATAGTTCACTCCGCTCATATAGAAGTACTTGGAGTCGAAGCGGTAGTACCTCTCGCCGCTCTTGCTGTCGATAAGGCGGGTCTGCTCATAACCGCCGGTACGCACTCCCCTGTTGTTCAGGATGTTCTTCACCTCAAGGGAAAAGCCTATATTGTACTTCCTGTTTATATACCATGATTTCCCGACACTCGCGTTGAGCAGGAATACCGGGTCGAACTTCTCCTGGGAGGCCATGTACTCGATCTCCCCAGGTGTCACCAGCCCGTCAGGGCCGGCAGTTGCCATGTCAGTCCTGTAAAGAGGGTTCATATCCAGGTAAGTATTGCCGAAATAGTTGACATTCAGGTCGGCAAACCAGTATGAGCTCGAAGCGTAATTGAGCCCGAGGCTGGCAGCAAGCTGAGGCGTGCTCGGGACATAGTGCTTCTGGTTCTTCTCCACTATATAGTTCCCGTTCCCGTCAGTGGCATAAGAGGTCACACCGTCCACCGTCTCTTTCCTGAACACAGGATGGGAGGACCAGTAAGGGACAAGCTCGTCATTGAATATGACGGTCGCGCTGTTGTCCACGGTCTGGGTCATGCGCGGGTTCGAGGTATAGATATATTCGCCCCAGCTGAGGACTCCCTGCACGGAAAGGCCCTGAACAGGCACCGGTATCTTGAAACCGAGCTCTATGCCAGCATGCCGCTGGTCTATGCCGCTCATGGCGAAATTGGTGAACGAGTTCTGCGAATCGTCATAGAAACTCATGACGTCGGTCTGGTCATTGATCTTGGTATAGAAACCGGTCACGCGGATGTCGTAGCCGTTGCGGCTGAACTGGTAGTTCAGGTCGGCGGAGAATGTCTTGGTGGTCTTGAGGTCAGGCACCAGCGTATTCCTTGTCCTCGGGGAGACGAACGCCTGGGAGAAAGTAGGGGCATCGGTGAGGTAGCCCACATTGGCATACACCCTGTGGCCGCCCGGGATGAAATATGCCGCACCGGCCTTGACTGTGTATGTAAAGAACTGGGAGACATCTGACTTGCCCTTGGAGGTGATAGCCCGGCCTTCACTGTCGTAGGTGGTCAGGACCTTGCCGTCGTAGACCATCTCGTTGCCGTTGTCATCCAGGCCGGCGAAAAGGCCCTTGCGCACCAGGCCCTCCCTCCAGAAGGAGGTGTAGCCGCCCTCGGCGGAGACATAGCCCTTGAAGCCGCCCTTCTCGAAATTGGCCGTGGCCCAGAGGCCGGCATTGCGCACATGCGCATAGTAGTCATAGCCGTACTTGTCACCCTGTCCGAGCATCTGCGCCTGTCCGTGCTTGAGGAAATAGTCCAGGTCATTCTGGATCATGGTCGGGCTGGATGCGAAGTCGCGCTCGGCGAACTGGTCTATGTTGAGATAGTAGTCCCCGCCCAGGAGGTCATTCATGATCTTGTAGTACTCGGTGCGGTTCCATTTGAGGTTCACACCTCCGTTCAGTGTGAACAGGCTGCTCGCCCTCCATTTCACCGTACCTGCGAAATTCACGTCGTTCTGGTCTGTCCGGCGCTCCTCGATCGTGTACTTGGAGCGGCGGCCGTCATCAGTAATATTGTTGTAGTTCACGTTGTAAAGACGGTCCCAGTTCAGATGCTGCGTGCCGTTAATGTTGTACTGCCACGCTTCTGTGGCCCAGGCGGCCTTCTCTATGTCAATCCGGTCATAGTCAGGGTCTTCCATATAGAAATAGCTCGGCAGGTAGCGGTAGTAGTCAGGCCTCGGGTCCGGGGCGTCGTACCAGTCAAGGGCCGTGTAGCCGTTCTTTCCGGTGCGGTACAGGAGGGTGGCGGACGCCTCCAGGTCGTCACTCGGGGTGGCGGTGTATTTGAGTATCATCACAGGCTCGTGGGTCTTGCGGACACGGGCGTTGCGCATCTTGCCGTCCTGGTAGCCCCAGTTGGAGTTGTAGGTGTTGCTTCCCACCAGGTCATACACCTCCTGGGTAGAGGCGTTCTGCGCACCGCGCTGCCCGGGAGTGGCGAAAATCACGAACCCGAGCTTGTGGGTGTCATTGAACTTCTTCTCCACGGCACCGTAGTAGGCAAACGAACGGTAATACACTCCGTCCACCCAGTCGTTGCCTCCCAGGCGGGCAGATACGTTGAATGCGTACGACCAGCCGTTGTCGAGCTCCCCGGAAGCATACGAGGCCATCAGCCTCAGTCGGTACAGGGCACTGTTCGAAAGGACGCTGAAGCGGAAGCCCGGACGCACGCTGGAAGGCATTGCCAGGATATTGGTCACGCCGTTGAACCCTCCGGTGCCGTACTCAGATGCCTCCAGGCCCATGGTGGTCTCCTTGCTCCTCATGGCCTCGTTCAGCCCGCTCCAGAGCGCCCACGGGGTGTAGCCGGTCATGGCGTCGTTCATGCGGACCCCGCTCAGGTAGACGTCCTGGGTCTCACTGTTGTAGCCCCTGTTCCTGAACCTTACTGCACTGAAATCATAGCCTGCTATATTTGAGAATATGTCATTGCCATAGATGATCGACGGGGCGTCCTCATATCCGGAATCGTCCATATCGAAGTCCGCGAAGCTGGAGTCGTCTATGTCGTTCACCACATTGGCAGGCAGCAGGGAGACGAACATCAGGTCCTTCATGAAGCCCTCCACCTCCACATTGACCTGTGAAGGCAGGAAGCCCGGAGCGGACACCTTCATGAGGTACAGGCCGTTATCCAGGTTCTCGAACAAGAAGGCACCGTCCGAGGAGGCATATACAGTCCCCATCAGGGCCTCACCCTTGAAAATCTGCAGCTCGGCCCCCTGGACCGGGACCCTGCCCGAACGGTTCACCACCTTACCCTTGACTCCGCCGGAGCTCTGTCCGCGCCCGGTCCATACCATTTCCATAGAATTCTGCCTCAGTTCGCGCCTGAGGGAGTCCGGCAGGTCTTTCGTCCTGAAAGGAGGGTCGTCATCCTTCCCGCCACCGGTATTCTGTGCCGCCACCGGCAGCACAAATGCTGTCATGACAATGATTGACAATAATTTCGTTTTAGACATATCCAATTCTTCCTTGTTTCGTTGTTATCTTTTTTTCTGGCAGGCACTGTCATTCCCCTATGACAATGAAAGTAGGGAAATGGTCGCTGTAACCGCCGATGAATGACCCGTTCGAGAATGTCCTGAACGGATAGCCCTTGTACTGGCCGTTCTTTGTGATCATGAACGGCCTCTTGAACACGACGCCGTAATTCCCCTTCTTCCCGATCTGCCTGATCTTCAGTCCGCCGTCCGGGGCGTTGAGAAGGGTCTCGTTGACCATTATTATATCATAGATGTTCCAGTCCCCGCGGTAGGCGATAGAGCCGTAGCCTTTCTTCAGCATCGACAGGAACGGGGAGAAGAAGTCCTCATGCCCGACTTCGGCAGGGTCCTCCTTGCCATGCAGATATTCCGACATGCTGATATCCGTAGGGTTGTCGTTCATGTCGCCCATGACCACGACCTTTATCCCCGGGTACTTCTCCATCATGTCCATGGCATGACAGTAGATGATCTCGGCTCCGCGGCTTCGCAGGTCACCGCCCTTGCCCCCGACACGCGAAGGAAGGTGCGCAACGTATATGGCGAAGTCCTCACCGGCAATCTGCCCGTGCACCATCAGTATGTCCCTGGTCTTGAAGGAAGCCTGCAGCTCCTCTCCCATAGAGAACTCTATGTCACTGTCGAAAGTGAATGGGATGGACTCGCTGTCGATATAGGTAAACTGGTCCGGCCTGTAGAGCAGCCCGACATCCACTCCCCTGGCATCCGGGCTGTCATAGTGGACAATCTGGTAGTTGGCCCGGGCGATCTCCGGCTGTGCGACCAGGTCCTCAAGCACTAAGCGGTTTTCTATCTCGCTGACCCCCAACAGAGTATGAAATGCCCCGTTGGCCTCGGCCATGGCACCGATGACGGAAGCCATGTTCTGGAGCTTTTTCTGGTACTTGACATCGGTCCACTTGTTCTGGCCTTCAGGCAGGAACTCCTCGTCGTTCTTCGCCGGATCGTCATACGTATCGAAAAGGTTCTCAAGGTTGTAGAACCCTATCACGTAATTTTTTGAAGGCGTGTCCGCCTGCGCAGGGATCCTCACCAGAAGCAGGACCGCTGCTACGGATAAGAAGATGAATTTTTTCATATAATCATGGTAAAATTTCTTTCTGTTCCCTGTCCGGAATTCCGGACGTTAATTAATCCATATCCCCGACTGCGGGGTCTCGGCCTCGACCCTTGCGGCGTTCGCCTCCCCGATCACTGAGGATAGGTTCACGAAAAAGTCGATGCCGGTCATTTCCTCCAGTTCATCTATGGAATACAGCATGGAGGCGTCCGGGACATCCTGGCTGTAGCTCCGGTGCTCGAGATAGAATGCCGCGGCCGAATATCCGCCCACCCCTGTCGTGGAACCGGTCTTCTGGTATTTCAGGAGAGCCTTGAAATAGGCTGAAGGAACTGTGACCTTCTTGCCTTCGTTGTCATTGGCGGTCTGTGTACTGCCATCAAGCACGCATCCAGTGACCACATACAGGGTATCAGCCCCGATGGCGACACTCCTGACATAGTTCTCCAGACCGGCCCAGATTCCCTGGTTGAAGCCACTGCGCTGCGGGGTCATGTTGCTGAAATAGAATGTCTGACGGTTGGAATCCCGGTTCTGCCTGTCCGCGGAAGGTATCTGGTGTCCTCTGTCGAAGCCGGGCGATCCGCCGCTCGGGAAGCCCTTGAACAGGCACGGCTGGTACTCCTGCGGGATTTCCGGGTCGTACTGCCAGTCGTCCGTCCTTCCGACATCCTCCGTACCTATGGTCCAGCGGCTCAACGGATAGGCCACCCAGCGGGCGGCAAGGGCAGCGTCATCCCACAGCAGGGAATAGTTCCGCGTAGGGATTCCGCCGACAGTCATTCCGTGGATGACGAACCTGGTACCGTCCGCATCAGGGACAGACGGGAGCTCCATCCATCCCGGAACTGCGACCGGAGCGTCGTCTCCGCCCTGCCCCGGGGTGTCACCGGAGCCGGCAGGGGCCTTCTGCAAGAGAGTGCAGAGGGCGTCCTTCCCGCCGGAGGTGAGAACAATGGTTACTGAACGGTCCGAGTCAGACTCGTTTTCAGAGTATCTCAAAAGGATGCTGTTCCTGCTGCCCGTACCCGCGGTAACATCAGCTTCGGCCCATCCCTCATCACCGTCCCGATACGAAAGGGTGATAACCCAATCACCTGAAGCATCGACCGTTATGAACTGGCTCCCCTGAGAAGAGGCCACTTCGGCATACTGGAGGGAGATGGAGATGCTCCCGTCCCCTGTATCCGCTGTCTCACACGACACTGCCGCCACCACAGGCAGCAGCGCCACAAACATCCGCAGGAATAATCCGTAATTCTTCAATACAATATATTTTAACGTCAGTCCGACGAATTAAACCAAAAATGCAAATTCCTAATATTCAATATTTTATCTTCAAAAACCGGAATCCGTCCTACTGACGTTAAGGATTTCTTGCAGAAATCCTGTCTGTCTACCCCCAGTCGCCTGGCGGCGACAGCCCCGGTGGGGCATGCGGCTCCGCTTTGCTTCGCCGGCACCTCCGCTGCTTCGGTTTCCTCCCGGAAACCTCGCTGACGCTCCGGTGCGGCCCTGAAGGTCTTGCGACCTTCGCCTGTCTACCCCCAGTCGCCTGGCGGCGACAGCCCCGGTGGGGCATGCGGCTCCGCTTTGCTTCGCCGGCACCTGCGCTGCTTCGGTTTCCTCCCGGAAACCTCGCTGACGCTCCGGTGCGGCCCTGACGG
>CALVDL010000032.1 GCA_944326305.1 uncultured Bacteroidales bacterium
TCCGGAGCGGAAAACACAGTCCGGATCACATTCAGGCTGTCTTCCACAGAAGTATGAGGAGGCCAGCCCGCAATAGGACCGATTTCGGGATCCCGGGCGTATTTATATAAGGATTCTGCATCCGACTCTTGCCAGGGTCGCAATACAAGCCGCTCTGTAACTATCTCTTTATCCATTGTTAAGACTTTAATTTCACTCTGTCTCGTCCGTTCTCTTTTTGCTCCCTGGACCTTTGGTCCGGACTCTGTCAAGTTTGCATTTTACTTGTCAGGCTTGACGACTTTTGCCATTTTCTTGTACCCAAAATTACTCCTGATGCAAAAATAGTATTCTATCATTGAAAATCATACTATTAAGTACGGATAAATAATTGTCAGATTATGGTTTCATGGTAAGCGTCTCCGCGATGACGTATTGTAGAATAAAAGCAGTGCCGATGACCCTGCTTTTATTCTTTGCCAGCCGGAGTCCAACGGTCTGGCAGCAAGTCGCGGTATGCATCCGCAGATGCGGTTCCTATCAGGATACAGGACCTGTTGAGTATGTCCGATAGGTATTCGAAGAAGTTTATCCCGTGCATAACGCTTATAATATAACGTCAGTTAGACTAATTTATGTTTAACAATATTATCCTAAAAATCAATATTTTACCATTTATGATCGGAATCCGTCACACTGACGTTAATGATTAAACATGCGTTTAATCATATAATCTAATCCCCAGTCACTTCGTGACAGCCCCTTGTTAAGGGGCGCCACCCCCTTCCTTCCCCCTCGCCGGGGGACCTGTCGCAGGCCACAGGCCTGCTCCTTTAATAGGTAATTCGATGTAATTTAATGAATTAAATTCATCGAATTCACGTTAATATAAGGTTATTTTAATGTAGTCAAGTATGCATGCCCTTTTTCTGTCAAAATATATCCGCCTGTCTTCTTCGATCCGTAATATTCAATAAAATCCAGTGAATCAGAAGACAGATTCTGTAATATTCTGGATATTGTCCTTACGGAAAGAGCCAGCTTTTCAGCCAGTTCGTTTTTCTTCATTCCGGGTTGTTTTGAAAGTTCTGTCATAATAACTATATCTCGCTCGTTTATCGTGCCTTTTATCGTGCCAGGTATAGTCTCGCTTGTAATCACTTTATTTTCAAATCCGTCCCTGCAAGGAATCTCAATCAGGAAATAAGTCCTGTCCTCATCCGTTTCAATCCTTGCCGGTTCCGAACCATTCCTGCGCAGCTCTTCTTGAATAGTCGGAATCCCTGTTGCGCGACCTTCTGACAACTGGAGTTCCTTCAGGTAGTCACCTTGATAACATTCGTCCGGATATAGTCCAACGTCTGCTTGATCATGTCCGGGACAGGTCCTACTATTTTCGGCACCTCTATCATATTGTTGGGATTCTTTACGCATCCTTCCGGAAATATAACGATGTCCACCTGTGTCGTAGGAAAGAATTTCGCAGGATTCTTGCTGAACATCATTGCAGCAACATTCTTGACCTTTTGATGTTCACTTGGTCCGGTCAGCAAATCCATCTGACCCAGTATTTCCACAAATGGCTTGTTTTCAAAGTCATTTGCCAGACGGCTTCCCACTGTCTGAAGATAATCCAGAACCAAAGCCGGAGAGATATCCGAAATCTCAATCCGCTCATTTCATCTTCCTCTATTCCCACAACAATATATCCTCTTTTTTTCCGGGACTCCTGCAAATGTTGGCAAAAAAGTGGTATCTTTACCACCAATTAGAAAACATTTTTGCAATGAAGTATCTGAATGTACCTAAGGCCATCGCCGCTTGGAACGCCATACAGCCACTCTCAGACCGGGACCGGGAGCGGCTCAGCCGCAAGTTCACGGTGGATTTCAACTTCAACAGCAACCATATCGAGGGCAACACGCTAACCTATGGACAGACTGAATTACTCCTTCTCTTTGGCAAGGTTGTCGGCGAAGCCGAGATGAAAGACCTGGAGGAAATGAAGGCCAGCAACGTCGGGCTCAAAATGATGCAGGAACAGGCCGGCATCAAGGATATGCCCCTTACGCAGAACTTCATCCGCCAGCTCCATAAGACGCTGCTCCGCGAAGATTACACCGTTTATCGTGAGCTCCCCGGTGGCCAGCAGACATGTTATGTCATCCACGCGGGAAGCTACAAGACTCGGCCAAACAGTGTCATTACTCGCTACGGCGACCGCTTCGAGTATGCTGCCCCGGAAGATACGGCTGCACTTATGGCAGATCTTGTGGATTGGTACAATGAAGAAGAAGCGAAAGGCAAGCTCTCCCCAGTTGAGTTGGCCGCGCTATTCCACTACCGCTACATCCGGATTCACCCTTTCGAGGACGGCAACGGCCGTATCGCCCGCCTGATTGTCAATTACATCCTTGCCCGTCACGACTACCCGATGATCGTAGTCCGCAGCCGCGGCAAGAAGGAATACCTGGAGGCCTTGCACCAGGCAGACCTAGAAGTCGGCTCCACGCCCAGTATCGGGGCCCATGCCGAACTGGACAAGATTCGTCCTTTCCTCCGCTACTTCACCGCGCTGGTCGCAGAAGAGATCTACAACGACGTCCGCTTCCTGACTGAGCCGGACGAGAATGTCTGGTGGTATGACGGCCAGCGGGTTGAGTTCAGAACCCCTAACTATGCCAGGATTCTCCGGATTATGCAATCCCAGCCCTCAGTAACGATTGACAGTCTCCGCGAACAGCTCGGCATCAATAAATCCGCCGTCCAGCGCCTGCTTACCAGCTTGAAGGAAAAGGGCTATGTCGAAGCCCGCGACAACGAAGGCGGATGGCGTGTGCTGATCACTCCTTCGATGTAACCCGATGACACTATTAATCGTAGACTATACCCGGTGCGTTCTCGCTTTTATGCGGGGACGCTCCTTTGCTTTTTCTGTCCCCCGAAGACTATTTGGAAGAAATAAGTTTGAGGCATCAAAAAATTCGGGGACAATAGGGAGACAAAGATGAAAAGGTCAAAAAGTTAAAGTGCTTATTTACAATAAGTTATTGATTTATCATATTTTCTGCATCGAACATTAAATCTGTAAGTTATGGAATTTCTGGAACTTGTAAAAAAACGCCATTCTACGAGAAGCTACAGGCAGGAAAAGGTGGAAAAAGAAAAGGTCAGCTATATCCTGGAGTGCGCCAGGATGGCACCCTCCACTGTAAACCGCCAGCCGTGGCTGTTTTATGTAATTGAAAGTGAGGATAAAAGAAAGCTTGTACAGGAGTGCTATTCCAGGGAGTGGATCCAGGAAGCGCCTTTATACATAGCGGTCTGTGCGGACTGTACTGCCGCATGGACACGCAAATACGACGGCAAGAACCATGCAGATATAGATGCGGCCATTGCAACTGAACATATCTGTCTGGCGGCGGCAGAAGTCGGGCTCGGCAGCTGCTGGGTATGCAATTTCGATGTAAACAAATTCAAGGAAAGTTTCCGCTTGCCGTCCGGGATCGAGCCAGTGGCCATAGTCCCTGTCGGATATGCCGCAGCCGAGCCGGAGCAACATTCTTCCAGGAAACCAGAAGAGGACACCGTAAGGTATCTCTGAGACTTTACGGGCTCATGATGACTCAACGGAACCGGTAGCTCCAGATGCCGCAGGAGAGCGCGGAAGCCGGGACCATCCCGAAGGCTCAGTCCGTCAGCCGATATGCCCCGCAGCCTGGAGGACCGCCTCCACAGCCCCGTCTATGCCTATACGCTCGGTGTTTATGACCAGGTCGTATCCGGAAGGGTCGGCCCACTGCCTGCCGGTGTACTGCCAGTAATGGTTGGCCCTGCCGGTATTGACCCTGTCGACCTTCCTGAGGGCTTCTTCTTCAGATATGCCGAACCGGGACATCACCTTCCTTGCGGCGAAATCCCGGCCGGAGACGATGAAGACACGGAGCACATGCGGGTCGTCACGGAGTATCCAGTTGCCGAGCCTGCCGACAATGACGCAAGGCCCCTTATGGGCCAGCTCGCGTATCGTACGGCTCTGGCTGACAAATATCGCGTCATCCCTGGAAGGGTTCATGGACATGGGGATGCTGCTGTCGGCGATTACCAGCTCCCAGAGGCGGGCAGTCGAGATATTCTGCTCATTCTCCTCCACAAAATCCGGAGTGTATCTCATCTGGCTGGCCGTACTGTCAATCAGCTGCCTGCTGTAGCACGGGCATCCGAGCCTGCGGGCAACAGCCTCCCCTACCTCGTTACCTCCGCTGCCGTACATCCTGGCAATGGTGACCACACGGTGTCCTCCCCAGGTATCGGCCCCGGCCATGGAGACCGGCACGGCATGCGGGCCTGAGGGTATGAATATCCTGTCGAGCCATGATATCCTGCCGGAAAAGACACGTACCATGAACCCGACATAGAACATGGACACGAGAGTCCCGGCCCCGACCATCTTCCAGTCCCAGTGTCCGAAGAACACGAACATGAAAATTATCCCGATACACACAAGCGATGTGTCGGAACATATCTTCACCTTGCTGAATTCGCATTTCAACGCCTTCGAAATCGCCAGCGGAAGGCCCTCACCGGCAAGTATCAGAGAGTCGCAGCGCACCTCGCACGCGATTCCGAACGCAAGGACGGCCCCGCCGGCAAGGAGTTCGAGGAACCTGAGAGAGTACCCGGCCAGCGGATTCATGTCAAGCGGCACCTGCAGGAAACCGGTGAGCCACATTGTCAGGTCGGTGTAGAAACCGAACAGGAAAGACACGGCTATCTGGAGGAACTGCCTCTTCTCGAAGTCCCTGCGCAGGAGAAGAATCTGTATCGCTATGAAAAACACGTGCATGCATATCGTCAGCTGCCCCATTGAAAGACCCACGCCAGGCACGAGGGACAGGATATACGGAGGTGCCGATATTGGGGAAGACCCGAGGTTGGCCCTGATGGAAAGCGATGTGCCAAGGGCGATTACAAACAGTATAACGACAAAACTGGCATAGCGGCGGACCCACTCTGCCCTGCTTCTTGATGCTGTCATCCGAAAACGTTTTTTGGAAACTGGGTGCAAACTTACTAAAAAGACATGAATCTTATGAATCCGAGAAGCTGTTTAAAATTTTATGAGAGATTTCCTGAGCGTGGCCGGTTCCCGCGGCATGTCTCCCGGACGGGACTGACCGACGCACCTTAAAGGAAGCACAGCAAAATTTGGATTTTCATAAATACTTGCTAATTTTATATAATTTTGGAACCCGTAATGCCATTACGGTTAAAATATCTCACAACGGTAATATTTTCAGGAAAATGGAAAGAATCATAGAATGCGTGCCGAATTTCAGTGAAGGGCGCAACAAAGAGGTTATCAACAAGATAGTCAACGCAATCGAGAAATCAGGCGGGGTCAAGGTCCTGGACGTTGACCCGGGAGAGGCTACCAACAGGACAGTCGTCACCTTCATCGGTGCGCCTGAAGCAGTCGTGGAGGCGGCCTACAACGGGGTACGCTGTGCCGGGGAGCTGATAGACATGAGGCAGCATCACGGTGCGCACCCGCGCTCAGGAGCCACGGATGTCCTTCCGCTGATTCCCGTGGCGGGAGTCTCGCTTGAAGAGTGCGCAGAGATGGCCAGGGGACTTGCCCGCAGGATATATGACGGTCTGGGGATTCCGTGCTACTGCTACGAGGCCGCGGCCTTCAAGCCGGAAAGAAAAAACCTTGCCGTATGCAGGGCCGGTGAATATGAGGCCCTTCCGGAAAAGATTGCTGACCCCGAGAAGGCTCCGGACTTCGGGCCGGACAGCTATACGGAAAAGGCGGCATTCTCAGGGGCCACCAACGTGGGAGCGCGTGACTTCCTGATAGCCGTGAATTTCAACCTCAACACCACATCCACCCGCAGGGCCAACGCCATTGCATTCGATGTCAGGGAGAAAGGACGCCCGGCCCGGGAAGGCAACCCGATTACCGGGAAAATCATCAAAGACGAAAACGGGAAGACCGTCATGATACCGGGGACACTGAAAGGGTGCAAGGCAATAGGCTGGTACATAGACGAATACGGCATAGCCCAGGTATCAATGAACATAACAGACATCAACGCCACTCCGCTGCACAAGGCATTCGAGGAGGTGTGCCGGGCTGCAGCCGCACGCGGAATCAGGGTGACAGGGACGGAAATAGTCGGGCTTGTGCCCAAGAAGTCCCTGATAGATGCCGGGAAATATTTCCTGGAAAAACAGAAACGTTCGACAGGAATCGCCGAAGAAGAGATCATGAAAATCGCCGTCAAGTCGATGGGTCTGGATGACCTGAAACCATTCAATCCGAGGGAGAAAGTGATCGAATACCTGATGGAGACAGAGGAGGAGGCATCCGTGAGGGAAAGGCTCGTGCGCATGAGTTGCAAAGGGTTCGCCTATGAGACAGCGTCCGAGTCAGCGGCCCCGGGAGGCGGCTCCATTTCCGCCTACATGGGTGCTCTGGGGGCGGCGCTGGGGACCATGGTGGCCAACCTCTCCGCCCACAAGCCAGGATGGGACAGCAGATGGAAAGAATTCTCGGACTATGCGGAACAGGGGCAGGCCATTCTGAAGGAGCTTCTGGCTCTCGTGGACGAGGACACGGCTGCTTTCAACAGGATAATGGCGGCATTCGGGATGCCTAAAGCCACTGAAGAAGAAAAACTTGCAAGGGACAAGGCAATCCAGGACGCCACCCTTTATGCCACTGAAGTCCCGCTCAAGACCATGCGGGCCGCCTCCAGGGCCTTCCCGCTGCTCAGTGCGATGGCGCAGAAAGGCAACCCCAACTCGGTTTCCGATGCCGGTGTAGGGGCGCTGGCAGCCAGGAGCGCAGTGCTCGGCGCTCTGCTTAATGTGCGTATCAACGCCGCAGGGCTGAAAGACAGGGCTGCGGCAGAAGTGCTTCTGGACGAGGCCGACGCCATCGCCGCCGAAGCCGTCCAGGCTGAGAAAGACATCCTCCTGGAAGTGGAAAAGAAAATCGCCTCAGAATGACCCGCCAGGTGTCTTGGGCCAAGATAAACAGGCTTTGGCAAGCCGAAGCCCGGTCTTGACAATGAATTCCAGGGACAATCAGAACAATAAAAAACAATAATGACAATGACCACAGAAGAATTCAGGAAAGCCATACTTGAAGGTATTCCGGAGGAGCTGCCGGAGCCGAAAGCATACGATGAAAGCATAAACCACGCACCTAAAAGGAAAGACATCCTTTCAGACAAGGAAAAGGCCCTGGCACTGAAAAACGCGCTGAGGTATTTCCACCCAAGGCACCATGCGGTGCTGGCAAAGGAATTCGCCCATGAGCTCAGGACCTACGGCCGCATCTACATGTACCGCTTCCGCCCGGATTACCCGATGTACGCCAGGCACATAGACGAATACCCTGCGAAGTCGCGCCAGGCCGCCGCCATAATGGCGATGATACAGAACAACCTCGACCCGCGCGTGGCCCAGCATCCCCACGAGCTGATAACATACGGAGGGAACGGGGCCGTATTCCAGAACTGGGCACAGTACCGCCTGGCGATGCAGTACCTCTCCACGATGACGGATGAACAGACACTTGTAATGTATTCCGGCCATCCCCTCGGACTGTTTCCGAGCCACAGGGACGCCCCGAGGGTGATAGTGACCAACGGGATGGTCATCCCCAACTATTCGAAACAGGACGACTGGGAGCGCTTCAACGCCCTCGGAGTTTCCCAGTACGGGCAGATGACAGCGGGCTCCTACATGTACATCGGGCCGCAGGGCATCGTCCACGGCACCACCATCACAGTGATGAACGCCGCACGCAAACAGCTGAAAGCCAAGGGACTGTCAGGTACACGGGAGAACATGCGCGGCATGCTGTTCGTCACAGCAGGGCTCGGAGGAATGTCCGGAGCACAGCCTAAGGCCGGGAACATATCCGGAGTAGTGAGCGTCACCGCCGAGATCAACCCGCTTGCAGCACGCAAGCGCTATGAGCAGGGATGGGTGGACGAGATACACGAGGACCTGGACGAGCTCATACCGAGAATCCGCAGGGCCTGTGCAGACAAGGAAGTGGTGTCTCTCGCCTACCAGGGCAACATAGTGGACCTCTGGGAAAGGCTCGCCGACGAGGATATCCATGTGGACCTGGGCTCCGACCAGACATCGCTGCACAACCCGTGGGCCGGAGGCTACTACCCTGCCGGCCTCACCTACGAGGAGTCGAAAAAGATGATGGCCGAGGCACCGGAGCAGTTCAAGGAATGTGTAAAGGCGTCTCTCCGCAGGCAGGCCGCGGCCATCAACCGCCTGGCAGACAAGGGGATGTACTTCTTTGACTACGGCAACGCCTTCCTTCTTGAAGCTTCCCGTGCAGGAGCCGACATCGTAAAGCCGGACGGGACATTCCGCTACCCTTCATACGTGCAGGACATCATGGGGCCGCTGTTCTTCGACTACGGATTCGGCCCGTTCCGCTGGGTCTGCATGTCAGAAAAGCCGGAGGACCTGGCCAAGAGCGACGCCCTGGCTGTCAAGGTACTGAAGGGAATCGCGCAGACCGCGCCGGAAGAGATACAGGGACAGCTGCATGACAACATCCACTGGATCGAAGAGGCAGGGCGGAACCACCTGGTGGTAGGCTCACAGGCCCGCATCCTGTATGCCGACTGCGAAGGCAGGATGAAAATAGCCCTCGCATTCAACGAGGCCATCCGCAAAGGCGAAATCACGGCCCCGATAGTCCTGGGACGCGACCACCACGATGTATCAGGGACAGACTCCCCTTACCGGGAGACATCCAACATATATGACGGCTCCGCCTTCACCGCAGACATGGCCGTGCAGAATGTCATAGGCGACTCGTTCCGCGGGGCCACCTGGGTATCCCTCCACAACGGAGGGGGCGTCGGCTGGGGCGAGGTCATCAACGGAGGCTTCGGCATGGTGGTGGACGGCACCCCTGACACAGAGCGGCATATCAGGGAGATGCTGTTCTGGGACGTGAACAACGGCATAGCCCGCCGCAGCTGGGCCCGAAACGAAGGCGCCCGGCATGCCATCGAAAGGGAGATGCGGCGCACCCCGGGACTGCGGGTCACTCTGCCTAACATAGCCGACGACAGTGTGATAGAGGACGCATTGAAATAGCGCAGTACCACAAGGCCGTGCGGCCGGAAATCTTGCATCATCACCTTCCGCATAAAAAAGAAACAGGCAGGATACTCTCACTTACTATCCTGCCTGTTTTGTGCATTAACCGTAAAGGCATGCTGCCGATACCGCATAATCCGCAGTCCGTCCGGTCTATTTCACACCTTTGAAGACATACGGGGCATAGATGATACCGAAGTACTCGTAAAGAGGCTTCATAGAAGAGGTGACGCGGGAGAGGAAATCGTCATAACCGGTCTTGGTCTCGCTCCATGACACTTCTGCAAGTGCAGAGAAACGCGGGAGATCCATATGCTGCACATGGTCGAAACTGCTGATATATTCTGTCCATGTGTTGGCCTGGATGCCCTTGATGTGCTTCCTGGTGTCATCGTCGAGCTGGTCATAAGGGTCGAACGACCAGCATTTCTCCAGAGGCACATACCCTCCGATTCCCAGAGGCTCGCCGTTGGCGGACGGGCTGGCTGTCTGGTAGTAGTCCAGATAGAAGAAATTGTTCGGGGCCATGACCACATCGTTGCCCTGCTTCGCCGCATTGATGCCGCCCTGAGGCCCTCTCCATGACATCACGGTAGCCGTAGGGGTCACACCGCCTTCAAGGATCTCGTCCCAGCCGATAAGCTTCTTCCCCTTTGAATTGAGATACTTTTCGATACGGTGGAGAAGGTATCCCTGGAGCTGGCGCTCCTCAGAGAAGCCTTCCTTTTTCATGAGCGCCTGGCAGTCCGGGCAGGACTTCCAGCGTATAGCAGGGCATTCGTCCCCGCCCACATGGATATATTCGCCAGGGAAGAGGCTGCATACTTCGTCAAGCACCCCTTCCAGGAACTCGAATGTAGTCTCCTTCCCGATGCAGAAGACATCATCGCTTATACCCCATGTAGTCCTTACCTCATACGGGCCTCCTGTGCATCCGAGCCACGGATAGCCGGCAAGTGCGGCCACAGCATGTCCCGGCATCTCTATCTCCGGCACCACTGTTATCTGGCGGGCGGACGCATAGGCCAGCACATCCTCTATATCCTTACGGGTATAGTAGCAGCCCTCCCCATACGGGATGCCGTCATAGCCGGCTCCGGCATCGTTGTAGTGGCCCACCTTAGTCTCCTTGCGCACAGCCCCCACCTGGGTCAGAAGCGGGTATTTCTCTATCTCTATCCTCCAGCCCTGGTCGTCTGTAAGATGCCAGTGCAGGGTATTGAGCTTATGGAGGGCGAGTATGTCGATGAATTTCTTCACCTCGTCCACAGTGAAGAAGTGGCGGCAGCAGTCAAGCATGGCTCCCCTGTAGGAGAAGTGCGGCTTGTCCTGTATATACAGCCCGGAAGTCCTCAACGGCTCACCTGGCTCCGCGGATGAAGCCGCCTGGACCAGAATCTGAGTGAAGGACTGGAGGCCCCACCATACGCCCTTTGCGGTACCGCCTTTTATGGACACTCCCTCCTGGGACACTTCCATCACGTATTCTTCCTGTGCAAGGGCAGGGTCGATATAGAGACGCACATTGGCCTTGGCCTCATTGCCCGTTGACTTTATCTTGGGAAGGACTGCAGAAGAGACAATCCTGGTAAAGCCTGAAGCAAGTTTCTCCGTACCGGGCTCATAAGGCTTCTCCAGGGATTCGGCCCAGACCTTCTCCAGGGATTTGAGAGACTCGTCCGAGGCATATACGGAAAGTTTGCCGGACGGAAGATAGACCAGAGACCTGTTCTCCCTCATGACAGTAGGCTGAGGGACAATGCTCACAGCATGCAGATCGGCAGATGCAAGCGCCACCGCGATGGCAGGTGCAATGACTGTTTTAAGAAATTTCATTGTATGTCGGTTTTAAGAAGTTGTTCAGAATATGTCTATTTCAGATACGGCCACGCTGCGGCTGCCGGCTTCGGCGGCAGTGGCGCGGACTCTTATGTAGCGTGCCTGGACGGAGGACTGGAAATAGCAGTACCTCCTGGACGGGTCGTTGACAAGGTTGCCGAACTCGAAAGCGGCGGCCTTCTTCCACGCCTTCCCGTCATGGCTCACCTCCACACAGCCGGATGACATCATGCCATCCGGCCCGGCTGTCTGCGGAGTGTAGGCAAAGCCGCTGACAGTCCTTTTTTCTCCCAGGTCAAGTGCAATGGTGTGAGGGAAGCCTCCTTTCCCGGAACTCCAGAATGTGCCAGGATCGGCATCAAAGGCGGCGGATGCAGGATGTCCGCTTTCCTGGCTGCTGCACCCCAGGAGCTTCCACCCGGACTTGGCATAGCCCAGCCTTTCTTCCGCGACTGCGCCTTTCTCCCCATGCAGCACAGCCACAGCCTTGAGCACGCACGGGCCATCCGGCTTCAGCGGGAGAGTGTATTCTTCAGACGACACGGACGGCTCAGACCCGTCCATGGTGTAATAAATCCTGCATCCCGCAGTAAGGTTTGCCGTGGCATTCTCGCCGTGGCTCTTCCATCCGAAGTCCTGCGGTGCAGGGGCTATGGTCACAGTGCCGTCGAAAGCCTGGGAAACGGCAAGACGCGGAGCCCCGGCCTGGTAGAAGTGCGCGGAGAAATGGCTGATCGCAGGGGAAAGCCTCGACTCCAGAAGCCTGAAACGGAGCCTGTCTGTAGTCACATCAGGGAAGCGGAGAATACGCTTGTAGCCTATGTTTGTGGCCGAGGCTATCTCTTTCCACTGCCCGTCCACCCATGCGTCCACCGCATGGCTTTCGACGCGCTCGCTTCTCTTGGAGACTGCCTCCTGGATCATTATCCTGTTGACAGTCACAGGCTTCTTCATCCGCACCACGAATTCACTTCCAGGCCCGTCCATCGTATAATATGTGCCAGGGTCATTGTCCAGGACGGCCTTCGGGCCTTTTGCCCCTTCCAGCAGGTCCGTCCCGTATGTAGCCTCTATCCTTCGGCCCACTTCCTCAAGGACAGCCACATCCCTGTCCGAGAAACGGCCATTCCTGCCAGGAGGTATGTTAAGCAGGAACGTGGAGTTGCCCCCTACAGAACGTTCATAAATGTCGAAAACGTCATCCGCGCTTCTTACTCCCTGCCTGGTGTCATCCCTCCAGAACCATCCTTCCCTGATAGAAGTATTGGTCTCGGCCTGCTGGTAGTGCAGGTACTCCGCCTCATAAAGCATATCCCTGCTGCCCAGGTCTTCCGCAGTCCTGTCAGGGAAGACAGTGGCGGTGTCCGGATTGTCAGGGTATGTGATGACGTTCCATTCCGTCCGGCGGGTGCCTCCGGCCTCATTCCCGCACCACCGGACATCCTCCCGTCCGAAAATGACAGCCTCAGGAGCCAGAGTGCGTATAAGCTCCCTCCAGGCACTGTAGTTGTACTTCTGCCCGCCTTTACGTTTCGGATGCGCCCCGTCGAACCATACTTCATGGACAGGGCCGTATTCGGTAAGGAGTTCGAAAAGCTGGTTGAGGAAATATTCGTTGTAGTCATCCACCACGAACTCGAATTTCCTGGTGTCCTTGAAAGGCCGCCCGGGGACTTCCCGCGGGATGGTCCTCAGGGTGTACTCGCTCAGATTGCCGTACAGGCCCTCAGGACTCTCTATCTGGTAGAGGTCAGCAGGGGAAAGATATATCCCGAGCTTGAGGCCGTATTTCCCGCATGAGGCCGACAGGTCTTTCAGGATGTCGCCCTTGCCGTCCCTGAAGCCGGTGGACATGATTCCATGGTCGGTATAGCGGCTCTGCCACAGGACGAATCCGTCATGGTGCTTCACCGTGAGTATCACCATCTTCATCCCGGCTGCCTTCATCGCACGGCACCACTGGTCTGTGTCAAGCTCCTCCAGTGCAAAGATGGAAGGGGACTCCATGCCTGTCCCCCATTCTTTCCCGGTGAATGTATTGGGCCCGAAATGGACAAATGCTATAAACTCGTTTTCAAGGGCCGAGAGCTGTACCGGAGAAGGCACCACATGAGCCGCTTTCGCGACAATCTCTTCACGGGTGTCGTCTGCCTCGATCTTTACAGTATTCCGGTAAGGGATATTGTCATCCCCGTCCTTTCCTTCAGGTGCGGAGCATGACGCCAGAAGCAGTGCACACAGCAGGATAATCTCTTTTCTTTTCATACGCGCGTGATATAATGTTATTCCATTGTCAATCCTTTCCCCTCTCCGGGTACAATCCTGAATGTCTTCCCTTTGCCTGCCGGAATGCAGAGGCTCTGCCCGTCATAGTACACCGTACACGGGTTGCCGGATGCGGAATAAATCTCGCACCAGGCAAGCCTGCCGTCCTCCCATGCCAGGGAAAGCACGAAACCGCCCCTTGCACGGAGTCCGCAGATGCGCCCCGACTTCCATGCGGAAGGAAGAGCAGGCAGGAGATGGATAAAGCCCATATGGCTCTGAAGCAGCATTTCAGCCATGCCGGCGCATCCTCCGAAATTCCCGTCTATCTGGAACGGAGGATGTATGCACCAGAGATTGTCTGTAGTCCCCTCGTTCAGAAGGGTCCTGAGCAGGCGGTATGCGCGGTCCCCGTCGTGGAGCCGGGCCCACTGGTTGAGCTTCCAGGCCATGCTCCATCCTGTCGCGAGGTCACCGCGGTGCTCCAGCACCACTTTCGAGGCCGCGGCAAGCTGCGGGGTCGTCACAGGTGAAATGGAATGCCCCGGGTGCAGCCCGAAAAGATGGTTCACGTGCCTGTGGCGGTCCTCCGGGTCGTCTATATCGCTGCTCCATTCCATCAGCTGCCCGTATCTCCCTGTCCTCAGCGGGGCGATGCTGTCCGCTATGGCGGCCCATCTGCCACTCTCCACGGGGTCGCATCCCAGCACGGAAGCAGCGGCCGCGGCATCCTCCAGAAGCTCCCGGGCCACGGAATTGGCA
This sequence comes from uncultured Bacteroidales bacterium, assembly GCA_944326305.1. Taxonomy (GTDB): domain Bacteria; phylum Bacteroidota; class Bacteroidia; order Bacteroidales; family UBA932; genus Cryptobacteroides. Next base: position 13,999 of record CALVDL010000032.1, read on the forward strand.
AATGCGGTCCCCTTGTCCACAGGCCCGTGCTCAGGCGAAGTGGAAGGGCAGGCCATATACTCGCCTCCGGGAGATCTCCACAGATACCCAGTCAGGAACTCGGCGCTGCCCCTGATCAGCGGATATCCGGTCTTCTTAAGCCAGCCGCGGTCCTGAGTGAACATATAGTACTCCCAAAGATGAGTGGCAAGCCACGGGCCTGCTACAGGTATGAGGTTCCAGCTCATGTCCCGGCTGGAGAGAGGTGATGCGAATCCGAATATGTTGGAAGATATGGATGCGGTCCATCCGCCGGCCCCGAAATAGCTCTGCGCGACACGCCTGCCCGGCTTCTCGAGGGTACGGATGTAATCCGTCAGAGGCACACAACATTCCCCGAGCCCTGTCACCAGGGCGGGCCAGTAGTTCATCTGGATATTGATATTGTTGTGATAGTCTACATGCCACGGGCCGTCCACACCGTTGTGCCATATTCCCTGCAGATTGGCAGGCATACTGCCTGGACGCGAGGAGGAGATCAGCAGATAACGCCCGAACTGGAAATACATGGACTCGAGACCCGGGTCAGGATTCCCCTCCCTGTATCTTGCAAGCCTTTCAGGCGCAGGAAGCGAGTCATAAGGGTCTTCCGCCCCTGGAGCCAGGTCAAGGACCACCCTGCCGTACAGTTCCCGGTAGTCCTCCATGTGCCTCGACAAAAGTCTTCCGTATCCAAGTCTTCGCGCCTTGCCCATGTACCCGGCTGTCACATCCGACGGATCTTCCCCACGGTAGGCCGCCGGATCAGTGAAATCCGGGTCGAAATTCATCCTGTAGTCCGTAGCCGCTGCAAGGATGAACACAGCTTCGCCGGCGCCGGTCACGGCCAGGCTGCCGTCATCATGCACAGAAACCGCCCCTCCGTCCGCGATGACTGACAGGCGCACCGCGAACTCCATCCCGTTGCTGTCCAGCTTCCCTTCATAAAGGACACCGTCCTTCCCGTCATTCAGCACACGGACCCGCGATTCAGGATTGGGAGTATAACGCAGGATGAGGTCCTGCAGCGTGTCGGAAGTGAATCTCATCACCATCACGCGGTCTGGATACGAGATGAAGAATTCCCTCCTGTAGTACACGCCCCCGCTCCTGAAGCTGACCGAAGCCACGGCATCGTCCAGGGAAAGGGACTTCCTGTAGTCCGGGACCGGCCCGGCGGGAATCCCCGTATCCACAGTGACCTCGCCAAGGGTGGTGAAAGAGCCGAAACGGAACGGGCTTTCCTCCGAAGCCTCATACGAGGCAAGGCCGCTGAAGAAATGTCTCGTGAGAGAATCAGCCGCGCCGTTGTCTCCACGGGCAAAGGCATGACGTATCTGCCCAAGGGCCCCCTGCGACCGCCTGTTCACATCCCAGTAATACGAGGCCCCGCCAGGCACGCCAGGGCCGCCTCTCCACAAGGTCTTCTCATTCAGGGTGACGCGCTCGGTACAGACAGACCCCATCACATTCGCTCCCATGAAGCCGTTCCCGAGCGGGAGGGATGAAGACTCCCATTCCGGATCAGGGTTGGCGGTGCCTGAGTGCGGCAGTGCCCATGCCGCGGCGCCGCTGAAGGATGCAGGGCTGTCAAACCAGATCTCATCCGCCTGCGCCCATGCGGCACAAGGCAGATGCACTGCAGCAAGGAGGGCCGCAGCAGAAAGCAGCATATGTCTCACATCAATATCCAATTCGGGCCGGAAGATGTCAGGTTACAGTTTTACCGGATACAATTTTACGGAATTTTTTCCGATTTCCGAAATTCATTCCGCCTCCGCAGGGGCAGCCCTGTACACCCGGACAAAGTCCACTTCATACTCAAGAGGGAATGAAGCCAGGTCAGGCTCTCCACCATTGGCCCCTATGGCCAGATTCAGCAGGATATAATGTCCGGAACCTTCTCTGCCGTTGCTGAAAGGGTTGAACGGTTCCCCTCCGGATGCCGTCCCTGCGGTAGAACTCCATCACATCCACCTCCCCTCCGTCCGGCCACGGGACATCCTGCCCGAGAGTCCAGATCGCCGGCCATGCGCCCTGTGCCACAGGGATCCTGGCACGCACTTCCAACCTCCCATACCTGAAGCTGAAACTTCCTGATGTGGTGACGCAGGCTGATGTGAATTCCGCTCTCCTGCGGTTTTTACGCCAGTCAGTACTGAGGCTGTCATACCATGGATTGGGCACTGTCTCCGCCCTCGCCGTGATCACAAGGCAGCCGCCGCGCACCTCCGCGTTTTCAGGCCGGTACCACTGCAGCTCGCCGTTGCGCACGAAACCGCTTTCGTAAGACCAGTGGGCCGCCGGCCGTCCGGGAGAATCGAATTCATCCGACCATACAAGTTCATAACCTTCATACTCCTGCGGAGCAGTACCGTATGGAAGAGGTCTGCCGGCCCCTGTCCCCGAACCGGAACAGGACCCGACAGACAATATGGTCATTACAAGGAAAAAAAGCTTATTTCCACTCATCATGCTGTACAAGTATTCCGCCGCCTGTATCTATCTCGGTCTGAGGGATAGGCCACACAGTGTCCTGAGGCCCGCGGTAGTTCCTTTCATACAGGGAAACCTTGCCTGTCTCCCAGTCCGAGAGCCTCTGCTGTGACACTTCCCACTCTGTCCTGCCGTCCTTGTCTTTCCAGCGGTAAAGGTCGGCGAAGCGCAGGTCCTCGAATGCAAGTTCCACTCTCCTTTCATGACGGATGATCTTCCTGAGTGTCTCCTGGTCAAGGGTGAGCCCCATTTTGGCCACCTCGCCTTCCTCGACAGTCGGCATGCCGACACGGTTTCTCAGCTCGTTGATGTATCCTGTGATATCAGATGCGTCGTACCCGCCTTTCTCGTTCATGGCCTCGGCCAGGGATACAAGCACTTCGGCATATCTGATCACATAATAGTCCATTGTCCCGTCATATTCGTTGGCGGTGTCCCATGGAGTGAAGAATTTGCGGATGTGGCAGGTGGACTTGGCCTTCAGCTTCTTGTTGTCCGCGGAATAGTCATAGACCGTCCCGTTCCATTCCATTCCCGGGGCCATGATAGTGGCATAGAAACGCGGGTCCTTGTTCTCCCAGCGCTTGAGGTCAGGATTCGAGGTGTCGTAGTCTTCCCTCTGCTTGTCGTACATGGATGTCTGCCCGATAGGAAGGCCGTCCGTATAGTAGTACTCGTCCGCAAGGTCCAGGCTTGCCTCGGCGGCATTCAACGGTGCGCTCCACGCGATTCCGAATGTAGACCCCTCGCCTTGCCCAGGACCTACATAGTGTACACTGAACAGGATTTCGTCACAGGTCTCGTTCTCGGTCCTGAACAGGTCGGCGAAATTGGCCCTGTAATCCGTGCCGTCGCCGGACTTGAAAAGCTGTACCTTGCCTATCACCTGGCGGTATGCCTCTATGGCATCGTCCCATCTCTCGTTGTAAAGCGCCATACGTCCCAGGACGGCATATCCTGCCTCGCGCGTCATGCGTCCTGTGGCTTCAGTGCCCTTGGCCGGAAGCATAGGTACATATGTCTTGAGGTCAGCGATCACAGACTCCGCTATCTCCGCCTTCGGTGTTTTCGGAGCCTGGGCGGCCTGGAGAGTAAGAGGCTTGGTAAGATAAGGGACATCCCTGAAAGTGGACACCAGGTTGCAGTACATCAGCGCCCTGAGGGTCACAGCCTCGGCCACATAGGCATTCTTGGCATCATCGCTCATGTCCGGGATCAGGTTTATGTTCTCGATCAGGGTGTTGCACCGCTTGATGACCTCATAGTTGCCCTTCCAGTAATTGTTGGTGTGCCCGTAGCTTGTGGAGTATGTGCCCATTGCGATTTCAGCGCCGGCGCACCATGTCCCCCAGGTATGCCACCCGTTGTCTGTGGAACATTCCCTGCGGATGACACCGAAGCCTCCTCCGTCGACATTGTCGTTGTACATATTGATCGTCTGCAAGGCGTCATAGCAGGCGGTAAGTGCCATAAGGGCATCGGTTTCCGTCTTCCAGTATGTGCCCTGGGACAGCTGGTTAGGATTGTCCTTCTGCAGGAAATCTGAGCAGGATGCCGCCGGCAGCAGAATGGCGGCAGACAGTGCAATTCCTAGTATATTATTGATTTTCATTGTATTATTCCTCCTTGTGATTAGAACTCGATATTAAGGCCTATAGAATATGTCCTCATGTTCGGGTGGATGTCATTACGTGTGTCACCTGATGTCTTCTCCGGATCCCAGTCCTCAAGTTTGGTGAAAGTGAGCAGGTTTGTGCCTGACAGATATACGCGTATGTGCGATATGCCGGCCTTGCCCAGCTCCTTCTGGCGGAAAGTATACCCGATCTCCAGGTTCTTCAGACGGAGATAGTCGGACCTCTCCAGCCAGAATGATGACATCTTGTCGTTCACCGAGCGGCCAAGAGCAGGAAGCGAACCGTCCACGTTGTCCTGTGACCAGCGGTCAAGCCAGCGGTCGGTAAAATTACCCCTTATGTCTGTGGTAGTCTCCCAGCTGTAACGGTAAATACCTGCGACCCCCTGCCAGAATGTGCTCACATCCAGGTTCTTCCAGGAGAATCCTATATTGAATCCGTATGTGAAGTCCGGGAACGGGTTCCCGATTATCTGGCGGTCATTGTCATCTATATTCCCGTCTCCGTTGAAATCCTCGTACATGATGTCACCGAGCTTTGCCGCAGCTCCGTACTGGGTGATGACCTTGCCCTCGGCGTTTGTGCGGGCGAGGTCGGCGTCATTGCGGTACAGACCGATGGCCTTGATGCCGTAATAAGCCCCGATAGGTTCTCCGACACGGTTGATCGTGTTGCCGCTGATGCTTTCAGTAAGATCGCCCATTGTAAGGATAGTGTTCTTCACATGGGAGAGGTTGAAGCCTGCAAACCAGCTCCAGTCGCCCTTGTGGTCCTGATAGTTCATGCTGAGCTCCCATCCGCGGTTCCTCACGGCCCCGACATTCTGGTAAGGTGCGGCTAGCGACCCGAGGAATATCCCCGGCATGGAAAGCTGCATCAGGATGTCGTATGTCTTCTTGTCATACCAGTCGAATGTGGCGGTGATGCGGTTCTGGAGGAATCCCAGGTCGAGTCCGACATTCACTGTGCGGGTTGTCTCCCATTTGATGTTCTCGTTGGCCACGGATGTCTGCACTACACCAGTCTGCTTGTTGCCGTTCTGGTCGAAATAGTAGTTTCCGCTTGCTCCGAGTGTCACGGCATAAGGATAGTTTCCGATCTCCTGGTTTCCGAGTGTTCCCCATGATGCACGCACTTTTCCGAAGAACCAGTCCTTGTACTCGGACATGAACGGCTCGTTGGAGAATACCCATCCGGCTGAGACTGAAGGGAATGTAGCGTATCTGTTGTTTTTCGGCATACGTGAAGACCCGTCATGGCGGAGAGTGAACTCGAAGAGGTAGCGGTCAGCATAGCTGTATTTCACACGGCCGAAGAATGACTGCAGAGAATACTCCTGCAGGCTTCCGCTGGCTGCAGGGTTCAGTGTACCGCCGTCCAGCTCGTAGATAGTCTCCGTAGGGAAGCCCTGCTTGGAGGCCTGTGTGATATAGACCTGGTTTCCGAGGATGGAGTGTCCCAGAAGGACTCCTATGGTGTGGTCGCCGAATGTCTGGTCGTAGGTAAGGAGGTTCTCGTTGGCCCACCTCAGCTGACGCCAGTAGTAATCGGTGAGGGTGTTGTTCTTGCCAGGGGCCTTCAGTTCGTTCCCCTCGGCGTCATATCGTGCGTGCTCCTTGTCCAGATATGTCTTCTTGGCGTTGAAGTCGAAGTTGTATGAAAGGCTGGTCTGGAACTTGAGCCCGTCTATGATGTCAATCCCGGCGAAAGCCTTGCCGTTCAGCCTCCAGTAGTTGTTCAGACGGTAGCCGCGGTTCATATTGTCGATAGGGTTCTTCACCTTCTCGGCATCCTTTACTGTACCGTCGACATAGCCGTACAGCCCGTTGGAATACTGCACAGGGACGGTAGGGCGTGTGAACCATGACACATAACGCATGATACTGGTCTCACCTGAAGGCGCCACCGCCGGCTCTGTCACGTTGTTCCTGTTTCCGGATATGTTAAGTCCGAAGAAGAAGCGCTTGTACCTTGTGTCGAGGTTGGACCTGAAAGAGATCTTCTCCACACCTGTGTTGAGCATTATACCTTCCTGGTTGGCATAAGAGAGGGACACCATGTAATGTGTGTTCTTGCTGCCGCCGGACACAGAGAGGTTGTGCTGGTGCATGCTGGCGTTCCTCATCACAGCCCTGAGCCAGTCAGTGTTGGCATAGTGGTCAGGGTCGGACCCGTCCTTGAGTTTCTGCAGGGCGACATCATCGTACAGGCCTTCCGTGGCCCCGTTGGCCCTCTGGGCGTCATTGTACATAAGGGCCCAGTTGTATCCGTCCACATAGTCAGGAAGTACGGTAGGGGTCTGGAGGGTATAGCTTCCGTTGTAAGTGACCTTGGTGCGGGACTCCCCTCCTCTCTTGGTGGTGATGAGGATCACACCGTTTGCCGCCCTCACACCGTAGATAGCCGACGAAGCCGCGTCCTTGAGGACAGAAATGCTCTCTATGTCGGCGGACGGTATGTCGGAAATCTGGGAGAGGGTTCCTTCGACACCGTCTATGAGGACCATAGGGTCATTGTTGTTGAATGTCCCCACACCCCTGATCCTGATCTCTGGGGAGTCGTTTCCGGCCTGGGCTCCGTTCTGAGTGAGCACAAGTCCCGGCATACGTCCCTGCAGGAGGGTGGCGGTATTTGCCACAGGTATATCCTCAAGGTCCTTGGATGACACGGCTGACACTGCACCGGTAAGAGTGACCTTCTTCTGTGTACCGTAAGCCACTACCACCACGTCTTCCAGGACTGTGGTGTCAGTCTCAAGCTGTATATCCACCACGGCCCTCTCCCCCGGAGTGACCGTGACCGGCTTATATCCCACGCAGCTTATCTCGAGTACCTGGTCCGGATAAACTTCAATTACATAGGTACCGTCAACATCGGTAGTCGTACCTGATGTAGTGCCTTGGATTAGAATTCCCGCTCCTATCACCGGAGCTCCTGTCTCGTCTGTGACTGTTCCCCTGACTGTATGCACCTGGGCATTCGCCAGCAGGGATGACAGCATCATAAAGCCTGCGAGCAACAGGCATAACACGTTTCGGTGCTGTTTCATAATGTAGTTAGTTGTTAGTTGGTTAATGATACATATATATTAACGTCAGTTTGACGAATTAATGTTTAACAATTCGCTCCGCCCGCACCTGCGCTGCTTCGGTCCCCCTCCGGGGACCTCGCTGACGCTCCGGTGCGGCCCTGACGGGCCCTGTCACAGGACCGTCTCATGCTCCGTGTCCGGAAATCCGGAGTTTTAAATTAATCGGATTCTCGCCGTTTCAATAAAAAACATTCAGCCAAGCCGGGAAAAACTTACGCAAATATAATTTTCAGGGGTAAAATCTGTAAAGACAAAAAAGACAATTTAAGAAAGAAACGGGACAATGTCCGTTTTTCTTGCGGAAATCCAGTCTGTCCGGCCTACTGCCTCTCTGTGCCAGCCCTTTATGAATGGGAATCTCCCCCTGCCGGGGGTCCTGCCGCAGGTCTCAGGCCTCCTTACTGTTTTCTGTCCTTAAGATACTGGCTGGGAGTGCATCCGAACTCCCGCTGGAAGCATTTCGCGAAATACGAAGGGTCTGTGAATCCTACAGAATACATGACTTCAGCCACTGTGAAATGGCCCTGTTCAAGCATCACGGAAGCCTTCTTGATGCGGATATTCCTTATACAGTCCACCGGAGAGAAGCCTGTAAGCGGCTTCAGCTTTCTGGAAAGCTGCTTAGTGGAGACACCGGCCTTTTCGGCCAGGAACGATACATTCAGCTCAGGACGGCCGATATTTTCCTCTATTATCTTTACTATGTCCAAAAGGAATTTCTCGTCAGGGGACATCTTCCCCGCATCCTCGGCCGGCGGACGGGGCTCCGTCAAGGCCGACGCCCTTCTGAGACGGCTCTTCTCCAGGAGGCTCAGCACCTTGAGCCTGAGTTTCTCGGAATTGAACGGCTTGGGCATGAATGCATCTATGCCTATCTTTATGGATTCGTTCTCTGTAATCTGGTCAGTCCTGGCCGTCAGCATTATGATAGGGACGGAAGCGCCGCCCTTGTCCGCCCTGACCCTGCGGCTGAACTCGAGCCCGTCCATTATGGGCATCATCATATCCGCGATTATCAGGTCCGGATGTATCCGTCTGAACATGGTGACCCCGTCCCGGCCGTTCCATGCCGTATAGACATCAGCTATCTCTGACAGGAATTCCGCCACGAACGAAGAGAGGGCCTCGTTGTCCTCCACCACCAGGATACGGTACGGTTTTACGGCATCCGGGACGGCCTTGCCTCCGCTGCTCCTGAAATGCCCGATGCTGTTCTCCGCAAACGGCAGCTCCACTATGAATGAAGTGCCCTTTCCTTCATTCGAGGTGACCTCGACACTCCCTCCGTGAGCCTCGATATGCTTTTTTGCCATATAAAGGCCCAGCCCGGTGCCCTTGATCTTGTTCCTGGTCCTGGAAGACTGCCAGAACCTCTGGAATATGTACGGCAGCTCATTCTCCGGTATCCCGATGCCGCTGTCTGTCACTGTGAGATAAAGCTTGTCCGAATACTCGTCGACATACAGGGAAATATGTATGTCGCCCTCGTCGGGCGTATATTTGAACGCGTTGGAGATCAGGTTGTCCACCACGGACTCCATTTTATGCTGGTCACAGTCGTAGAACACGTGGGCAGTCTGGCAGTTGAAAGACACCTTTATCTTACGGGAGGCCGACTCCGGCATGTACCTGGAGAGGATGGTCCCGACGAGTTCGGAAAGATCCACCACAGAACGGGCGAGCTCGCCGCTGTCGCTGCCGTCCCTCTTGTAGTCAAGCATCCGGCCCAGGAGGGTGTTGAGACGCTCCGCGTTCTCCATCACCACCTCCAGCTGTTTCCTGATGCCGTCATTGCCTGGTGACATGAGTATCCTGCTCACCGGGGCCATTATAAGGCTCAGCGGGGTCTTCAGGTCATGTGATATGCCTGTCAGGAACTCGACTTTCTCGGAGGCCTGCTCCATGAGAACGTCCTTCTCGAAGCTGGCCGCCTTGAGCCTTGCCTTTATCTTTGAATAATGTATCCCCCAGGCTACCATGCCAGCAATGGCAAGCAGGTACAGGGCGAAAGCCACAGGGGAAAGGAACAGAGGAGGATTGACGGTTATGCCCAATGTGTTGACTGTCGCTTCCGAAGGCTCGCCCTTCTCGTCCAGGAGACATACCGAAAGGTCGTATGTCCCAGGGTTCAGATTCACGAAGGATATGGTGTTGACCCCGTTCTTGAGCGGTGTCCATGTCTCGCTCACCGGACTGAGGCAGTATGCGTACTGGTCTGACTCCGGGGAAGTGAAATTCATTGAGGAGAATGAGACTGTGATGTCGTTCTCGTCATGCCCGAGGGTGATCGTGTCCATGAACCTCATGCTTATCCCCGGACCGTCTCCCTCTTGTCCGGGAGAATATACCTTGCCGTTTATCTCCGCCGTCATGAAATACGGCCGCCCATACGGGTACACATGCTGTTTTACAGGCAGGGAGACTCGGCAGTAGCCGTCCGTAGTCCCAAGAAGCAGGGCATTGTGGCATATGTCATAGCATACGGAAGTATACCGCCTCGCAGGCAGAGGGAGCTTCTCCATCATCCTGTCCCGGATGTGCAGCTGCCATACATTGCCGTATGATGTGGTCAGCCAGAGATAATCCCCCGAGGCTGCCATGCCCAGGACTTCCGAGCCCGCCGACCATTCCGGGAAATTCACCACGGAACCTGAAAGCGTCCGCGTGTCTATGCGCAGCACCCCCTGCTCATATCCCGCCCAGAGTGTGCCGGCGCTGTCAAGGAGCATGTACGTAGGTATGGTCTTGTCCCCTATGTATCTGGCGGCATCGAACATCTCCACACTGTCCCCGCCGGGAGGTATCCTTCCGATCCCTGACCCGTTGTAGTACAGTATCCATACGGCTCCCGTAGAGTCCGGCAGGACTTTCCGCACCTGCCATCTCCCGGACTGGTCCGCGAACATTCTCTCGAGCGCGTCCCTGTCTCCGCCGATAAGTTTCTCCCTGTCGAAGCAGAACACCCCGGAGGAGAATGTCCCCACCCAGAGTTTCCCGTCACGGTCCAGGGCGATATCATGGCACCACTCGGCATTGTATACATCTATGCCCAGGTCCACCTGCCTGAATGCCCTGCGTCTGCCGTCATACAGCAGCACGCCGCCGTCAGTGGCGGCCCAGACATCCCCGTTGCGCGGGTCCCTGCACATGGAATGCACAGTATTGAGGAGTTCTATAAATTAAAATATTGTAGTACAGTTGTTTATATGGTTCCAAGAGCGTAAATTTGCAGAAAAT
>CALVDL010000033.1 GCA_944326305.1 uncultured Bacteroidales bacterium
GTTTCCTCCCGGAAACCTCGCTGACGCTCCGGTGCGGCCCTGACGGGCCTTGTCAGACCAATCCCCAGTCACTTCGTTACAGACCCTACCCTTTCGGGCTGTCTTCTGTCATTCCGAGTAAGCGTAGCGCACCGAGGAATCTGTTTATTCTCCCTGCAGATTCCTCCATTCCCTTCGGTCAGTCGGAATGACAGAGAAGCAGATTTCTCGGCTCCGGCTTTCAGCCTCCGCTCGAAATGACAATAGAAGCATTTTAATTCGGCACCAAATTTATCTTAGAGAATAAAGGGGTGCCCGAAGACGGGCATCCCTTTATAGGAAAGTCAATGTAAAATGATTATTCTGTTACTGCATGAGAACCGAGTCCAGAAACATCGTCTGAATCAAAAGATTCCCATTCAGATTTATTATAAGTTGCAGATGGAACAGTTACAGTAGCAACTCTACGCAAAGTAACATTCTCCCCGAATTTCAATCTTTCACCGATAACACCCATTACATCTATAGCCTGGCCCTTATAAGCAAGGACAATAGCGTCATCTCCATTGAAATTACATGCTCCACAAACAGTAGCTTCCCCCGTATATACCTCAGCCTGAGAATTTTTATAAACTATCACTGCCCCCGGAGCAATAGAACCTGTCATATCAAACGTATTTTGAGGGGAAGTAGCTCCATTCGCATAGCACATCAACTGGTAATTTTCATCCAGAGCTATTGTACTTTCAGTCGGATTGAAAACCTCTATATACTTATTATTACTTGAACCTTCAACATACTCTGAAATAATAAGATAGCCTTCAGCTGGGACGTCAGGTTCTTCCGGCTCTTCTCCACCAGGCTCATGAGAAATATAATATGATGGGCCTCCCACCTGATCTTCGTCACCATAACTATCTCTGGTACCGCACAACGTAACTATATCGCCTTCCTTAAGTCCGAGTGTTGAAAAAGACTTGTCATTATAGTCCTGCTTTTCAGCAGTCAGTCCATATACTTTAACAGAACCGGTTTCATCGACCAATGTAAAATTACCATATTCTGTATTATAAAGATCTGTTATTTCTCCGGTCAAAATATAATATACATTGTCACTTTCTGGAGCAGCAAGGAACTCTGCGATTGTCACCTTTACAGGATCCGATGGCTCTACCGGTTCATCTCCGTCACCAATTTCAACACCCTGTGAAAAATCAATCTCCGTACCGGCTGTCCCGGAAGCGACAAGTTTCAGATCATCAATACGGTAAACACTTGCTGCAGTAACATTAAAATAAATATAAAGTTCCGCAGTCCCGGACGGAACTGTAAAAGTAGAAGAAGCAAGATCCCATTTCCCTACCGGATCACTTCCTTGAGCAAAAGTGTACTCAATCTCCACCCACTTTGCCCCATCATTGCTGATGTATACCTGGAACTCATCATGATTGAATGTATTGTCAGCACCTGCATTTCCATCATACCGTTCAGAACCGAATGAGACAGTATAATTGACAACATCGGCATCAAGAGCAATCTTACCTATCTCAAAAAATGCGTCCTTGCCGAAAAATACATTATTGATTCCCGACCCGTCATATAACGACATGTCACTGGCCGAATCTTTAGAAAGCGTACGTGCCGATACTCCAGAAGAATTATACACCACTGCACCTACACCAGTACCGGACTCATTGTGCCATCCGTCAAAGGTGTCAAGATATGTATCCCAGCCGCTGTTCCCTTTCTGCGCGACTTCCTTATCAAAGTCATTGAAATACACATATGTATCTTCAACGGCCCCACCTGGCCCCGTCTGCTTTACCGTGAGCTCTTTGCTGACTGATACGTTTGTGGCCTTGAAGACGATTGTTGCAGTCCTGTCTGATTCATTGTTGTCTGTAACTGTGACAGTGACTGTCTGAGGCTCTGAAGAGGCCGAGCCTGAAGCCGGAGAAAATGTCACCCATTTTTCGTTCTCATCCTGTTCGATGGTCCAGTCCCGGGTGGAAGTGACTGTCAGGGTCTTGGCATTATCTACCCCCCCCTGCTGTCCGAATTCGAGGGTCGTAGGGTCCAAAGTGATCTCCGGAACACCCAGATTCTCTTCTTTTTCCTGACATGACACCAGGACAGCGGCCGATGCCATCATGCCAAAGAATAACTTTCTGATTTTCATAATAATAATATTTAAATGTTTAGCCTGTTGACAAACGTTTATTCGGCAAAGGTATCAAAATAGGGGACAAATGCAAAAGAATCCTAATTAATTTTTCAATAAAAAGAACAATTCTTTTACATTGTATTCCCTTTTTGGTAAAACTATAAGAAAATCAGGCAATCCCTACACCGGACAGCAGCCCTACAGATAATCGAATATCTCCGCTGAAAGCTCCGCGGCCTTCAAAGTGTCAGCCATGCTGCGGCATGAGGCAGCAGCCTTTTCGAACTCTGCCATAAGCTCCGGTTTCACAGGCTCTGCAGGAGGCGAATCCATTGTCAGAGGGTTAACAGGAGAATCATTCTTCCACACCCGGAAGTCAAGATGCGGACCGGTGCTCCTCCCCGTCGAGCCTACATAGCCGATTACATCCCCCTGGCGCACCCTTTTGCCAGGCTTGAGCCCGGAAGCGAAACCGGAAAGGTGGAGGTAGGCGGTCCGGTAGACGGAATTGTGCTTGATCCTCACTACATTGCCTCCGGCACCCTCATATTTCATGCTGGTGACCACACCGTCTCCGATGGACATCACCGGCGTCCCTTTCGGGGCGGCATAGTCCACTCCGGTATGGGGCTGGACGCGCCTCGTGATAGGATGCCTGCGGGCATACGAGAACCCGGAACTTATACGCGAGTAGGACAGAGGAGCCTTCAGAAAAGCCTTCCGCATGCTCTCCCCTTTCTCGTTCCAGTAGATGTTGCCCCCGTCGCCCTGGTTGAACATCACCATCGGATAGTCCGTCCCTGCATGGGAGAACACCGCATATCTGACTGTATCTACGGCTATCACGTCCCCCTGGCAGACTTTCTGGTCATAGAACACCCTGAAGCGGTCGCCCTTCTGCAGACCGAAGAAATCCACCGTCCAGGCATAGATGTCCGACAGGCTGAGGATAAGCAGAGGCGACACGCCCTCCTCCATCATGTCCTCCCACAGGGAATGCTCGATAGTGACGTCGGCGTACTTCTTCTCAACGCTCACCGGCTTCTGCGTATTGTAGACGGAATACGGTTCCCTGCACCTGAATATGACGCTGTTCAGACGGTCTTTCTCGTACACGAGATATTCCAGTGTATCAGCGGCATAATATGCCTGATAGCTGTTGCCCACCTTCAGGGTCCTGACATCGAATGCAGTATCGCACGATGCCGACAGATTATACGCATCCTGCGTCCCCATACCCAGTTTCATCAGGAGGTCGGCGAAGAACTCCCCGCGGCGTACCTTGCCTTCCTTCAGGTCATACAAGTCCGGATCGAACACCTGAGCCTGTCCGGGAACCGTATCCAAAGTATCAGCCACGCATTCAGCTCCATCCGCCTGCGAGGCATTCCGGCGGTCGCGGCAGCCTGGGAGCGCCGCTACAAGAACCGCTGCGGAAACCGCTATAAACAATCCATTAAATCTTACCATAGCACGTAAACAACGTCAGTACGATGAATTTTTAATATATTTTCAGTTCCGTCATCCCGAGCGGAGCCTGTCAGGGCGCAGCCGGGGAATCTGTTCATTCTCCCTGCAGATTCATTCCCTCCGGTCAGTCGAAATGGCAGAAAAGCAGATCCGGCTTTCAGCCTCCGGCCGGAATGACAATATCGGCCACTACAGGGTAGTGGTCGGAATATTTTACTTTCAGTGTCTCATGGGACACTGCATGCATACGCCCCGGGAAAAGCACGTAGTCTATCCTGAGCATAGGCCAGGCGAACGAATATGTAGCGCCGAACCCGGACCCCGCCTCGACAAAACTGTCGGAACGCCCGCGGGAGAGCTTGAAATAAGTGTATGACATCGGGTTGTCGTTGAAATCACCGCACACGAACGCCTCCACAGGAGAAGCCCCTATATCGTTCAGAATCTTGTCTACCTGCTGCTGCCTGCGTGCGATGGAGGTCTTGACCCTGTCTTCCGTCCTGCGTATAAACTCCCTGTCCCTCTGGCCTATCGACTTGACCACCGTCGGCAGGGAGAGAGCATAACTCTCGAGATGACAGTTATATACCCGCATATTCCTTCCGCCTATGACATAGTCGGTGAAAAGGGCCATATTGGCACTCTCCTCAAAAGAGACCACCCCTTTGTCCATTGCTCCGAAACGGCTGAGGGTGACATTCCCGAAACACCCGTCTTTCCCTACTTTCATATAGTACTCGGCACGGTATCCCCTGAACTTCTTCGAAAGGAAGGCCTTCAGGGACTCCACATCCTTCGAGCGGACCTCCTGAAGGCAGATGATGTCGGCGTCACAGCTCCGCAGGAACACCGCCACGGAATCCGAACAGTCCTGCCAGTCAGGGATGGCGTCCGACGAAGCAAAGCGCCCGACATTGTATGATATGAGCCTGACAGTCCTGTGCCCGTCAGAAGCCCCCTGCACTTCCGGCCCCCTGCCCCCTTCCGGGAACTGCACATACTCCCCGAGGAAGAAAACGGAGGGCAGGAGCGCCAGAAACGGGATGACGAAAGCCTTTGAAAGCCGCTTGACGGCCCAGACAAGCAGGACCGCGTTGAGAAGAGACACAGGGACGAAAAGCAGACCGAAAACGGTCATTATCCATATCCTTGACGGATTCACCAGTACCGACAGGTAGGTCATTACCTGCAGTCCTGCTGCCAGAAGCATCAGGACACGGGACGTAATACCGGCGAATCTGCTTTTGGACATTACCTGTAATTATAAAGAGTATGCTTCCTTTTCCAGTACATAATGAGAAGCCAGCCGAACAGCATGCCTCCGAGGTGGGCGAAATGCGCTACGTCGCCGCCCATGCCGAATATGCCTGTCACAAGCTCTATCACCGCAAATATTATTACAAACCATTTGGCCTTCAACGATACAGGAGGGAATATAAGCGTCAGTACCGAATCAGGGAACAGCATCGCATACCCGATAAGCACGCCGTATATCGCTCCCGAAGCACCGACGGTCGGGGTCATCTTAAGTGAATGTATGGCCTGGATTGCGGACACTGAGCCTTCAGCGGCCTGTGACATATACACCTGCATCTCTATGGCCTGGACCCCGGTGTGCAGCAGCGCCGCTCCAAGCCCGGTCACGAAATAGAAAAGCAGGAACTTTTTCGGCCCCCACATCCTCTCCAGCACACACCCGAATATGAAAAGGGTGTACATGTTGAAGAAAATATGCCAGAATCCCCCGTGCATGAACATGTGGGTGATGATTTGCCACGGCTTGAAGAACGGCGATGTGGGATAGAAAAGCGAAAATGTCTCGTACATGAAGTCCGGCTTCAGCTCGGCCATGATCCATACGAGCACGTTTATGATGATAATGTTCTTTGTAACCGGAGGGATGGAAGAAAAAAAGCCTCCACCATTGCTATAATTATAATAACTCATTTCCCTTTTAATAAATTGACGTCAGTCTGATGAATTAAATTTTATTTATTATCTTAAAAATCAACATTTTATCTTTTATGACCATATCCGTCCTTCCGACATCAGAATTCTTTGTCTATCTCCCCGATGGGGATAATGGTCATGATCCGGTGCCCGGTACTTGTGTATTCGGCATTCGTGCATGCGAACAGCGAGTCTATGAGCCTCTGTGCCTCTATGGGGGACGTCAGAGAGTCCCGTCCGGAGGCTCCGATCTTGGCGAAGCGCCCTGCCACAGACGAAGCCATTGTCTCCGGCAGGAGGCTCCTGTCATCGGACAGCACCGATATGAGGTCCGTCACCATGGCCTGCACCTTGCCCGGTTCGGCGGAGTATCCCTCCGGGACACCGTTCACCACAATGGTGTCATTCCCGGAACAGACGATGTCAAAGCCCAGTGAGGAGAGCATATCCGCATGGTCCTGGAGCAGCAGCACATTCTCTACCCCGATCTGCACAGATACAGGGAAGAGGGCGGTCTGGGTGAGGTGCCCGCTGCCGGAATACGCCTGCAGGAACCTCTCGAACAGGACACGCTCCGTGGCCCTGCGGATGTTCACCACCAGAAGCCCGGACTTCACCTGGGTAAGGATGTACTTGCCATGGAGGATAAGCACGCTCTTGGTCGGCAGGGTCTTGTCCTCGAACAGCTTGCCGTAGTCGTCGCGGCTGTCGACAAAGCCGGACGTGCCGTAAACAGGGGAACGTTCAGGCCGCTCAGCCGTCGGACACTCCTCCTGCGGGACCTGTGACGGGAAGAACCCGCCATCCTGAGGAAAGCCTCCCCCTATCACATTGGAGAAATGCTGCTCCTCGGAAGGGAAGCCGTCATTGTCGAAAGGATTGTATCCTGAATCCGTGCCCACCTCCGGCTCCCCGGAATGGTACAGGTCATCGAAATGCCGTCCGAACACAGGTATCTCCGGAGTGCCCTCGACATCGAAATCTATGCTCGCCCCGAAGGAGTTCTTGCCGAGCGCCTCCTTTATGCATGCATACAGTATCTGGAAAATGACGCTGTCGTCCTCGAACTTGATTTCAGTCTTGGTCGGGCTGATATTCACGTCCACGGCGTCCGGGGCGGTCTCAAGATAGATGAAATACGACGGGCTGCAGCCCTCAGGCAGCAGGTTCTCGTAGGCGCGCATCACGGCCTTGTGGAAATACGGGCTGCGGAAATACCTGCCGTTTATGAAAAAATACTGGTGGCTCTGTGACTTGGTCGCCGTGTCCGGACGGGCGACATAGCCGCGGGCCTCGACCACCGAAGTCTTTGCGGAGATGTCTACCAGGCTCTGCGCCACGCCCTTGCCGAACATATCCTGTATTCTGAACTTGAGGGACTTGGCAGGCTTGAGGACATAGACCTCCCTGTCATTGTGAACCAGGTCGAACTCCCTGTCATAACGGGTGAGGGCCACGTGTGTGAACTCGGAGACTATATGTTTGAACTCCACATTGTCTGACTTGAGGAACTTGCGGCGTGCCGGCACATTGTAGAAAAGATTGCGTACCGCGAAATTGGCACCTTTCGGGGCAGATATTTCATTGGTGGAGACATGTCTGGAGTCGGCAAACACGACTTCACACCCGAGCTCGTCGCCGTCCCGGCGTGTCTTTAGCGTGACCTCGGCAACTGCGGCGATAGAGGCGAGCGCCTCTCCCCTGAAGCCGAAAGTCACTATCCTCATGAGGTCCTCCTTGGAGGAAATCTTGGATGTCGCATGCCTCTCGAAGCATACGACAGCATCATCCGGAGACATGCCGCAACCGTTGTCTATCACCTGGATAAGGGTCTTTCCCGCATCCCTGATGACCACCGACACATGGTCTGCGCCGGCATCTATGGCATTCTCCATAAGCTCCTTCACCACAGAAGCGGGCCTCTGGACGACCTCCCCTGCGGCGATCATATTGGCTATATTGCCTGGCAATATCCTTATATCCATCCTTCTTCTCCTCTCGCGCACCCCTCAGCAACTACCAGAGCAGTGAATAGAACTTGGCTATGTAGATAAGCACTATGAAAAACACCACCAGGCCGATGGCCCCGATGATCTTCTGCGCCTTGCTGGCCCCGCGCATCTTCTGGTAGTTACCGTCACGGAAACTACCCTTGATATATGTCCCGGGAACATACTTCTCCTTCTCGAGCCGCCCGTCCACCTTGCCGAACTTCTCTTTCAAAGCCTCCTTCTCTGGATCATAATACCGGGGCCTGTAATTGAATACCCTGTGCTCCGGCGTTCCGAAAAAGCTGAAATTAAATCCCATAATAATCCGTTTAATGGCAAAATACAAATGTACGGTTTTTTATCATATTTTTCTACGGAAGGATTTGGATTTTTAAAAGCAGTCCCCCGAAGGGCAACAAAAAAAGCAGTCACATTTCTGCAACTGCTTTTGAATCAGCTCTTTCGGGTGGTGGGAGCAGAGGGAGTCGAACCCCCGACCCTCTGCTTGTAAGGCAGACGCTCTGAACCAACTGAGCTATGCTCCCTTTTTTCGTTTCTTTTTGGAGATAACTGCGTCAGGCGGCGTATCGTCGGTCAGTCATTTACTGAAGTAAACTCCCTTCCTCCTCACTTGCCTTCCTTGTTCTATCCAAAAATAAACTTCAAAAATCTTATGTTCTTTTTGGCCATTACGGTGTTGGGCTGCGCATCATCAGTCGGTCATTTACCGGAGTAAACTCCCTCCTTCTTCGCTTGCCCGCCTTGTACTGGCGCAAAATAAACTTCAAAGAACTTGTAGCGGGTCGCAGGATTGAACTGCGGACCTCATGATTATGAATCATGCGCTCTAACCAGCTGAGCTAACCCGCCATCATGGCCTTAGTTCTTTAAGACTTACCGTCCGATGTGACGGTGCTGTCCGGATTTTGTTGAGATAGAAGGACTCGAACCCTCACTGACAGAGCCAGAATCTGTAGTGCTACCATTACACCATATCTCAATTTATATTCCCTGCCTCTATGGCTTTTTGTTTTTGGGACTGCAAAGGTACAAAGGTTTTTTGAAATTGCAATACATTTCAAAGATTTTTTGATTGATTGTATTGAATGTCCGTCAACATTCCCTTAAATTGCCCTGGCCTGTCTGAAGGAACCTTCTTCTGCCAGTCAGGCCGAGGAGGGGGATGCTAAGGATGACTTTTGTACCCTGGAGCATGTCGCATTTTCGTAAAACATTGACTCATAGATAGATACAAAATATCACCATGCTTCAGCCCCTTTCAGAAGGGGCTCTGGAGCATGGCAAGATTTTACAATCAATTGATTGTCTTGACATTGCAGACAAATGCCATGCTCCAGAGTTCCGAAGTCCCGGATTTCCGGGGTACCGGGGTACCGGTCCCCAAGGAGGGCCAGACTACAAAAGTCCCGGATTCCTGTAGTGCCAGATTTCCGGAATGCCGAATTCCAATAGTTCCGGAGTGCCTGGATTCCGGGAGCAGCTTTTAGGGATCCTTCCCTCCGTTACACCGGGAAACAGCCAATCATCATAAAGCATTAAAAATTGACCATTTCCATAAAACCTCAACGGCAGGTGTAAAAACCGGCCCCGGCTGCCAGACCCGGATATGGGAAAGAGTATTCCTTCAGGCAATCAGTCTTTTATGAGAAGTACTGAAGCATAGACTTCGCAGCCTTCGCAGCGGCCCACGAAACCGAGTTTTTCAGTGGTGGTCGCCTTGACTGACACCTGACCGGACTCCACACCCATGACCTCCGCGAGGGTCTGCCGCATCAGGGTGATGTACGGGGCGAGCTTCGGACGCTGCATCGCGATGGTGATGTCGGCGTTGCCTACGCGGTAACCGGCTGAGGAGACCATCCCCATTGTCCTGCGCAGCAGGATTTTACTGTCTATCCCCCTGAATTCGTCGGATGTGTCCGGGAAATGCTTCCCGATGTCCCCCATAGCGAGGGCGCCCAAGAGGGCGTCGCACAGGGCATGGATGGCCACATCCCCGTCAGAGTGGGCGACGCACCCGGCCGGGCTGTCGATCTTCACACCGCACAGGAACAGCGGCAGCCCTTCCGCAAGGGCATGTACATCATATCCGTTGCCTATCCTTATATCTGTCATGTCTGAAATTTTTGTCTGCAAATATAGACACAAATTTTAGTGATTATCCGGGAAAATACCCATTCCTGTCATTTCGATAGGAGGACGTGGTATTGCTGCAGATCCCTCGACTGACGCTCGGGATGACAGAAGGATGCTCAGGATGACAGAAGGACGCTCGGGATGACAGAAGAACACCGCGGCACAACCGGTTCCGGAGACCGCCAGGGACTTTCCCGGACCGGGCCCGGGACAGACTATACCATATCCTCCCCGGTACGTACTACCCTCACCCTGATGGCCTTGTGGAACGGAATAAAGGCCGAGACCACGGCAACGACGAGAGCGGCGACCATCATTGTCCCCAAAATATCCTTGATTGAAAGCAGCAGGCCCTGGACCTGGAGGGTGCTGTCAAGGGAGGTCACGGCAATCTGCTGCGCCTGGTCGAAACCGTGGCCCTGGGAAATGGCTGCCTGCAGGGACTGGCTGTACCTCGCGGCGGCCACCGGGTCGGCCTGCGTGACAGTCTCGGACAGGGACTGGACATACTGCTGCTGTAGCCGGTACTGCGTATTGCTGAAAAAAGAGATGGCGATAATCGGGGCCAGGACCGAACGGCTGTTGATCAGGAAGAAAGTGTTGGAAAGCATCAGCCTTGGCTCCAGGTCCTCGACCACATAAAGGCCGAAGGCTATGAACAGCACCATCATGCCGAAACCGCGCAGGATCATCGGCAGGATGAACATCTCATAGCGGGCCGACGGGGAGACCCCGAAATACAGCACGGCAAAATATATGAAATAGCAGAACATCCCGGCGGAGATGAGGTAGCGGAACCTCCAGCGCTGCCACCGGAACCACCAGAAGCATATAAAAGCCCCCGCGATATACCCCGGAAGCTGCCATACGTTCATCGAATAGGCATGCAGGGTATCCACGTTCAGCACATTGATCAGGAACCTGGTGTTCAATGTGCTGCTGGATGTCATGAACATCACGAAGAACATGAATATGTACCCTATCGGGGACTTCCAGTGCTTCAGGATGGCCGTGCTTATGTAGAATTTCTTTGCCGCAGGGCCGGTCATCTGCCAAAGGAAAACGCCGATCAGCACCGGGGCGATGATGCAGCAGGCTATGATCACCGGGGAGCGGAACCAGTCCAGGGGCTTCCCGTAGTTGAAAAAGAACATCAGGGCGAGGATGCCGACAGACACCACCGTCATGTTCTTGCCGTCGATCTCCTCCACAGGGACCCTACCGCCGACACTGGTGTGCCTGAACACGACCAGTACAGCAAGCATGGCCACCAGCAGGAGGATTATCATCATGTAGTACATGTACTTCCAGTCATAGTAGTAGGACATGATGGCGGTAAACATCATGGACAGCTGCCCGGTCGAGAACACCAGCGGATAGAAATAGGCGTAGAACTCACTGCGGACGTCCTTCGGGGAGAACCACGGCTTGATGGCCCGGATGAACCAGAGCATGACGAACGCCTTGAGGAAGCCCAGCAGGAAGCTCGCCACCGTGACCACGGATATATGTTCCGTCTGCGCGCACATCAGGCTCAGGACCACCTGGAGGAAAAGGTCCACGAGCAGAAGGGTGCGGGGCGCCACATTGTCAAGAACCTTCGGGACAATAGGATAGGCTATCGCCATCCCGGCCGAGGCACAGTAGTAGGCCATCATCACATCCTCGCTCATCGCCCCCAAGGTATTCGATATCTCCAGGGCGCTGCCGGTGTAGGCCCCGTTCATCATTGACACCGGAAGGATAATGATAAACGCGGTCAATATGCCGGCCCACTGGGGGAAGCCCCGGCGCATAGGCAGATTCAGTTTCATGGCACCCGGTTATTTTCTGCGCCTTACGGCTTCGGTGACGACCATCATGCCGGCACGCATCCGGGCCATGTCCCCGTCATCCACCCCGGTGAACTCGATGCGGACAGGGATACGCTGCTGGACCTTAACGAAGTTCCCGGCGGAATTGTCCGTAGGGACAAGGGAATATTTCGAGCCTGTGGCCTCCGATATGGCCGTGACCTTGCCCATAAAGACCTTCCCGGGTATGGCGTCGACCCTTATCCTGACATCCTGGCCGATGAAAATGCCTGAAATCTGCTTCTCCCGATAGTTGGCGGTCACCCACTTGTCCGTATTGCGGACAAGGTAAGTGATTGTCTGCCCGCCCTGTACATACTGCCCTGGCTCGAGGGTCCTGCGCCCGGTATATCCGTCGTAAGGGGCGAGAAGGACAGTATAGGACAGGTTCAGTTTGGCGAGGTCCAGATCGGCCTCGCGCCTCATGATGCTCGCCCTGGCCCCTGTCCGCCTTTTCTCCGCCTCCTGATACTGGGATTCAAGGGCTGCCTTCTGCCTCAAAAGCGCCTCGTAACGCGCCTGTGCGGCATCATGGTCGGCCTTGACCTGCTCGTACTGGTGGCGTGCCACGGACTCCTCCGAAAGGAGCCTTTCGTAACGCTTAAGGTCCTGTTCATACTGCCACACACGGGCCTTCGCCTCCTTGATATTGGCATCCTGCATATCGATGTTGGTCCGCGAAGTGACAATCCCGGCGGCGAGTACATCACTCGCCCCGTGGGCGTCCAGCAGGGCGGCCTCGGCCTCTTTCATCCTTATGTAATACTCGCTGTCATCAAGTACAAGCAGAGTATCGCCCTTGTGGACGAACTGGTGCTCGCGGAAGCGGACTTCCTTGATATAGCCTGACACCCTGATATTTACAGGCGACACATACTGGTCGATGAAGGCATCGTTTGTAATGTCATACCTGAGATATTTCCAGAAATGGCTGCAGCTCCATACAAGCCCTGCTCCCACCACGGAAAAGAAAAACAGGTTGATTATCAGATTTCTGAGTTTCAGTTTCCTGAGCAGGCGCCTCCTTTCCGGCTGGTATGACGGCGTCCCGGCCCCGTTTATTTTTTCGTCTTTTCCCATAATCATAGTCTCCCGCAGGCTCTCTGCAGCCTGTAATAATTGTATATTACCCTCGTCCTGGCCCGTGTAAGCTGGAGCTCGGCTTCAAGCATCACGTTGCTCGCATCCAGAAGGTCCGTAAGGATGCTGAGCTGTTCGAAATAACGGTTCTGCATGATTCTGTAGTTCTCTTTCGCCTGGAGGACAGACAGTTCCAGCGTCTTTACCTGCTCCAGCGACTCCTCGTGCCGCAGCCAGGCGTCCCGCACCTCCATCCGGAGCTGCTGCATGGCCTGGTCCATGGCATTGGTCATGAGGCTGACGTTCTGCTTCCGTATGGTCACGGCCGTGCGGTTCCGGTAAAGCGATGATATAGGATAGGATATGCTCAGCCCGATGCTCCAGCTGTTACCGAACATATCGGCCATTGTCCTTGTCAGCGGCCTGGCAAGCGTGTTACCGGCATAGAGGGAAACGGTGGGCAGATAGTCGGACCTGGCGATCCTGACTTCCGTCTCCGCCAGGGATACCCGCTCCCTCGCCAGCCGCAGGCCGGGGTCAGCATCGTATGCCATCATCAGGCAGCTTTCGTATGTCCCGGCAAGCATCGCGGGCCTGAGGGCCGCCGTATCCGGGAGGATAAGCAGCTGCTCGTCAAGTCCGAGGAGGATATCGAGACGCTGCGAAGCGAGGATTATCGAATTCCGTGTCTGCTGCAGTGATATGCGGTCGTTGGAAAGCTGGAGCTCGCTGCGGAGGACATCGTTGTTGGTGATAAGGCCCTCCTCCTTCATCCTGACTATATCCTGCAGACGGCGCTCCGACTCGGAGATGTTCTGCTCCATGACCTCGTATTCCTTGTAGAGGCAGAACAGGTCAAGGTACTGCTCCATCAGGCCCAGCTTTATGTCCGACGCATCCGCCGAGGTCTGCAGAGAGGCGATTTTCTCCTCTATCTCTGAACGCTTTATGGTCCGGCGGATCTTCCCGCCCTGGTAGAGCGGCTGGGTAACATCTATCGAATAGTTCTGCGACCAGTCCGGATTGTCCGGCAATGTGGCGTCGCTCAGTCCGTGGAGAAAGACCACCGGCTGCCCTAGATACCCTCCGGTCAGGCCTACCTGGACATCCGGGGCCTGGGCCAGACGCGCACTTTTCAGGTTCTGCCCGGCCATCAGCCGGTTCAGGGTGTCGGCCTGGAGCACCAGGCTTGCCGCCATCCCCCTGCGGAACAGGTCCTCCACTGTAAGCATCAGCGTATCAGCATGTTCCGTTCTTTCCTCAGGAACCGTCCGCTCTGCCCCTACAGCCGTACCGGCCAGGCAGAGACCGAGCAGCATCGCCGCCGCGGCCCTCCGGAACGTGCACATGCGCACCGCCGATTCAATATGTCTCCAATATATCATACAATTCCTTGAGCAAAATCCTTATTTCCCCTGTCCTTTCCACACCGAGCCTCTCCTCCGCATACGCATAGACCTCATCTGTCATCGGCGCGAGCCTGTGGTGGAATGCCACGCCTTCTTCCGTAAGGTATACCAGCCTGTTGCGCCTGTCGCACGGGTCCTCCTCCCGACGGACATAGCCCCGCTTTTCCAGGTTGGCGATGATGTTGGACATGCAGGCCTTGCTCTTTGAGATGCTTTCCGCCAGGCTCTGCTGGCTGTACCCGGGACGGTCGTACAGCCTGTTCATGACCTGGAGCATCTCAAAGGATATTCCTGCGTCATATTTCTTGAGAGTCCGCTGCAATGCACGCCTCAACGCCATCCTGGTCCTGAGCAGCTGCAGTGAAAGCTCCCGTACCGATTTTCCTTTCTTCATATCATAAACGGTTTACAGTCAAGAAGGTCCACAAATCCGGCATGGACCTTCCCGGTCCGGTTCCATAACCATCATAGTATTCATGCTGATAAAGGCCAATACGGCAAGAGCCGCCGTTTCAGTGTCTGTCTGTGGAAAGCGGCCGCAAAGGTAATACTTTTTATTAATTGGTCAAATGTTTGACCAATTTTAAAGGATTTTAAAGGATGCTGACGTCCACAGATGAAACATTTTTTCCAAAAAGGAGTATAATATAATACAGCGGCGGAAACCGCTGGAAACGTCTTGAGATTTTGGGGCTGTTCTGGTTTTGACAGCACATGACATCGGACGGTAAGCACGTCGGGCGTGGGAGGTTTGCCCGTTAATCTCAGCCTCCGAAAATTTAGTTGGCAACAACAATTATGCACTCGCTGCCTAATCTACCAAGTAGCTTAGCTTAATCGACGGCCGCCAAGGCTGCGGCCGCGACGAGTATCTCTCCAGGCTTTAGGCCGGTTATGTCTGGAATATGAGGTATCATCCAAACCGGATGCACAGGGGGACTCCTTTAAACCCTGCCAAGACCCAAAGGATAAGTTTCGGATAGCCTGTCTCCCGGCAGTCCGTCACCGACAACCAAAGAGAGACTAAACGTGTAGAAAGCCGCCTGGTGCGGTGTTTGGACGGCGGTTCGAGTCCGCCCAGCTCCACAATAGGCTATTTATAAAGATAATACTTCCTTGACAGCTGGCGGAAAGGCTCCACGTCTTTCCGCCAGTATTCTTCTATATCGGAAAAGCGGTAGTCCTTGCCGAAAGCCTTTCTGACATAGTCGCTTCCGCATACCTTGTCGAACAGCCCGACGCCATCGGCCTCCTCGAAGGCCCTGCGCTCCGGATAGAGCTGCGCAACGGCCTGCATCACATAGAACTGCACCTCGGTCACGGCCGCCGCATCATAATCGGTAAAATAGAACTGGACCCCCTTCAGGAGCCTGCCTTTCGAACTGCCCGAAAACGGGGTATAATATATGGTACGGAACGCCACACCCGGCAGGCGGTAGCTGTCAAGCATCTCTTTCAGGCGTTCTGCATCAATCCATTCAGCCCCGAACACCTGGAACGGCAGCGTATATCCGACACCTATATTCATAAAGCCGTACAGTTCTCCGCACAGCCCGGACGCAGGATAGCACATGGCCGCCTCGTCCGACGGGATATTCGGAGAAGGGAGCACCCACGGCAGGCCGGTATCCTTGTACAGCATATCCCGGCTCCACCCGGACATCGGGATCACGGTCAGCCTGCATCTTGAAGGCTTCCTGTCCCCGAGCTGGCCGCAGTTCAGCCCGTTGCCGTTGATCAGGAGGGCAAGCTCCCCGACCGTAAGGCCGTAGATATAAGGTATTTTATATTGGCTTACAAATGAAAAGAACCCCGGCTCGACATAAGGCCCCTCGACCTTGTTGCCGCCCAGAGGGTTGGGCCTGTCAAGGACAACCACTTCAATATTCTTTTCGGCACAAGCCTCCATCACCAGCCCGAGCGTGCTTATGAACGTATATGACCTCACCCCTACATCCTGTATGTCATACACCATCACATCAATCCCATCGAGCATTTCCGGGGTAGGCTTGCGTGTCGCCCCATAGAGGGAATAGACGGGAAGCCCCGTTGCAGGATCCTCAAAATCAGTCACCTTACCACCTGCATACACATCCCCGCGCACCCCGTGCTCCGGACCGAAAAGGGCCACAAGGTCGACCCCCGGGGCATTGAAAAGTATATCAATGGTCGAACGCATGTCGCGGTCCACCCCGCTCGGATTGGTCACCAGCCCGACACGTTTACCCCTGAGGCAGTCAAAGCCTGTAAGCTCCAGGACCTCTATCCCGGGGCGCACCACCGGTGCCGAGGACTTCTTGCCCTTAGCATGGAGCCCGGGCGCAAAAGAAGCAGCCACGGCTGCCAGTACGGACACCGCGACTGCAAGGATCATCTGTTTTTTCATTGCTATATGATTCACGGTCAGACTTAAAGCTCCATCACCCTGCCGACAAAGAGGATATTGTCGCTCTGCATGTCGGCAATCGCAAACAGGAACGGCCTGTCTACCGTCATCTTGACAGGAAGCGGCTCCACGCGGACAGAAGTGAGCCGCACCCCGATACTTGTCACCGCAGCAGCCTCGGAACCTTCCTCATTCACTTCCACAAAGCATTTCTGCTTTACTTCATCCACTGCAATACGCCCGTCGGAAATCCCGCCGAGTTCGGCTGACGAGGTGAACACCCGCTTTGCCCCCATTGCCTCCAAGGCCCTGTTCAGCAAAGTCGTAGTCTCAATCTTGAACTTCGGCAGGCGGAGCATCACCTCCTTCTTTTCCATAGAGGCAAGCGCCTCCTTATAGGTATCTTCATTCAGGTAAGGCAATACGGCATCCGGAGAAACATCCTCCGCAGGCAGAAGCACCAGCATGCTGTACCTGCCTCCGGCATAAGGAAGCTCAATGAGCTGGTTCCCTGAATATTCCGCATATCTGTAGCCGGACTTGATATTCATAAAAGGGATCTCACTGTCCTTCGTATAGCCATGGAATGTATCTTCGGCAGTGGCATCCTTGTTAAAGGTCTTTTCCCACGGAGCCTTGAAATACAGTGCGTTCATAAGGAACATCACCATATCCGGGCTTATCTGGTCAATGATTTCGGTAATCTTGCCTTCAGTGTTCTCGGCACACCACGAATTGATTATCCCCACGCTTGCCGGATCGGAAAAGTCAAGATTCTCCGCCTTGGCACCATAGTCAGACGAAAGGGTCTGCAGGTATGGCGCCTTTACCTTGAACCCGTCACGGATCCATGCGGCATTGGCGGAACGTATATCGACAAGGGAATCGGCCCCCAGTTCCTCCGCCGTGAACGTCACCCCGTTAAGGGCCGACTTCAACTCCTCCAATGTCTGCTCCCTGGCACCTTCAGCCAGCATCGACAGCGCCACGCCGGCACTGTACGGGGACACAAAGACATTCTCGTTTTCCTCCGCACCGGAAAGCACATTCCTGAAGAACGATATCGAATAATCAATCCTGGAACCCTCTTTCGCCGGAGCGGCATTCTTCGCAGGCCCGCAACCGGCAACCACCGTGGCCGCAGCCAAAAGTGACATAAAAACAATATTTCTCATAATCAGTCCTTTATCAATCATAACTCAAACAAGCAAATATAACACAAAATTCAATCACACAAACACAAACCGAACCTATCGGGACCGATTATGAGATATGTCATTCCGGGCAGAGGCCTCAGCTTCCTGTCCCTCCTGTCATTTCGTTTTCGGAGGTCTCAGCTTCCTATCCCTCATGTCATTTCGAGCGGAGCCGTCAGGCGAAGTCGAGAAATCTGTCAATAAACTAAAAAGCCCGTGTAATCGGTAACGAGAAGTACATCATTTTCGGTAAAATGGAGTACATCAGAATCAGTAACAATGATACATCATTTT
>CALVDL010000034.1 GCA_944326305.1 uncultured Bacteroidales bacterium
AAAAGGTCCCATAGCTCAGTTGGTTAGTAGCACCTGACTCATAATCAGGGGGTCACAGGTTCAAGCCCTGTTGGGACCACAGAAACGGTCATAAAAGGCCTTGATGATGAAGCACTTGCATGAAAATGCAGGTGCTTTTTTCGTGTTTGGATGTGTCTGAAAGCGTGGTGCGTGGATGGCTTTGGAGAGCGGTCTGACAGCATTCATGTTAGCAGATATGTTAGCAAAATTATCATGTTAACTACTTCTGTTGAAGCGATTTTTCGAGAACTCGCAGATAGACGAGGCTATGAAGAATCTGCTATAGAAACAAGAAAGGACAGGTTTTCAACGCCTGTCCTTTTCTGTAATTATCAGCAAGATTATTGAGCCTTGTGTGTCTTTTTTTCCTTTCTGTCCTGCGCCGCAAAATAAATTGTGCCTACTATGGCTATGAGCAGGATAAAACCGCAAACGATTATCGTATTCATTTTTCACTTGCTTTATCTCTTGTGAGCCATAGGCCCAGCAAAAGGGTTACTACTACTGTTATCGCTACTATGACATAAGTCCATATATTCTGCATATCGCTGAATATGGATGTAAGCAAAATAGCTGTTGCCATGTATTTGGCTATATCCAAGAGCCAATCTCCAAACTTCTTTCGCATAACAATACAAAGGTAACAAAAGAACTCAAATAAAAAACAATATAAAGCATCCAAAACCATCATGAACAATTCCGAATTTATCCCCTGCCAGAGGCTTGACCTCAATGGTATGACCACATCAGCACTCGTAAACCTGATAAGAGTTGCGGCCACAAACTTTCAAGGACTTCACACTTGACGGGTTCACGGTAGACTGGAACAATGAAATAGGCTTTGCTCCAGAGTATCTTTACGAGAAAGGAGTTCCTGCATAGGTAATCCAGTCTTGATTTACAGAGAATCTTCCGATTCGATTTCAAGTGAAATTGAGTTGGAGGATTTTCTGTTTATATGCTGACAAGGTTTTGAAAATCCAGTTATATATAACCCTTGAAATTTTTGTCATTACATATCCCATTATATATAAACAGGTTATCCGGAAAAAATACTTTGGAAAACTCGGAAATAATACATAACTTCATATAGAATTGGCATATAAAGAGATTCAGACATAAGAGATTCGATTAACCAGAAACAAAGGGGAAACGATGAAAGCGATACCATTGATATTAACAACAACGATAGATATACCGATGATTTTACAAATAGAGAAGTCAAGGACAGTGTATGTCTATAATGAGAATGAAGACTGGGACAGAGAAATCATTTATCTGCCTTGCTTCATGAGCAGCGACAGCAGGAAGAAACGGGATTAACTGCATATATTCCAATAGATAAATCCATATTGAACCAGTTTGAAATTACACGGGGAGGATAGCATAAGTTCTCCTTTTCTGTATCATGGAGTTTGGTTTCCAGATAAGGAGGAGTTGAATTGGAGGGGACTGTCTTTAGATATACCTGTTTACAGATAAAAGTATTATATTTGACTTCGTCACATATAAGGATGCGCCTCGGCAGAGCAAATAAATTTGTTCTGCTCTCGGCTTTCACTTATATTTGCCATATAAGCCAAAGGGGTATGACATCAAGCGACATATTGAATGAAATCAAGCGGATAGCCAAAGAAGTTCTCCCCAAAGGAGGACAGTTGATTCTGTATGGCTCACGGGCAAGGAATGAAGCCACGGAAGATTCCGACTGGGACTTGCTCATTCTTTTAGATAAACCAAAGATAGAGCATGGAGATTATGATAATGTACTTTATCCGTTTGCTGCATTGAGTTGGGATGTAGGAGAACAGATAAGTCCGATAATTTACACGAAGAATGAATGGAACAAATACTCATTTACTCCATTTTACAAGAATGTTGAACAGGACGGAATAGTATTGGCATGAAATTGAGTGATGAAGAACGCCAGATAATGGTGAATCTGGAATATGAAAAGGCTCTGTCATTTTTGGAACAGGCAGAAAAGACAGCAGCAATGGACTTATGGGATGTCGTTGCGAACAGGCTGTATTATTCAATATTCCACGCAGTGTCAGCACTTTTAATCAAAGACGGACATAATGTCAGTACACATAAAGGTACATTAGTGGTGTTCGGGCAGAATTATGTCAAGACAGGTGTATTTCCGACTGATGCTTCTAAACTGTATATTAAACTCCAGACAATGAGGGAGAAAAGTGATTATAACTGTGTCTATGTCACTACTGCCGATGAAATGCAGCCACTCTTTGAGCCAGTACGGGAGTTTATTGCCAAAGTAGGAAGTCTGATAAAGGAGTGACTATCAGATATAAATTTAGATACGCCCTCTTGCAGCAATGTAGGAGCGTTTCTTGTATATGGGAGCATCCAAAAAGTTCAGAATAGAATTGGAGATAACATCCTTTAACTATAACCTGTAAACAGCCAAATCAAGTCTGATTCATACCTTTATATATACCTACCGAAAAACAGTACAGGTAAAGGACACAATCAGAGTATCTATCCAAAGCACCCCTACACATACTTCAAGGAAAATCAAAAACCAATTCAACGCAAGACCAGTGTAGGGTACATCCAAAAGGTACTGCATCAGACATAATCCAATTAAGACATATTCTAATTAGAAACAGACAGTCTGCAGACCGTTCAATAAACGACAGATAACAATGCCGTTGAATTACACTTATGTTTAATCAGCCGTTCTCACAAGGGACGGCATTTTTCGTTTATAGATATGACAGCACAACAGATTGTAGACAGGGAAATTCTGTATGAACATAGTTATGTCCTTAATGAACTGATTCGGGTGAACGACAGTCTGTGGGACAAGATTGAAAACTCCAATGAACTGGATGAGGTATTTGAATGGTGGCTGGTCACTCCTTACATGGCAGAACTACTCAAGGAAAACGGGGAAGTAATCTTTGAGGACTATGACTGCTACTGGTGGGGGTCGGACAACAAGTGGACAGGCTCTCTATGGGGCATACAGGAAATAGCCAGACATACGGAGAGATAACTGCAATGTCTCAATGGAGCAACGGTACATAGTATTCAATGGCCTTCCATTTCAATTCGAGATTAACAATACCAAACTAACTGATATTTAGATGCAATACCCCTTAATTTGAGTGCTGTTTGTGGAATATTTTCATACCTTTGTAACGTCTTTCGGAGCAATCTGGGAGACATACATATTGATGAAAGTGTTTTCGCACTGTCCTTAACTGAAAATGTGGAAGTTTTCAATAACAACGGGACAACCTCACACTTTCTTTTATATGAATCCGTCATTTGAGGTTGGTGACAAGCGATTGACAACCAATTAAACCAAAGGGTTATGAAAAAGATTTTATTATTTGCATTGCCACTTATGGTGATGTGTTTCGTTTCGTGCGAGAAAGACAATGGAAAAGGCGAAGAACTTTCCGGAGATGATATTATCCAGTTTGAGGACCCGAATTTCTTGAAAGCATTACTATGTGTGCAGGAAATTGAAATATACGACCCAGACAGTCCTGATGCCGATTCTGATGGTTATGCACCATATATTTTTGATGTGGACGAGAATAAAGACGGGCAGATTTCTGTGAATGAAGCAACGAAAGTACGAGGGATGTATTTGAGGCACAATGAAGCGGGAGATGAAAGTTTCAATGTATCATCCATACCAGAGATAAAATATTTCACTGCTTTGACAAGTTTGAATTGCGAATATAATCAACTTACAACACTTGATTTAAGTAATAATACAGCATTGGAATGTTTGGAGTGTAATAGTAATAAACTTAAGTCACTTGATTTAAGCGAATGTGTTGTATTGACAGATTTGTTGTGTAATGACAATCAACTAACATCACTTGATTTGAGTAAAAATATAGAATTGACAGAATTGTATTGCTGGGGCAATCAGCTTGCATCGCTTGATTTAAGTAAAAATACCGCATTAACATATTTGGATTGTGAAGGAAATCAACTTTCTTCACTTGATTTAAGCAACAATACAGCATTGACAGAA
The DNA here is from genome assembly GCA_944326305.1 of uncultured Bacteroidales bacterium. Classification (GTDB taxonomy): domain Bacteria; phylum Bacteroidota; class Bacteroidia; order Bacteroidales; family UBA932; genus Cryptobacteroides. Next base: position 4,043 of record CALVDL010000034.1, read on the forward strand.
TTGTCTTGTGAAAACAATCCTCTAACGAAACTTATACTACCGCGAGACAATAATATCTCTGGTTATGATATGCAACAACTTATCGAAGAATACGGAGATATAATCGAATACGTAGAATAACTAATGTAAAACTGTCCATCTGCTATATTGTAGAGGAACTTTGGTATATAATCCTACTCGACATCCCCTCCAAACAAGGAAGTTGTCTATCTTATTATATATCAGTACATTAAAATCAAGAGGCTACAGAAAATCTGTAGCCTCTTTTTTATTCCCTGTTTCCTCTGCCATGGTTTCCATGACCCTCCTCCTTATTTTCATGTCACTTAATATATCCCGACTTTTTACAGAAGAAGATGGAGATATGCGGCAAAATGTGAACATATTGAATCCACACATATTCCACGGCATGTTCTGCAGGCATAATATATGCGCAGTTTCTGTGCAGTTTCTGTGTATGTGGTAGAGGCTGTAAAGAAATAATACATATATTTGTCGGTTAAAATATTTAATATGAAAGGCTCGAGAATTCTTAAAGAGACTTATAGCAGCCTTGGGAAAGGCTCACAGTATTTCGTATTCAAAGTAAAGAAGCTCACTTGGAAGCAGTGGCTTTCAGTAGCATTGGCCGCAGTTGCAGTAATCATTCTGATAGTATGGCTTACACGCCCGGAGCCGGCGGAGGAAGTGCTTCCTGTCGTCAGTACGGAGACGGTGACGACACAGGACGTCAAGATCTATGGGGAATATCCGGGTAATATCCGCGCCCAGCAGTTCGTGGAGGTGAGGGCCAGGGTCGAGGGCTACCTCGAACAGATGCTGTTCGAGGAAGGTACGCATGTGCAGAAGAACCAGGTGCTTTTCATCATTGACCCGCGCCAGTACAAGGCCCAGGTGGAGAGGTCGAAGGCTCTCCTTGAGAAAAACAAGGCTCTTGCAATCAAGGCAAAGCGTGACTACGAGCGTATCAAGCCTCTGTACGACCAGAATGCGGCCAGCCAGCTTGACCTTGACAATGCCCTTGCTGCATATGAGAGCGCCGAGGCCGAAGTGCATATGAGCGAGGCTGACCTCAAACAGGATGAGCTTGCACTGAGTTATACTACAGTCCGTTCGCCTATAAGCGGCTATATAAGTGAAAGGTATGTGGATATGGGTACGCTTGTCGGCCCTGGCGGGCAGTCCCTCCTGGCGACGGTAGTGAAAAGCGATACTGTCCTTGTCGAGTTCAAGATGACCGACCTGGACTACCAGAAAAGCAAGGCAAGGAATGTGAATATAGGCCAGAAGGACTCCCTTCGTACGTGGGACCCGTACATCACTATCACCCTTGCTGACAAGTCTGTCTATAAATACCGGGGCCTTGTGGATTTTGCCGATCCCCAGGTGGATTCGAAGTCCGGTACGTTCTCGGTGAGGGCGGAGATGCCGAATCCTGACAGGGAACTTCTTCCTGGCCAGTTCACCAATGTGACCCTGCTGCTTGACGTGCGTGAGGATGCTGTGGCAGTGCCGACGAAAGCCCTCATGATAGAAAAGAGCGGGACGTATATATTTGTGCTGAGAAATGACGGCATAGCGGAGAAACGGTTCGTGGAGACCGGTCCTGAAGTCGGGAACAGCACAGTCATAGAGAGGGGATTGCTGCCGGGAGAGCAGATAGTGGTAGAAGGATACCACAAGCTCACTCACGGTCAGAAGGCTATCAGGGCCAATTCCTGATACCGTTTAAGGCAACATTCACTTGACAATCAAACAGGAATTTTATGAAATCTGATTTCTTTATAGACAGGCCCGTATTTTCGACGGTCATATCCGTCATTATCGTGCTTGTCGGACTTATAGGCCTTGCCATGCTGCCGGTGGACCAGTATCCTCCGATCGTGCCACCGGTAGTAAAGGTGTCGGCTTCATACCCCGGTGCAAGTGCCCAGACAGTGGCGCAGGCCGTGGCCACCCCTATCGAGCAGGAGCTCAACGGTACTCCAGGGATGCTTTACATGGAGTCTACCAATACCAACTCCGGAAGTTTCTCCGCCACCATCACATTCGACATAACCAGCAATCCGGACCTGGCTGCTGTGGAAGTCCAGAACCGTGTAAAGCTTGCGGAGTCAAGGCTTCCTGCGGAAGTCGTCCAGAACGGCATATCTGTGGAGAAGGAGTCTGCCAGCCGGCTCATGACTATCACTGTGCTTTCGGATGATCCGAAATTCGACGAGATTTATTTGAGCAACTATACGACTCTCAATGTGCTGGATATGCTGCGCCGCGTCCCTGGAGTGGGAGGTGTCTCCAATGTCGGCAGCCGTTATTACGCCATGCAGATCTGGGTCCAGCCAGACAAGCTGGCCGGCTTCGGCCTGACGGTCCAGGACCTGCAGAAGGCCTTGAGGGACCAGAACAGGGAATCAGCGGCAGGTGTGCTCGGGCAGCAGCCGATAAGTGATGTGGACATCACCATCCCGATTACGGCTACAGGAAGGCTGTCCTCGGTAAGCGAGTTTGAAAATATTGTGGTCAGGGCCGGTCAGGACGGTACCATAATAAGGATAAAGGATGTCGCCAGGGTCTCTCTCGAGGCTCAGTCATATAATACGGAGAGCGGAATCAACAACAGGAATGCCGCCGTTATGTATGTCTATCTCCTGCCGGGGGCCAATGCTATGGAGGTCGCTGCCAATATCAGGGCGACTATGGAGGAGATCAGCAAGGGATTCCCGGAAGGCATGACCTACGATATCCCTTTTGATGTCACCACCTATATCTCCGAATCTATCCACCATGTGTACAAGACCCTTTTCGAAGCCCTGTTCCTTGTCATTCTGGTGGTCTTCCTGTCACTTCAGAGCTGGAGGGCGACACTGATCCCGGCCATTGCGGTACCTATATCGCTTGTGGGAACCTTCGGAGTGATGCTCATATTCGGTTTCTCCCTGAACATGATGACATTGCTGGGACTGATCCTCGCTATCGGTATAGTGGTTGACGACGCTATCGTCGTGGTGGAGAATGTGGACCGTATAATGGAGGAGGAGCACCTTTCTCCGTATGAGGCTACCAAGAAGGCCATGAGCGGTATCGGAGGGGCGCTGGTCGCCATGTCTCTGGTGCTGTGTGCGGTATTTGTCCCGGTAAGCTTCCTGTCCGGGATTACGGGCCAGCTCTTCAGACAGTTTACCGTAACTATTGCAGTGTCTGTAATCATTTCCACGGTAGTGGCCCTTACGTTGAGCCCGGTGATGTGCTCCATTTTCCTGAAGCCGCAAGACCCCAACAAAAAGAAAAATATTGTATTCAGAAAGATCAATGAAGCCCTCGAAAAGGGGAATTCATTCTATGCGAGAATGATCCGGGCGAGCCTGAAGCATCGCCGCAGGATGTTCGCCCTTTTCGGTGTGGCTGTCATCGGCATATGGGCCATCGGGAAGCTCGTCCCAACAGGCTTTATCCCTAAAGAGGACCAGGGGTATTTTACAGTGGAGCTGGAACTCCCTGTAGGAGCTACGCTTGAAAGGACCCGGGAAGTGACCGACAGGGCCATGGGCTTTCTGCTCAGGCAGCATGACATACAGTATGTCCTGAACGTGACAGGCTCCAGTCCGAGGCTCGGGACAAGCCAGGGCAACAGTACCCTCACTGTCATCATGAAGCCGTGGAACGAGAGGAAAGAAACGGACATAGAGAAGACCATGCAGCTCATCAGGGACTCCCTTTCTGTGTATCCTGAAAGCAAAGTGTATATAAGCACCCCGGCGGTGATTCCTGGCCTCGGATCTACCGGAGGATTCTCAATGATCCTGGAGGCAAGGGGCGATGCCACTTATGAGCAGCTTCAGGCGGCATCGGACACGCTGCTGTACTATGCTTCCCAGAGGAAGGAGCTGACCGGGTTGTCATCCGGACTCCAGAAGGATATCCCGCAGCTGTTCTTTGATGCCGACAGGGACAAGATACAGCTTCTGGGAGTGCCGCTTTCAGATGTGTTTTCCACACTAAAGACATTTACAGGCTCCCAGTATGTCAATGACTTCAACATGTTCAACCGTGTCTACCGCGTCTATCTTCAGGCTGAGGAGCCTTACAGGGCGCATCAGGACAACCTCGGCCTGTTCTTCGTCCGCAGCTCTTCCGGTACAATGATTCCAGTCACCGCCCTGGGGACAACCGAGTTCACTACTGGACCGGGTACCATCAAGCGGTTCAACATGTACTACTCCGCGACCATCAACGGAGAGCCGGCGCACGGAACAAGTTCGGGGCAGGCCATGGCGATACTTGAGGAAATTGCCCGGGAGCATCTGCCAGACAATATAGGCATCGAATGGAGCGGATTGTCGTACCAGGAGAAGAAGGAGGGAGGCCAGACGGGGCTGGTGCTCGCCCTCGCCCTGCTGTTCGTCTTCCTGTTCCTTGCCGCCCAGTACGAAAGCTGGTCTGTGCCTGTGGCTGTCATCCTTTCGCTGCCTATAGCCATTTTCGGGGCATACCTCGGTATATGGGTCCTGGGGATGGAGAGCAACGTCTATTTCCAGATTGGGCTTGTGATGCTCGTCGGCCTTGTAGCAAAGAATGCGATACTTATAGTCGAATTCGCCAAGGAGGAGGTCGAGAAGGGCAGGTCGCTCGAGGAGGCCGCCCTCACGGCTGCCCATCTGAGGTTCCGTCCTATCGTGATGACTTCCCTCGCCTTTATTCTGGGTATGCTCCCTCTGGTGTTCGCCACCGGACCGGGATCTGAAAGCCGGCAGAATATCGGTACCGGAGTGTTCTTCGGAATGGTGGTCGCCGTCACTGTGGGCATCGTGTTCGTACCTTTCTTTTTCGTTTGTATATATAAGCTGAAAATGAAATTCGCAGCAAGGAAACGCAGGAAAAATACTCTTCCTGGAGCCGGGGCGGCAGTAGTGGCGCTGGTGCTGATTTCCGGGATGTCGGTTTCTTCATGTTCTCCGGCAAAGCATTGTGCCGCACCGGAGCTGGATCTCCCGGACATGTATTCTGAAGATGCCGGGACGGATTCTCTGACCATAGCAGACATCGAATGGTGGAAAGTCTATTCGGATACCACTCTGCAGAGGCTCATTTCTGATGCCCTCGAATATAACAAGGACATGCTCATAGCCGCCGGTCGTGTCAGGGAGCTTGAGTACCGTTACAGGGTGCAGCGTGCTGACTTGTGGCCCTCCGTTTCCGCCAATGCCTATGCCCAGAACGAGTACAATAACTACGGCGGGCATGAGCCTGAGCCGGACGATCCTGAAATCGGAATACCGAAACTCTCTCTCAGCTGGGAGATAGACCTGTGGGGGCATCTCCGCTGGGCAAGCCGGGAGAGGCTCGCCGAATACCTGTCGAGCGTAGAGGCGAAGCGGGCGGTGAAAATGACCATCGTTGCCGATGTCGCCCGGGCTTATTATGAGCTTCTGTCTCTTGACAATGAACTTAACATTGTCCGCAGGACCCTCAGTACCAGGCAGGCCGGGGTCAACACGGCAAAGCTCAGGTTTGAAGGCGGACTTACCTCCGAGGTGCCGTACCAGCAGTCCCTTGTGGAGCTTGCCACTACTGCGTCCCTTGTTCCTGACCTGGAGGCCCGAGTGGCAATGAAAGAGAGTGAGCTGGCGTTCCTGACAGGATCATATCCCAAGACAATAGAAAGGGAGCGCGCCCTCCTCGAGCTTTCGTACAACAAGGAAGTCCCTCTCGGTGTGCCGTCCCGGCTTCTCGAACGCCGTCCGGACATCAGGGAGGCGCATCAGGACCTGCTCGCCGCCCAGGCGGCTGTAGGTGTAGCCCAGGCGGAGCGTTTCCCGACATTCACGATTGACCTTACCGGGGGAGTGGAGAGTAACGCTTTCAGCAATCTGTTCAGGTCACCGTTCTATTTTGCCGGGGCTGAACTGGCGTCCCCGATATTCCAGTTCGGAAAAAAGAAGTCGCAGTTCAAGGCGGCCATCGCCAGGTATGACCAGACGAGGTACGAGTACGAGAAGACCGTTATGCAGGCTTTCAGGGAAGTTTATGACGCTTCAGTGAATTTCAACTCGGCAAGGAAGAATACAGGGCTGAAATTCGACCTGCAGGAGGCTACCCGCAAATATGTCAGTCTGACAATGAGCCAGTACATAAACGGTACGATCAACTATCTCGACCTGCTGGATGCCCAGAGGGCGTATTTTGACGCCCAGGTGGAGCTCAGCAATGCCATCATGAACGAGCATCTGGCATTGGTCGACCTGTACAAGGCCCTCGGCGGTGGATGGTAAGCGAAGGCGGTATGATTTTCCTGTAGAGCATAAAAGTTTCGAATAAAAAGTCATTTAATTTCATAACGAATGCAAATAATGCGTAGCTTTGCAGAAAAATCACAAAGATGGACTTCAATACAACCCACAAAGCACATCCCTGGCATGGGATAAGTCTTGGAGAAAAGGCTCCGGACGAGGTGACAGCCTTTATTGAAATCGTACCTACCGATACCGTGAAATACGAGGTGGACAAGGAGTCGGGATACCTTTCCCTTGACCGTCCGCAGAAGTTCTCCAATATTGTCCCGTCTCTTTACGGCTTCCTCCCGAGGACGTACTGCAGTGTGAAAATGGCTGAACTGACCAACAAGGCTCTTGCGAGATATGACATCGAAGGGGATGGGGACCCTCTTGACATCTGCGTCCTTACGGAAAAGGATGTGACCCATGGTGACATCATTGTCAAGGCCCATCCGATAGGCGGGCTCCGCTTGCTTGACCACAACCAGGCCGATGACAAGATCATTGCCGTCCTGAAGAACGACGCCGTCTACGGGCACTATACGGACATCGACCAGCTGCCTAAGGATATAACCCGCAGGCTGGTCCACTATTTCACCACCTATAAGGACATTCCTGGCGACAACACCAAGAGGATGGTGTTCATAAACCTTTACGGCTCCCAGGAGGCCAAGGAGGTCATACGCCGGTCAATGGAAGATTACCGGGACTATATTTCCTCATTAAAATAGAATAACGTGAATCCGGTGGCGCCCCTTAACAAGGGGCTGTCACGAAGTGACTGGGGTGGACAGACAGGGTTACTGGAAAATTAGCAGGACCAGCTGGGCTGTGATCACTCTTACGAAGATTGCAAGGGGATAGACCGTAGCATAGGCTACAGACGGTTCATCCCCTTTTACTGTGGTATTGGCATAGTTCAGCGCCATAGGGTTGGCCATACTTCCGCACAGCATCCCGACATTGTGTGCATAATCTACCCTGAAGAATTTTCCGGCTATTATCCCCACTATCAGTACCGGGACCACGGCCAGTGCAAGTCCGATTATCACCCATATCAGGCCTTCCCTGCAGAATACCGTGTCGAAGAAATGCTCGCCGGAGGCCAGCCCGAGCCCTGCGAGGTAAGTGGTTATTCCCAGCTGGCGGATCATCAGGTTTGCGCTCTGGGTCGTATATGTCGTCAGGTGGAACCGGGGCCCGAACGCCCCCATGAGGATTCCGACTATGATCGGGCCACCGGCCAGCCCCAGTTTGATAGGCATGGACATCCCCGGGATCATGACAGGTATCGCCCCGAGCAGGAGACCCAGGACAAGACCGATGAAGATTGCTATCAGGTTCGGGTTGTTCAGCTCCTTTGCCTCGTTGCCGAGGATCTTGCTGCAGTTGTCTATCGCTTTTGTCTCGCCTACTATCGTCAGCCTGTCGCCGCTCTGCAGCCTGAGGGACGGGGACGCCACGAGGTTTATGCCTGCCCTGTTTACACGGGTGATGTTGATTCCGTATGCGTTGCGGAGCCTGAGCGAGCCGAGTTTCACCCCGTCCATTTTGCTGTTGGTGACAAGCACATGCCTGGATACCAGCAGGCTGTCAATGGCATTCCAGTCTATGTCCGGGCGGTTCCAGTCCGTCTCTTCCTGTTCCCCGAATATTGTCTTGATGCTGTCTACTTCGCTTTTCCCGGATATTATCAGGAGGTGGTCGTTCTTGTATATCCTGGTGTCCGATGTGGGGATTGATACCTTTCCGTCATGCCATGCCCTCGAAATCACGAAATGCATGTCCAGGGGGTGCATTATTTCTTTTATGGTCTTGCCGTATACAGCGGGGTTGCTGACATGGTACTCCCCGACATAAGTCTTGTCATCGCGGTCCCTGATGGCTTTGTCCTCCCCTTTGAGGAACATCTTTTTAAGTATGATTATGGCGAGGATGACCCCTATTACTCCGAGCGGATATGCTACGGCGCATGCCAGTGCCATCCTTGTCACATGTTCAGTGTCTCCGGGGTGGATCTGCAGAATTGCCTGCTGGGCGGCCCCGAGCATTGGGGTGTTGGTGACAGCCCCCGAGAGCAGGCCCATGAGATCCGAAAGGGAAATGTTTGTCGTCCAGCTCAATACGATGGTGAATGCCAGCCCGATGAATATAAGCGTCAGGGACATTATGTTAAGCTTCACGCCTCCTTTTTTCAATGAGGAGAAAAATCCCGGGCCCACCTGCAGCCCGAGGGCGTATACGAATATGATCAGCCCGAAATTCTGGGCGAAATCAAGCATATCCTTGTTTATCTTCAGCCCGAAATGGCCGGCCAGTATCCCGATGAAGAATACGAACGTTACACCCAGTGAGATGCCGAAAAATTTTATTTTGCCCAGGTACAGGCCTATGGCACAGACTGATGACAGTACGATGATTGCCTGGATTACGGATGGTTCGAACAGTATTTCCTGAATATAGTCCATTGTCTTGAGAATAGGTGAAATTGCTGTCAATATAGGATCAGACCAAGCAGCCCGCCGGCTGCAATGATGATTATCGGGCTTGTTTTCATCCACCACGATGCTGCGAATGCGGCGGCGAACAGCACCCAGCTTTTCCAGTCAGGGAAGTTGTCCGGGGTGATGAGTATGACGGCAGCAGCACCGATGAGGCCGGCTACGGTGGGCTTCAGGCCGGTGAGGACCCCCTCCATTGTGCGGTTGTTCTGGAACTTGTTGTACATTTTGCAGATGCCGAGCACCAGTATGAACGACGGAAGCACCACTGCCATGGACGCCGTGAACGAGCCGAGAATGCAGATGAACTCCGGCGCCCCTGTCTGCTCCAGTACGCTGTACCCTATATATGTGGCGCTGTTTATCCCTATGGGGCCAGGAGTCATCTGGGAAATCGCCACGATATCGGTAAACGTCTGTTCGTCTATCCATCCGTGGACAGATACCACTTGCGCCTGGATCAGCGAAAGCATGGCATAGCCTCCTCCGATGGTGAAGAGCCCTATTATGAAAAAGGTGGTGAAAAGCTGTATGAAAATCATTTCCTGTCCTCCCTTTTCCTGCTGTCCCGGTATTTTACCAGAGAGTATGATACGACAATTGTCACTATCAATATATAAATAGGTGAGACTTCCAGAAAGGCGACCAGCAGTATTGTCACCGCCGACATCCCCCACATCCACCATGTCTTGTTCGACTTCCTGGCCATCTGGAGCATCGGTACTGCGATAAGGGCGACCACTACCGGACGTATCCCGCTGAAAATGCGGGTGACGACAGGGTGGTCCTGAAATCCGGAAAATGCCATGGCGATGATAAGGATTGTCAGGAAAGGAGGGGCTACGCTTCCGACTGTCGCTACAATACTCCCTTTGGTCCCCTTGAGCCGGTATCCTACGAAAATGGAGATGTTCACGGCGAAAAGTCCTGGCGCGGACTGGGACAGCGCGATGATGTCTGAAAATTCCTCTTCCTTCATCCAGCCTTTTTTTACGATTTCTGCCTTTACTAAAGGTATCATGGCATATCCGCCACCGATCGTAAATGCTCCGATCTTGGCAAAAGTGCTGAAAATCTGTAAATAAGAAGCCATGAATGTTCAATTTGCATAGTCTGGAGTGGAGTCTCCGGATACAAAGGTGAGAAAAATATTTTAAAAAAACTTCGAAAAAATTTGGAGAGTTAAAAAAAGTCCGTATCTTTGCAGCCCGTTTGAGAAACAACGGTAGCTATTTGAAAATACTGAAAGACTAAAGTACAATACAAGCAGTAAAGTACCAAACAATGAGAGAGCGTTAAATTCTTTTGAGAATGAATCAATTGAAGCTAGGAAAATAAAACATTTATACAAAGAAGAGTTTGATCCTGGCTCAGGATGAACGCTAGCGGCAGGCTTAACACATGCAAGTCGAGGGGC
>CALVDL010000035.1 GCA_944326305.1 uncultured Bacteroidales bacterium
CCCGGGATGACAGGGATTCCGGTCATAAATGATAAAATATTGATTTTTAATATAATATTGTTAAACATAAATTCGTCGAACTGACGTTATTTACTGAATCTATGTTTCCTGAAAAGAATATCGACCCATTCGATGCCGCGCACCTGTGGCATCCATACACATCGGCCACTGCCCCGCTTCCTGCATATAAGGTACGGGAGGCACGCGGCTGCAGAATCATACTTGAAGACGGCACGGAGCTGATTGAGGGCATGTCGTCATGGTGGTGCGCCATTCACGGATACAACCATCCGGTGCTGAACGCCGCGGTGGAAAGCCAGCTCGGGAAGATGTCCCACGTGATGTTCGGAGGCCTGACCCACGGACCTGCGATAGAGCTTGGAAAGCTCCTCCTTGGTATTCTTCCGGAGCAGCTGACGCGCATATTTTATGCGGACAGCGGCTCCGTGGCTGTCGAGGTGGCCATGAAGATGGCTGTGCAGTACCACTACGCGCTCGGCCGTCCGGAGCGTACGGATTTCGTGACCATAAGGTCCGGCTATCACGGGGATACGTGGAATGCCATGTCCGTATGCGACCCTGTCACCGGGATGCACAGCCTGTTCGGAAGCGCATTGCCCGTGAGGTATTTCGTCCCGTCGCCGTCAAGCCGCTTCCACGGGGAGTGGGCCCCTTCCGACATCGCGCCGCTTGAAAAGGTCATAGAGGAGCGCCGCGATACCCTGGCGGCACTGATCCTCGAGCCTGTGGTACAAGGTGCCGGAGGGATGCGGTTCTACCATCCGGAGTATCTGCGCCAGGCCGCCAGGCTGTGCCGCGAAAATGGCATCCTGTTGATATTCGACGAAATAGCGACAGGGTTCGGCCGTACCGGAAAACTCTTTGCGTGGGAACACGCAGGTGTCGTCCCTGACATCATGTGCATAGGCAAGTCGCTGACAGGAGGATACATGACCCTTTCCGCCGTGCTGACTACGGACAGTGTGGCGCATGCCGTCTCTGAAAATCCTCCGTATGCCTTCATGCACGGCCCAACGTTCATGGCCAACCCGCTTGCATGCGCCGTGGCCAGGGCTTCGGTGGAGCTTCTCCTCTCAAAGGACTGGCAGTCAGAGGTGAAGGCGATAGAGGCGCAGATGAGGGAAGAGCTTGCCCCGGCGGCTTCGCTCCCTCAGGTGGAGGAGGTGAGGGTCCTGGGGGCCATCGGAGTCATCCAGACCAGGGAGCCTGTGGATATGGCGCGGCTGCAGCGCCGTTTTATCGAAGAAGGCATCTGGGTGAGGCCTTTCGGGAAACTTGTCTATATAATGCCTCCTTATATTATCTGCCCGGAAGACCTTTCGCATCTTACATCCTCACTTGTCAAGATAGTCAGCGAGATATGACCTGGTTTTCAGAAAAACTGGAGGCTCTGCGCTCCTCCGGGAACCTTAGGCAGCTTCCGGAGATGAAGCATCAAGGGCGGTATTCCGTTACAGGGGGCAGACGCATGCTGAACCTCTCGTCAAACGACTATCTGGGTCTGGCGACAGATCCGGAAATGCTGCTCATGAGGGATTTCATGCAGGAAGCCGGCCGCTCCTGCGCAGGCGGAGTGCCGGAGGATTGTCTGCTGGGCTCGTCGTCTTCGCGGCTGCTGACAGGCACTTTTGATGTGCACTCTGCCCTGGAGCATACCCTGTGCCGGCTTTCGGGCCGCCAGGCTGCCCTGGTGTTCGGGAGCGGATACCATATGAATGCAGGCATTCTCCCTGCCGTGGTGGACGCTTCCTCTGTGATCCTGTCGGACAAGCTCGTGCATGCCAGCATCATAGACGGCATCAGGCTTTCATCCGCCAGGTCGGTGCGTTTCCGCCACCAGGACATGGGGCAGCTCGAGGAGCTGGTGAAGAAATACAGCATGGAGTGCAGCAGGATAATCATAGTCACAGAAAGCATTTTCAGCATGGACGGCGACCTTGCAGACCTGAGATTCCTGGCGGGGCTCAAGAAACGCTATCCGGGAGTGATGCTGTATGTGGATGAGGCCCATGCTGTAGGGGTCAGGGGAGAGACGGGAATGGGCCTGGCCCAGGAGCTGGGCGTAATGCAGGATATAGACTTCCTGTGCGGGACATTCGGCAAGGCGATTGCCTCCGTAGGCGCATACGTCCTATGCGACAGTGAGATACGGGAATACCTTGTAAACCGGATGCGTCCGCTCATTTTTTCTACGGCCCTGCCTCCGCTGAATGTATTGTGGACCCTGCGGGTGATGGAGAATCTTCCGGCAATGGATCACCGGAGGGAAAGACTCGCCGCCAATTCATTGTACCTCAGGAAGTCCCTTGCGTCCCTCGGTGTAGTATGCCCTTCAGGGAGCCATATCATCCCCGTAATGGCCGGAGACAGCCGCAGGGCAGTGGAGATGGCGGATTTCATGCAGCGTCATGGCTTCTACCTGCTTCCGATAAGGCCTCCGACAGTCCCGGAAGGCACGGCCCGTCTCAGGGTCTCCCTTACAGCCGCTGTCACTGACCGGGAGGTGGCCGGTCTTGCCGCCGCATTGGAAGAAGTCCTTCACGGGCATCCTGCCGGAAAATGATCCACTCCAGAAATCCAATCATGTATGAAACAAATTTTTCTCAGGAAAGACAATAGCCCCTGCCTCCTTCTCATCTTCGGCGGCTGGGGCTCATGGCCCGGGCTGTTCTCTGAATACAGTTTCCCTGACGGCTATGATGTAATGCTATGCTATGACTACCGTTCATCCGGGTTCAATAAGGACCTTCTGGCGGGCTACGGCCATGTCAGGATTGTCGCATGGTCAATGGGGGTGAAGGTCGCGTCCATAATAATGTCCGGGGCCGTACTCGCCCCTTCCGTTTCATGTGCGGACAGCATAGCCGTAAACGGTACAATGTTCCCTGTCGATGATTCCCGCGGCATACCGGAGAATGTTTTCGCGGGCACTTTAGAGAGGATGGGCGCGCCGGTGCTGGAAAAGTTCCTCCGCAGGATGTGCGGGAAGGACCTCGGGTACTACAAGGAAAGGATGCACGACGGGAGGTATCCCCTCGACAGGTCTGTGGAGGATCTGAAGGAGGAGCTTGCTTCGCTGCGCACATTCGTGCAGGAGAACGCTTCCTGCGGGACCGGTTTTCGTTGGGCTGCGGCTGTTGTTGGCAGGGATGACCTGGTCTTTCCTGCGGCAAACCAGTTCCGGGCCTGGGAGGGGACCGGAGTCCGTGTTGTCGGGACTGATTGTGCCCATTATGACAGGGACTTGTTCGGTAGTCTGCTCTGCTGTTCCGGACACTTTCCCGTTATCCCTGACTCCAATTCTGATGTCATCCAGGATTCCCTTTCTGAAGTCATTCCGGATTCCACTTCAGAAGTCGTCCCGAACTCCCTTTTTGATGTCATCCCGAGCGTAGCCGAGGGATCTGAATCCCCTCGCCCATGACAGACAAAGCCTTGATGACCAGACGCTTTTCCCGCTCCGTAAAGACCTATGACGGCTTTGCGGCAGTTCAGGATGCCATAGCGGACAGGATGATGTCGCTGCTGGCACCGGTGCTTTCCGGGTGCGGACATTGGACCGGAGACTGCGGGCCCTCCTTTCCCGGGAGGGTCCTGGAGATAGGTTGCGGAACTGGGCTGTTTACCAGGAAGTTTTTGGACCGTTATTGTCCTGAAAAGCTGTGGCTCAATGACATCTGTCCGGATTATGCTGACGTGCTGTCTGACATTCTGGGTGGAGGGGCTGTCTTCCTTCATGGGGATGCCGAGAAAATTCCGTTCCCGGAAGTGGATTTGGTGGTCTCCTGTTCGGCACTCCAGTGGTTCCATGACCTTCCTGCCTTTTTCCTCAAGGCTGCAGGGGCGCTCCCGGAAGGTGGAATCCTTGCTTTCAGCACTTTCGGGAAGGACAATATGCGGGAGATTGCCGCCATAGAGGGTGCTTCATTGCATTACTGGTCTTTAGACGAGATTAAGGGGATGCTCCCTGAGGGGGTGGAACTGCTGTATGCCGGGGAGGAAACGGTCACGAAGTATTTCGACTCTGCAATGTCGGTGCTCCGGCATCTCAAAGGCACCGGCGTCACCGGTATCAAGAAAGAGTTCTGGACCAGGGAGCGATTAATGGCTTTCGGCCGGAAGTATGCCGGGCTTTTTGCAGCAGCGGACGGACAGCTTCCTCTGACATACCATCCGATATGGGTGGTCTGCCGGGTGAGGCGGCAGTAGGGGCTGTCACCGGAAGGTGACTGGGGGTGAGCAGACATGAATTGTCATTTCGACCGAACGGGACCTTCTCTGTCATTTCGACCGAACAAAGTGAGTGGAGAAATCTGTAGAAGGAATTAACAGATCCCTCGGCTCCGCTCGGGATGACAAAAGGACACCCGGGATGGCAGGAATTCCGGTCAAGAAAGATAAAATATTGATTTTTAGGATAATATTATTATATATTAATTCATCGAACAGACGTTAAAGATGGAAAACAACGTATATTTCGTGAGCGGCATCGATACGGATGCAGGAAAGAGCTATGCGACAGGGTACATAGCCAGGGTATGGAACGCGGCCGGGATAAGGACGGTGACGCAGAAATTCATCCAGACAGGGAATGAGGGCATGTCGGAGGACATCGCCCTGCACCGCAGGATCATGGGGTGCGGGCTGCTCCCGGAGGACGAGCAGAGGCTCACCATGCCTGAAATATTTTCATATCCATGCTCCCCGCACCTTGCCTCCGAGATAGACGGCAGGGAGATTGACTTCGCCAGGATAGAGTCTGCTACGGACACCCTGAGCGAACGTTACGACGCTGTCCTGCTTGAAGGGGCAGGCGGGCTGATGGTCCCGCTCACCAGGAGCCTCCTTACCATAGACTATATCAGGGACAAGGGCTATCCCCTCATTTTCGTCACCTCGGGAAAGCTTGGAAGCATCAGCCACACGCTCCTGAGCCTCGAGGCGGTGAAAAACAGGGATATACCACTTAAAATGCTTGTGTTCAATATGTTCCCGCATGAGGAAGACTCCACCATCGCAGATGACACGCAGACATTCCTGAAAGATTGGATACGGCGTGAATTCCCGGACACGGAGTATTTTACCGTCCCGGTGCTGTAATCCAGGCCTGTGACTGTCTGGCAAAATCCCCTCCCCGGAAATCCCGATAAAATTTTAAACCGTTTCTAAGGGGTCGTGGAGAATGACGCCCCGACACCGATGGTGGCATCCCCTATCCGGAACTTGGCGGATGCGCCGATGTTCAGGCGCGGGACACTCACAGGATTGAATGTGGGCGGCCCGAAAGCTGCGGTGTCCGTATAGCTTCCCCAGATCATCATGCTTGTGCTCTCTGACGGGCGGATGACCACTGACATCATCCCGCCGAATACCGGTGCAGGCATCATGTCCTTGGGCATGCTCATCCCGAAAATGCCGCCTCCGTTGACTTCGATCCACGGGGCGAGCTGTACACCTGCGGCCATGTATGCGGACTGGTATCTGTACAGGTTGGTCCAGTCCATGTCCCTGCGTCCGAGGAAAGCATGTAGGCTGCCTGTCAGAGGCATCATGCCGTAATGCTCCTGCATCATCCCGTTGAAACTGTGAATGGCTGTATAGTAGGGCTTTATGTCGAGGGTGCTGTAAAACATCGGCGAGATGGAGGCGTTCATCATGGCGGATATTTTCTCCCGGCTGTATGCCGTCATTTCCTCCTCCGGAATCATCAGCTCCGGCAGGACCATGCCGCCGGTCAGTTCATTCCTGGCATTTATTGTAAGCCTTGATGTGTCAGCACTATATGTGCTGTCCCTTTCCTGTGCATGCACCGTGGAGAATCCCAGCAGGAGTCCGGCAAGTACCGGCAGGAGCCGGAAATGCCTTATATTCTGCACCGATATGGCGATTCTGTAGATATTGTCCATAAATCCGATATTTTTCCTGCCGCAGCCATGTGGCAGGGCGGCGTAAAACTCGGAAATTTTTTCATTATTTCAAAACCGGATATGTGACAATACCACCGTTGGACTACCCCTGCTGGAACTTGCGTGAGGAGCGCGACATCTGCTGAAGCTCGATAGTGATCTGCTCGGATTCCTGTATCAGGTTCAGGTACAGGTATGCCACAGTGAGGTTCACATTCTCGTTCTGGATGTCTATCATGAGTGATTTCCTCAGGTCTGAGAACTCCACCTGCATGTCGGAGATCTCCTTGTCGAAGTTCCTCAGGTCGGAATAGTCCCCGGCCTTGCACAGGTCAGCGATACCGCGTATGATCCTGGCTGTCCTGTCACGCTGGACGGTGAATTCCGCGATATATTTCTCCGGCAGCGGCGAGAAATGGTTGTCGACATGTTCGTAAAGAGGCTCGCATATACGTCTGATGGAATAGTAAAGCTGCTCCATGCTGTTGAATACCATGTGGAACCAGGCGCTCTTCCTCAGTCCCTCTTCCGGCTCCATATGCCTGAGACAGAGGGTCTCCTTGCGCCTGAGGTTCTTCAGCCTCATCTTTTCCTGCTTGAGGTCGTTCGAGCTCTTGCGCAGGACCTTTACATTCTCCTCGAACAGCCCGTCCGTTATGTCATTGTATTTGTCGGCCATGTCGTTGAGGAACCTGGACTCGTTGTCTGCCACATAGTCGCTGAACAGCTTCCATGTCTGGTCATAGTTCTGGGATGAAAGTATGGCCCTGAACTGCTTGTCCCCGTTCTCTTCCTCGTTTTTCTGCTTGTAGCGGATGTTGTTGTGGATAAGGGCCGCGAGTCCGGCGATGACGATGATTATTGCCACCACATTGCCTCCGAAATGCATGAGGAGCACGATTATGAATGCGCAGGTGAAGGCCACTCCGGCTGTTATGAACCAGCCGCCTATCACCGACAGCACACCTGTCACCCTGAACACCGCGCTTTCCCTGCTCCATGCCCGGTCTGCGAGGGAGGTACCCATGGCTACCATGAACGTCACGTATGTCGTGGAGAGCGGCAGCTTGAGCGATGTGCCCAGCGCGATGAGCAGCGATGCCACCACCAGGTTGGTCGATGCCCTGACCAGGTCGTATGCCGCCCCGTCCTCTATTTCTATATTGCTCTTGTCAAACCTCTTGTTGATCCATGCCCTTGCCTTCTCCGGTGTGACGGCCACAAGCCATGTCGCGGTGGCGTTGCTCCAGCGGACTATGCTCCTTGCCACCTTTGAAGAGCCGAACATCTCGTCTCCTTCGTCCTGCTTGGCGAGGCTGATCTCGGTCTTTGTGACATTGTGCGCCTTCTTGGAAGTCGCAAGCGCTATTACCATCACTATTCCGGCCAGGAACAGGAAGATGAAAGGTGTCTTGGCCGGCTCGTTGAGCACACCCATCATATAGGAATCGGGGTCTGAGCTCCCGGAGGCCATGTAGTCGAGGTAGGAGTCGTACCCGGCGAGCGGCACTCCGATGAAGTTCACCAGGTCGTTCCCGGCGAACGCGGTAGCGAGCGCGAACGTGCCTATCAGGACAATCACCTTGAACACGTTGACCTTGCACCAGTGCAGGATCTGCATCAGCACGGTGAAGAACACAAGGCAGCATCCGAGGACTTCAAGAGTATGCGTATGCACCCAGTCTTTCAGCTCCGGTGTCATGAAGGAGAGGTCCTTGACTCCTTTTATGAGCATGAAGTATATGATTGCCGTGGCGGCGATACCGCCGAACAGTCCGATCTTCCATTTGAGCTTCCCTGAGTAGCTGAACGTGAAAAGCAGCCTGGAGATATACTGGATCAGCATACCGAATATGAAGGCAAGCGCCACTGACACGAAAATGGCCATTATCACTGAAAGGGCCTTCTCCGTGTTGAGGTAGTCGGAGAACCCTGCACCGTCTCCTGCCCCCGCTATCTTGAACATGGCCATGGCGAACGAGGCGCCAAGGAGCTCGAATACCATTGATACGGTGGTCGATGTCGGCATTCCCAGCGAGTTGAATACGTCAAGGAGAATGATGTCCGTGACCATGACGGCCAGGAAGATGTACATTATTTCCTGGAAGCAGTACTGCTCGGGCCTGAAGATACCGTGCCTGGCGATGTCCATCATGCCGTTGCTCATGATTGCCCCGCAGAACACGCCGATGGCGGCCACTGTGATGATCGTGCGGAATTTTGCTGCTTTGGAACCGATTGCTGAATTCAGGAAATTGACAGCGTCATTGCTGACTCCTACCCACAGGTCAGAGATAGCTAGAATAAACAGGAATATTACAAATCCCAGAAAAATCCAATCCATAAAAGAATAATTGTAATTCCGCCGCAAAAATAGTCAACAGTATTTAGCGAACCATGAAGTTGTTGTTAAATTTTTGTTACAGGAAATTGTAACAAAATATTTATTGGCCTGCGGGCCTCCGGACGAATTAAAAATCATACCTTTGCGTACGTTATTGTATAGAATATGGAAAACCAGGGAAAAATACTTATTGTCGATGACGAGGCTGATATAAGGGAAATTCTGCAGTTCAACCTTGAGAATGCCGGATATAAAGTGGACTGCGCCTCTTCTGCGGAGGAAGCTCTGGAGGTCCTCGGTCCGGAACACAGCCTTATTCTTCTGGATGTGATGATGGACGGGATGTCAGGCTTCAAGATGGCCGAGGTGGTGAGGAAAGAGCGGGACAACCAGATACCTATAATATTCCTCACGGCAAGAAGTGCCGAGAATGACCTGCTTACAGGGTTTTCGGCAGGAGGGGACGACTATATCGGGAAGCCGTTTTCCATCCACGAGGTGCTGGCAAGGGTGAAGGCGGTGATGAAGAGGGCCGCCTCGTACTCCGCCGCTCCGGCCCAGGACCCCGAGCCGGTGAATGCCGGCCACCTCAAGATAGACGTGACCGGGAAGATGGTCTACGCCGACGGTGTGGCTGTAGTCCTTTCAAAGAAGGAATTCGAGATACTGAGCCTGCTCGCCTCCCACCAGGGAAGGGTGTATTCCAGGGAGGAAATCATAGGAGAGCTCTGGAAAGATGCCCCGTATGTGCTTGACAGGACGGTGGATGTGCATATCGCAAGGATAAGGAACAAGCTCGGTGAATACAAAAAATATATAACCAACAGGTCCGGATACGGATACTGCTTCAATGTGACAGACAAGAATGGTGAAGAAAAGGACGACTTATAAGAAACAGCTCCTGACATATTTTGCAGGGGTGTTTATTATATTTGCCGCTCTGCTGGTTATCTTCCAGTTGCGTACGGAGAGAAGATACAAGGCTGAGATCCTTCAGTCCAGGCTTTCCGGCTATGCGGACATCATTGCGCAGACGACAGACTATGCCGGTATTGCAGGAATGCTGCCCCGGGAGTTGAGGGTGTCAGTCATTGACAAGTCGGGCCAGGTGCTTTTCGACTCGGACGCCGACATCGACAGTCTTGACAACCATTACCTGCGTCCGGAGGTACAGCAGTCGATAGAACGCTCGGAGGGCTTCACCATAAGGAAGTCCGATACCACCGGGATGCCGTATTTCTATTTCGCCAAATCATATGGAGGATATATAATAAGGGTGGCCATGCCGTATGAACATGGCGTGAAGCGTTTCTTCCAGCCGGACACACTGTTCCTGATCCTGGTGTTCTCGCTTTTCATCGTCGCCCTGTTCTCGCTTATTTTCCTGGCTGACCATTTCGGGCAGGGGATCTCGAAACTCAGGTATTTTGCCGAGGAGGCCTCAAGAGGCAATGTGGACAATATGGACCTGTCTTTTCCTGACTCCGAGCTGGGGGAGATAGGGGAGAAGATGCTTGACAGCTACAAGATGCTCAAGCGCAGCAACGATATGATCGCCCTGGAGAAAGAGCGCCTCCTGCTGCATATACATTATTATGACGGTGGTATCGCCATTTTCACGCCCGACAGGGAGAAGCAGTATGCCAACCCGCGCTTCATCCAGTATGTGAACACCCTTCTGGACCGCCCGACCCCTGACCTGAATGACATCTGGAAAAGCAGCGTCTTCGCCCCGCTCCTGGAATTCCTGGAAAGGAACACGCCGGTGAAGAACGATTCCGCGCCGGTGTTCAATTTCAAACATTCAAAAGGGGGGCACAACTACGGCATCCAGATGCTCATCTATCCGGACAACGGTTTCGAGATCACTGTCAACGACATATCCGAGGCGGAGAAGAGCAAGGTGATGAAACAGCAGATGACCAACAACATAGCCCACGAACTCCGTACTCCTGTCAGCAGTGTCCGGGGATACCTTGAGACACTCATAACCTGCCCTGGAATCCCTGAAGACCGGAAGAACATGTTCATAGACAGGGCTTATGTCCAGACGCTGAGGCTTTCTGACCTTATCCGCGACATAGCGCTCATAACCAAGATAGAAGAGGCTCCGGAGCAGCTCCAGAAGGAGCCTGTGGACCTGCACAATGTGGTGGAGGAGATTTTCGAGGAGTTCCGTACTTCGCTTGACGCCAAGCGGATCAATACGGAGAATGTGCTGGAGAAAGGGCTTGTGGTGCAGGGCAATGCCTCCCTGCTCTATGCCATATTCAGGAACCTTGTGGAAAACAGTGTCAAATATGCAGGTGAAGGCATTACCGTTCATGTGGAATGTTATGCAAAGAACGAGGGATTCTTCCACTTCACATACTACGATACGGGACAAGGGGTGAGCGAGGGGCATCTGTCCCGGATATTCGAGCGCTTCTACCGTGTCTCCGAAGGCCGTACCCGTGATGACGGCGGCTCCGGGCTCGGACTTTCCATCGTCCGCAATGCCGTGGCTTTCCATGGCGGCGAGATCCGCGCCGTGAACCGCAAGGAAGGCGGCCTGGAGTTCATCTTCTCCCTGAGGGAGAGATAGGATGTCCAATGCCGTCCTATTCCGCCGTCAGCGCCGAGAGACTAGATATGTCCTTGATGTCGAAAATCCCGTAGATGTCAAGGACAGCCGTGCTCCTGCTGTCCGATGTTATCATCATGAAGGATGATTTGTCCCTGCATTCTTCCTTGAAGAAGAACGCTGTGGATACTTCCCCGCTCCCGACCTCCGAGACGAGCTCGTAGCAGTTATCCGCAGCTGTTTCCTGCGCCTGCTTCTCCAGTTCGGCGGGGAATTCCTCCGTAGAGATTATCCGGATGACATCGATGTTTTCCAGGAGCCTGCGCAGCTGGGCCGACGCCCCGTCCTGCATCATCTTCAGCATACGGCTCCCGTATGTCACGCTGGTATATCCCTTTTTCCCGGAGTGCGCCGAGAACAGGGAATCTATCCCCCTCTCCCTGGCGGAGACAGAAAGGGCTGAGGCCGCCAGCAGCGCCGCCGTGCATAAAAACTGTATGAGCCTGTGTGTTTTCATTTGTCCGGTCCTTGTGGTGAAACTGTCGCGGTTTTCCATATTGTCATATACCGAACCTTATCCCTACCGAGATGGTATGGGCATCGGCTCCTGTGCCGTCCTTGAACAGCGGGGTGATTCCGTAGTCGCAGTAGATTCCTATATTGGACACTGACAGGCAGCCTCCTGCGGATACTTTCCACGGGGATATTCCCGGCAGGTTGTCCTTGGTTTTCGGCTTCTTGTATTTCGTGTGCGCATTCAGCAGCAGGTCCCAGGAGGCGTAGCCGGTGAGATATACCGTCCTGGCGAGCCTGAACGACAGCTTCACCGGGATTCCTATGTGCGCTGCGGTCATCTTCGATTTCTTTATGTACCCTTCCAGCTTTTCCGGCATAAGCTGCCCTGCGCCGTCCGGACGCAGTGTGTACGGCTCCGAGAACATGTAGTTGTCCGCCGACAGCCTTATCCCTGCGATGAGGGATACGCAGCCTCTGCGGTCCAGGGCTATGTCCACCGCCGCCGGCTCCCATGCCAGTCTGATGCTTTTCCCGCCGCGCATGTCGAGGAAGTCCCCGAGGCCGCTCCACGGGCCGTAGTAGGAAACCCCGTTGAGTATATTGAACCCGAAATCAATGGACGCGATGCCGAGGCTGGTTGACACCCTTGCCTGCCTGTGTTTCCCGGGGCTGTACGGGTCATGGAATCCGGCGTTCTCGTTGTTGCCCAGAGTTATCCCGAACCCCGCCGCCTCGATGCGCAGCTCGCTGCCCTGCGGCTTTATGTTCATAAGTGAGTCATTCTGGCCGAAAGCCTGGAATGGAAGCACTGCGGCGAGTGCAATGCCGATGATAATTCTTTTTTCAGGAAAGTTCATTGTTCTGTGTTTTATTTAGAAGCTGTTTAAATTTTTCTCAAAGATTCTTTTATGGACCTTTCCGGTGTATATTTTCTGATTTTTTTCAGTCAGATAGCTCTGCTATCCTTTTCAAAAGATCAGAAAATCTCCCCTCGGAAATCTCTCATAAATTTTTATCTGTCCTTGTCTGCTCCCTGCCCGTACTCCAGAAGGCCCGCCAGCTCCCCGGCCGTTTCCATGCTGTTCTCAAGCTGCGAGAGCATCTGCAGGCACTCCGCTTGGGCCAGGGCCTTCCCCTTGTCTTTGATAGGCTTCCCTTCCGCATCGTAGCCGTACACCGTATTTACGGAAAGTACCGCAGCGATGACGGCGGCTGCCGCGGCTGCGGAAGAAATAGCCGCTGCAAGCCTTCTGTGCCTTGAGGCCCTTCTCCGCGGCCGCCTTTCCTGCGCCATCCCGGCGAATCCTCCGAGCATGATGCGCAGGGCCCTGTATTCCGGTGTGAGCCTTCCGGGGTCCTCTTTCCGGAGCAGCTCCCCGAGCCTCATTTCCTCCGCTCTGTCCGTCTCCCCGCCGAGATACTTCCCGGCCAGCTTCTCCAGTGTCTTTCTGTCAGTGTTCTTGAGCATTGTATTCCTTATTTATAAGCCTGTTTCTTCTATTATTATTTCTTTCAACGCTTTTCGCGCCCGGGACAGTATCGCCCTCACCTGGTTCTCCCCGGTCCCCATTATCCCGGCGATCTCGGCTGTCGTGAATCCCTCTATGTCTTTGAGGTGTACGGCAGTCCGCTGCTTTTCCGGAAGCCTGCCGATCGCCATCCGCACGAGCTGTATGTCGCTCCAGTGCTCCGCCCATGGCCCTTGTCCCGTATCGGGGATGGCGTCAGTGGTCTCCTTCCTTGTCCGCAGCCGGTCTATGCAGCTGTTCCTGACCGACCTGAGGGCGAACGCCTCCGGATTTTCTATCCCGTTCTCCCCCGTATGCCTCTTCCACAGCCGTTCCAGGACATCATGCACTGTGTCCATCGCCTCCTCGCTGTCCGAGAGAAGCGTCCTGGCATACCGGTACAGTCTGTCATGCACCGGGGACGAGAATATGGAGGGGAATTTTTCCATTGTCTGTATTTAGAAGCGTATAACAACCAAAAACAATCAGAAATATCCAAGCATAAACCTTTAATTATCAATACATTCTAAAAATTAACACTTTTCGA
>CALVDL010000036.1 GCA_944326305.1 uncultured Bacteroidales bacterium
CGCTTGCGCCGATGGTACTGCCCCACCAGGTGGGAGAGTAGGCAGCTGCCGCTTTTGACAGAGTTCCCGGAAGGATGATCCATCCTTCCGGGAACTTTTTTTGTGCCCGGTCCTCCGTGCTGGCCAGTCCGGGCCTGAGGCCGCTAATCTTCCTCATGCCATTATGGCTGATATGCCTCTATGGTAGAGCCTCTTCTGAATGGCCGAACTTTTTCATGACGGATTTCTCGGTGACGCTCGTATGGTTTTCCAGAGGGATGCTTACACCGCGCTCCTTGAACACTTCATTCACTGTCCTGACAGAGTTCAGCATTTTAGGGGAAACCGATGAAAGGGGCTGCAAGTCCAATGTGATTGCAAGCCGCTTCCTTCTCGGCTGTATCGAAGAACGTCACGCCCAGGTCAACCGCCTTGCGGATGGTCTCTATGGCATCCTTGCGGTCCGGGTAAGGGGGATAGCTCTGCGTGAATCCCATGCAGCCCAGGCCTACGGCTGACACCTGCAGACCGTCTTTGCCTAATTTTCTCGTTTTCATCTCCTATTTCTCCTTTCCGCTTACTTCCGTACCCACTACCACGGCAGGCGTTGGGTACAATGCCAATACATTTCCGATGTTCTTTTTCATTGTCATATCCTTTGTTTATCTATGTCCGACAGATTATTTTAACGTCAGTTCGACGAATTAATGTTTTATTATATCATCTTTAAAATCAATATTTTATCTTTCTCTAACGGCTGCGTTCTCTCTGTTCCCTGATATACTTGTGGGGCTTTTCATCAATACTGAAAATCCTGCCGCCAGGATGGCCATTGAAGGTTTCCCGTATTTTTCCGCGGCATTCGTGTTCTTCATTTTCAATCTCACGGTGATAGGCTACTACCAGAGCCTTGAGAAAATGCGTCATGCCACTGTGCTGGCCCTTCTGCGCGGATTCATTTTCCTGATACCGTCTTTCATTCTGCTGCCAAAGGCAATAGGGGCTCACTGCATTTGGCTTGCGCTATGTTTCTCAGAATTATTGACAACGCTCACGATTGCCGTTATATACGGAACAGGCGTATTGAAACATACGCATACATCCACAGTAGAAGAAAAAACGAATTAGATCAAGAGAATAGATTATTTATTTTTCACATATATTGTGTGGAGTCATTTTTTTTTGAAAATTTCATCCATCCCTTCGGGATTCATCGGGTCCATATCCACCAGGTCCAGCGATTTGACCATATGCAATGTCCCTTGCTTGTAGGTCTGGAAATGCTCTGAAGCGATATGCTCTTTATAAGCCTCCTGACCGGCATATATCTCAAGAATACGGATCTGGCATGAATCCCGTTTCTGCACCATAGGATAAATGCATATCACTCCCGGTTCCTTTCGGACTGATTCTGCGCCCACATTCCGGGCGAACGCCAGATACTCATCCAGATATTCGGGATAGACCTCTATCTCGGAAATGCGTATCAGCATTTCATCATTCCCGGCATCCTTTTCAGTTTCAAACAACTGCCCGGCGTTCTCCCGCAGGATTTTATCTGCATACGGCTTCAGATCCTCTTCTGATGCGAGTGTCTGTTTCTGCCTTTGCAGGTTGGCCTTCAGCACGGCGGTACGGATGCCCGCACTGTCCATGAAGGCGATGTGCCGCTCCGCATCCCATGCCGGCAACGGGAAAGTCTCCTCCAGTTCCGCCCCGTGCGCCTTGAGCACTTCCATGTATTCAGGCACGATGATATGCGTATGGACATCTATTGTCTGCTGGGCTGCGGCCGGAAATGCCAGGGCTGCCAGCAACAGTACTGTAGTCAGGTGCTTTGTCATTCTGTTCCTCCTTCCGGTTATTCCAATGAGAGCGTTATCTTGACATCACCCTTGCCCAACGCCGCCTTCAGTTCGGCCTGCGTGGCGTTGTCTATCTTTCCCAGACGGGTGAAATTCCATGAATTGGTATCATAATATATGACAAGGTTATGCCCCTGATAGAGGATAAGGTCGCCCGGGCCGGTCGTGGTGGGCCTGTCGTTTCTCGGGAGCGATATGCCGAGAGATCCGACCTTCTCCATTGAGGCATAGTCTTCCATTTCCACGGTGATGTTTCCTTTTGCAAGCTGTTCTTTCAATGTCTGCGTTGATGAATTGTCCACCAATGTGGCGGTAAATGTCCTGCCGCCCTCGATGGTCAGTCTGATAGTGTTGCTTTCCATTGTCATGTTATTGTCGTTCAAATCTTATGTTTATATTCTCCGTCCCTTGCGACAGGCCTTTCAGCTATTGCGGGATTCGGGTATCCATATTGTTTCATTTGTCTGTCCTGATATCGGCATGTCTTTTACAGGATTGATTTAATGAATTTTGCAGGCACTCCTCCGACTACCGTATTCGCCGGGACATCTTTGGTCACGACAGCTCCTGCACCTATAACCGAATTGTCCCCGATTGTCACCCCCTGAAGGATGGTGGCATTGGAACCCACCCAAACATTCTTGCCCAAAACGATAGGGGCGGAATAAGTCATCTTGCGTTTTTCCGCTTCAATGAAGTGGTTCAATGTGGCAAATACCACATTATGCCCGATCTGGCTTCCGTCGCCGATTGTTACGCCGCCATGATCCTGAAAATGGCAGCAGGCGTTGATGAATACGCCTTCTCCGACTTCGATGTTTTTCCCGAAGTCCGTATAGAACGGAGGAAACACACGGAGTGTAGAAGGCACAGGCTTACCGAAAAGTTCGGAAAGAATATTCCGCACTTCCTCCGGGGTGTGATAACAGGTATTTAACTTGAACGTGATTTTCCTTGCTTCTCCGCTCATTCTGTCCATAAACTGATGTATCTCTTCCGTGTCAAGCGGTTTGCCTGTTTTCACGAAATCCTTGAATTCTTCAAGTGTCATAATCGTTTTCCTTTCTTGTTATCCGTTATTGTCCAACGATAAAGTCACAGTCACGCTACCTTCGCCCAATGCAGTCCTCAATTCATCTTCCTCTACATTGTCAATCCGTCCCAAACGGGTGAAAGTGTAAGTATTAGGAGCATAGTAAATTACCAGATTGCTTCCTTGATACAGGATAAGGTCGCCTGGCGATGTGGTTATGTGCTCGTCGTTTCTCGGCAGGCTCTGTCCGATAGGACCGACTTTCTCCATATTCCCGTAATCGCTCATTTCTATGGTCAGGTCACCTTCCGCAAGCAATGCTTTCAAGGCTTCGGCAGACGAGTTCTCAGCCAATGTTGCGGTGAAGACCGTTCCATTGTCAAGAGTCAGGCGAATGGAATTACCGGTTACAGGAGTATCACCGTTACCGCTCTCTTCACGGCTTGTACCCAGGCCTTCCAGCCATTCCGGAATACGGCTGCCCATATCTTCAAGGGTGCTTGACGTGAGCAACAGTGATTCTTCAAATGTAGCGTCAGGAACAAGCGAAGCTGCATCCCTCTCGGAAGTGCTTATGAGGCTGCTTCCGCTGCTGGCGAAAAGGGCTATCCGCTTTCCTGTCAGCAAATTCGCATGATTGTGCAGGAAAGTCTGCATGGGAGTTGCCATCATCAGTGGGGCCAGCAGCATCAATGGAATTAAAAATAACTTTTTCATAACTTTCAATTTATTGATTCTTTCTATGTTGCAAAAATACGGCAGGATGAGACAAGGCAGGATAGACACATCATCGGTGTTTGTAACACTTTTACGGAAAATAGGGATTATGTCCGGGCCGTCGCCGGCACATATCCTGCCGGATAAGCGGGAAAACAGTGCAGGGACAGCCCTTATCCGCACCGACAAGCACTGTCCCCATACTCTCAGATGTTGCTCCGGTGCGGCCCTGAAGGGCCTTCCCATCTTAATCCCCAGTCACCTGACGGTGACAGCCCCTTGTTAAGGGGCGCCACTCCCCCCTCCTTCCCCCCCCCCTCGCCGGGGGACCTGTCGCAGGCAACGGGCCTGGCGCTGCTGCCATGTCCCTGGAGAAAGTCCGCCGTACCGGAGGGGATTGCCGTCTGCGCGAACAGCGCCCCTCCTGCGAGCACGGAAGTCCTTATGAAATCCCTGCGGTTTATCATTGTATTGTCTCCCATTTTTTCTGCAAAAGTAGATTTATTCAACCTGCCGTGGGTAACGTATTTACTGAAGATTGTAACTTATTCACTGTTTTTTTTGCATCTGAAAATATTATTCTTACATTTGTACTGTACCACCACAGGGGTACAGTATAGATGGGAAGGCCCTTCAGGGCCGCACCGGAGCGTCAGCGAGGTTTCCTGCATGGGAACCGAAGCAGCGCAGGTGCCGGCGCAGCGAAGCGGAGCCGCATGCCCCACCGGGGCTGTCACCGCAGGTGACTGGGGGTGAACAGACAGGATTTCTGGAAGAAATCCTTAACGTCAGTATGACAGATTCCGGTCATAAATGATAAAATATTGATTTTTAATATAATATTGTTAAACATTAATTCGTCGAACTGACGTTATATCCAGATGATAGAACTTTCAAACGTAACTTATTGGTATGAGCCTGGCAAGGATGTGATACAGAACATATCCGCGACTATCAGGGACGGCCGTATATACGGGCTTTTCGGACTGAACGGCTCGGGAAAGACCACATTGCTCAAACTGATGACAGGGCTGCTGTTCCCGAAAGAAGGGAAAATACTGTGTGAAGGGGAAGACACTGTGCTCAGGAAAGTGGACACTCTGGCTGACATCGCTTTCATGCCTGCGGAATTCGAGCTGAAGAGCAGTGAAAGCATCAGGAAATACGTGTCCCTCAATTCCGTGTTCTATCCCCTGTTCAGCAGGCAGGTCCTGGAAGACTGCCTTGACGCTTTCGGCATCAATACACCGGACACCGCACTCGGGAAGCTCTCACTTGGGCAGAAGCACAAGTTCATGCTTGCATTCATCCTTTCCCTGGGGACGAAATTCATTTTTCTGGACGAGCCCCTCAACGGGATGGACCTGCCTTCCCGCACTGCTTTCAGAAAACTGATAGCCAGGCACTTGAGGGAAGACCAGAGTATGGTCATATCGACCCATGTGATGACCGATGTATCGAAAATTGTCAGCGATGTACTCATTGTCAGGAATGACGGGACACTATTCTGCGATTCGACAGTGAACCTGTCGCAGAGATACTCATACGGCATTTCGGACACGGACTCGGGGGCCGTTTATGCTGAGAACTGTGCAGAAGGGTACCGCGTGCTCCGGATGAACGGGGGATTCCCGGAAAGCGAGATACCGATGGATATATTGTTCAACGCCGTAATAAAAGGAGCCGTAAAATGAATTCGTTCAGTTTAAGGAGGACCCTGCTTTTCAGCCGTCTGCAGGCAGGGGAAATATTCGGGGGCGGTATATGGAAGAAGCTGAAGGTCATCCTGGTCATCTCCGTGTTCATAGTGCTGTTTTCCACGCTGCTGAATGCGGGAGACATATCGGGGAGTGCAGGCTATGCCCAGACAATGATTTTGGTCATGGCCATTATACCTGTTACGGCGATACTGTCTGACCTTATATCCGTCAGACTCCTGACACCGGCCTCGACTCTTGAAAAATACATATCTGTCTATATAGTGGCATTGTCCGCAGGAGCAGCCGCGTCCGTAGCGCTTGCGCTGTCATGCTCTACCATGCTCTCGCTCATATCTCTGTTTTCGGAACCTCCCGCAGAATGGCCTGTTCTGCTGTTCATCGGGGGAAACTTCAACATCGCCTATATACTTTTCTTCGGACTCATCCCGCTGATAGTGTACGGTGAACTTATCAGGGTGAGGGAAAGGGCACGCGGAAGACTCCTTTTATGGATGACAATCATAGTCCCGGCAATATCATTCATAGTGATAATAATCCTGGGAGCGGCGGATATGCTTGACAAACATGAGATGTCCGTGGCCGCCGGTGGCATATACCTTATTCTGGTCATAACCAGTACAATAATGGCCTACAGACTTCTCCGGAAAGTGGAACTCGACAGAAAGGACAATGACTGATTTCAGACAAGACAAGGCCATATATCTCCAGATGGCGGACAGGCTCTGCGACGGCATCCTCGCCGGACGGTACAGTCCCGGCGGACGCATCCCGAGTGTCAGGGAACTTTCCGAGATGATGGAGGTCAACACGAATACCGTCGTGCGTGCATACGATCTGCTGACCAGGCATGGAATAGTCTATACACGGCGCGGGATGGGCTATTTTGTGTCGGACAACGCCCCGGAAATGATCAAGGCTGACAGGCGCCGGCAGTTCATGGAAGAAAAACTGCCGGAAATGTTCCGGCAGATGAGGATGCTCGATATCCCGATTGATACCGTCGACAGGATGTGGGAACAGGATTATGGCGTTTGATTGTGCGGATAGGGGAGGCTATGTTCAGAATGCCTCTGCGAACTGTACTGCAAGGCCGGAGGTGCATTTCCCGAAGCCATAGTCAATCCTGATGTTCATCCTGTGCTTGAATTCGAAGCGCAGGCCGATTCCGTAGCTCGGGAGGATGCCTTCCGGGTCGAATCCTGCAAATGACGGGAAGACGGTCCCGGCTCCTCCCCATGCCGCCTTTCCACAGCGGCTGGAAGGCGTCGAATATGATGGTGGCACAGTAGACGGTCCTGTCGTGTGTGCTCATGGTCTTCGGGTATATCACCTCCCTCGCCATGAAATATATGCCCCTGGACGGGTTTACTATCAGGTCCCTGGTGTCGTACTGGAAGGAGAGGCCGAACCCTGTAAAGTAATATGCGTCATTCTGGCCTTCAAGGTATTCGGGGGCCGTAATGTTCGAGGCCTTTGTATGGTTGATATTGAGGAATACAGGAAAGGGTTTGTTTCATTTTGATGTGTTCTGAGCCGGAACCAGATTGCCGTAGATACGGATAAAGTGTATATATTTGGTCTTTAAAGTAACGTGAATTCATGGAAAAGCAGATACGCCAGGAAATTAATGACTTTATTGACAATGAGATAGTGCCTCTTTACGACTCCTTCGATCCGGCACACCGCAGGGACCATGCGCTGACTGTGATACGGCAGGCCATGCGTCTGTACTTGACGGCCCCGGATGCTCTGAAATCCGGTATCGACCCGGAGGTGCTGGTCATGGCTGCAGCCTGCCACGACCTCGGCCTGGTGAACGGAAGGGAAAACCACCACCTGGATTCAGGGGCCATTATCCGTTCGGACAGCCGTCTCCGGAAATGGTTCGACCCCATACAGATAGAGACTATCGCCCAGGCCGCCGAGGACCACCGTGCTTCGGGCAGGAGTGAACCGCGCTCCATATACGGCAAACTTGTTGCCGAGGCCGACCGTGTAATAGACTGTGAGACGATAATACGCCGGACCATACAGTTCGGCTGGACGCATTACCCCGAGCTCGGGCCGGAGGAACAGATCTCCCGTGCTGAAAACCATCTTGCCGAGAAGTACGGTTATGGCGGCTATCTGAAACTGTGGATACCGTGGAGCGACAATGCTGCACGCCTCGACTCCCTCCGCAGCCTGATCTCCGATCCAGTCCGCCTGCATTCCGAGGTTCAGCGGATATATTTCTCGATTCTGTAAATTATGTTTTTAACCTATTGTGAAACTTGACTTTTCCCAAGGAGATTCACTGTCCTCCAGCAGCAGGCTTACTATCTCGTATGCCGTTTCGCTGTCGTCCGGATCGCCGTGCCATACGCCGCGTCCCATAATGAAGCTGGTCCCGTATTCCTCCCATGATGAAAAGTGTTCAAGCGCCGTATCGGCGGCAACCTGCATGATCTGCCACATCTCATCCTCGTTCACATAGCCGCAAAGGTATGCCCAGCGTCCGAGGTTTACCAGACGCACCAGATCCCATGCGATGACGCT
>CALVDL010000037.1 GCA_944326305.1 uncultured Bacteroidales bacterium
ACCTCGCAGTGAAACCACTTTTCGACATATCTGGCAACAAATCTTAATTTGGGTGGCGCATTGACGAAGTCAGGTGACAGACAAAATAATACAATACCGGCAGTGACCGGAAACCCTCCCGCTTCCGCGGGGCCCTCCCTGTGCGGGCGCAACGTTTCCTTTCACTGCCGGTATTATGTTTATCCGCTATTCCGTAAAGTCATAGCCTACTATCTGGAAGGGCACCGGGAGGAGGCCATCCGGGGAGAGGAACGGCGGAACCCTGGAGCATGGTGATTTTTTGTAATTAACTGACTGTTATTGAGTTGTGAAAAACGGCTATGCTTCAGACTATCTGCTGAAAGGGTCTGAAGCATAGTTCTGTTTTGTAATTTATTGGCAATTAGGCTGTTATAGAAAAATGGCTTGCTTCAGGGTACGCGTATGATCGGGCAGACAGCGTCAGCGGGCCTGAATCTCACAATCGAGGTATATACCTGATTCCAGGGCAGCTATCTATGACGTTCCCACTTATCCTTGTCCTGAACGACACGAGTACCGCATCGGCTGGGCCTATCCTGCGGATTATATCCGGCCGGAGCAGCAAGAGCTAGCAGCAGTCCCGGCCATGCGACATGGACTATCAGTCCGGCATAGGCCAGTACTGTCCCGGCAATCCTGGCCTTGAGATACCGCTTCTCCAGGGGAGTGTAAACCAGATTGTCCACCCTGTCGATATTTTCCATGTCCAACTGTCTGTTCGTCATATCAAATTTGGCTTATTGCACTGTAAATATAACGTGAATTCGATGTAATTTAATGAATTAAATTCATCGAATTACCTATTAAGGAACAGGCCTGTGGCCTGTGACAGGGCCCCCAGCGAGGGGGTGGATGGGGGTGGCGCCCCTTAACAAGGGGCTGTCACCGTAGGTGACTGGGGGTTAGACCATAGGATTAAACGCCAGTTTAATCCTTAACGTCAGTGTGACGGATTCCGGTCAAAAAAATGATAAAATATTGATTTTTAGGATAATACTGTTAAACATAAATTCGTCGAACTGACGTTAAATATAGCAATAACAGCTCAATCCGGAGTTGTTACAGAGAATTTTGCAGAAGAGATTTAAGAATTTCGTTGACACAAATTGAGAATTTCCGATTCCCCGTCAAAGCGTTCCTGAACCGTTTTTAAAAAGGAAAGACGTCTATGCTTATATAACGGTCCGGCCCGGGAAACTCTTCCCAGGCCGGACCTCAACATATATATTTTAGGGTTAGAGTGGTCAGAACAGTTTCACGAACACCTCTATGGCCTGGTACTCGGCCATGCCCAGATCATTGTAAAGACGTGCAGTGTTCTGGGTCCGGTCCTCGGCCCTCTGCCAGAACTCCCTCGGGTCATCTCCCGGGAACGGGACGATATCCTTCTGGGAGACGTGGCGGTAGATGGCATGGCGCTTCTTGATGAGCTCGTCAGGGCTGAGCGGAACGGCCATGTCGACCTTGCCCAGCTCCCACTCCATCCATGCGCCCCTGTAGAGCCATACATGGCATTCCTTCATCCAGGCCTCGCCCTTCAGCTGGTCCAGGGCCTCCAGGACAGCCTCCGTACATACCCTGTGGGTGCCGTGCGGATCCGCAAGGTCCCCGGCCAGATAAATCTGGTGAGGCTTCACCTTCTGGAGAAGGTCTATGATGATGTCAATGTCCTTCTGTGTGCGCTGCCCCTTCTTTATTCCTCCTGTCTCATAGAACGGGAGATTGAGGAAATGGGCGTTGGTCTTCTCATTGAGTCCGAAGGACCGTACAGCGGCCCGGGCCTCGGCACGGCGGATTGCGGCCTTGATATCCAGGAGCGGCCTCGGCTCAGGCTCGCCCGGCTTCTTGGTGGCAATGATGGCCTTCACCTCGTCGAACTTGTCAGCGAAGCCCAGCTCGTGGGCTGTATCCATATGCTGGAGGACAACATCGTCGTGGACGGCGACATTGCCGGATGTCTCGTATGCGACATGGACGTCATGCCCGTTCTCCACCAGACGGATGAAAGTTCCTCCCATGGATATCACATCGTCATCAGGATGCGGGGAGAAGATCACCACCCTCTTCGGGAACGGCTTCGAGGAAACCGGCCTTGTGCTGTCATCGGCGTTCGGTTTCCCTCCCGGCCAGCCTGTGATAGTATGCTGGAGATCGTTGAAAACATCGATATTGATCTTGTCATACGGACCTTTCTGCTCAAGCAGTTCACCGAGGGAATTCTCGATATAGTCCTGGTGCTGGAGCTTCAGGATAGGCTTGTGCACTGTCTCGCAGAGCCATACGACAGCCTTCCTGACGAACTTAGGCGTCCACTCGCAAGGGCCGACCAGCCACGGGGCAACGACGCGGGAAAGGAGGCTTCCGGAGTTGTCGTCCACATAGATGCTGATGTCGCTGTGCAGCTGGAGCCACGATGCAGGGCAGGAAGGGTTTATAGGGCCCTCGACAATGTCGTGCACCGCATTTGCCTTGTCCTCGCCCCATGCCATGAGGATTATGCGCTTTGCGCTCAGCATGGTCGATATCCCCATCGTGATTGCCGCCTTCGGAGTAAGCGCCATGTCGCCGTTGAAATTCCTGGACTGTGCCTTACGGGACTTGTAGGAGAGCTGTACCACACGGGTGCGGCTCTTGTCGAGGGAGCCGGCCTCGTTGAAGCCGACCTGTCCCTGTTCACCGACCCCCATCACCAGAAGGTCCAGACCGGAAGCGGCCTTGTCGAAATCAGAACAGTATTCAGTAATATTGTGCTCATGTCCTTTACCGTCAGGAATATGGATATTCTCCGGCTTCACATCCACAAGATTGAGGAACTCGTCATGGAGCCTGCGGTTCCTGCTCTGGCTGCCAGCCGCAACTGCAGGATAATATTCATCTATGCTGAACACCTCGACATCCGCAAACGAGACCCTGCCCTCATTGTAGAGACGGACAAGCTCCCTGTAGAGTGTCACAGGAGTGGCCCCTGTAGTCAGACCGAGCCTGAACACCCCGCCCTTGTGCTCCCTTACGGCAGAGACGATAATCTCGGCTATCGCATCGCTGGCGGCATCCGGCTCATCGAAAATCTCCGCAGGAATCTTCTCATAGCTGTGAAGAATATCTTTTGGGATGCCTGCTTCTATGAGGCCCCCGTCCTTAGGCAAAGAAAAATGCTTCATATCATTAAAATTTTAGTACAACCCACAAATTTAATAATATCTGTTATTCAATACTACTTCAATAATAAAAAAATTAAGCATTCATCATGAATTGTACGCTAACTGTCATATGACAAGAGCCGGAAGTGCCTGCAGTACCTTTGCCGACGGCAACAGACCAGGATTCACTGATTATGGAATCAGTGAATCCAGACGGTAAGACCCGCCATCACGATAGACACCATGCTCATGAGCTTGATAAGGATATTAAGGGACGGGCCGGAAGTATCCTTGAACGGGTCCCCGACAGTGTCGCCCACGACAGTGGCCTTGTGGCACTCGGAGTTCTTCCCTCCGAGGTTGCCCTCCTCGACGTACTTCTTCGCATTGTCCCATGCCCCGCCGGAATTGGCCATGAAAATGGCAAGGACAAAACCGGAGCCGAGCCCGCCGATCAGAAGCCCCATCACACCTGCGACACCGAGGACAAGGCCCACTACCACAGGGACGATAATGGCTATAAGCGACGGCAGGAGCATCTCATGCTGCGCACCCTTGGTGGAAATCTCCACACATCGCGCATAGTCAGGGACAGCCTCGCGTGTGAGGATGCCCTTGATCTCGCGGAACTGGCGGCGTACTTCAGCCACCATCTTCTGCGCGGCACGCCCGACGGCGTTCATGGTCAGGCCGCAGAACAGGAAGGACATCATAGCACCGATGAACACACCCACAAGCACCGTAGGATTCATCAGGTCCACATGGTAATACGCCATGAGGTCAGGAATAGTGGCCTCGGCGACATTGACTGCCTCCCCGGCGACCTCGATCACGGTCTGCCCGATGTGCTCAAGGCCGATCTTTATCTCCTCTATATAGGAAGCCAGCAGCGCAAGTCCCGTCAGTGCTGCAGAGCCGATGGCAAACCCTTTCCCCGTAGCCGCGGTAGTGTTACCGAGGGCGTCCAGGATATCGGTGCGGCGGCGCACCTCAGGGTCCAGCTCGCTCATCTGGGCGTTCCCGCCCGCATTGTCGGCAATAGGGCCGTACGCGTCAGTGGCCAGGGTGATGCCGAGGGTGGAAAGCATGCCCACGGCAGCTATGCCGATACCGTACAGGCCCATGCTGAGGTTCTCTGCGGAAAGCATGCCCGCAATATCGAAATTGATGGCGGAAAGATATGAAAGCAGGATAGCCACGGCAATGGTAATCACCGGGATGGCCGTAGACATCATGCCCAGCCCGATACCGGAAATGATCACCGTGGCAGGGCCGGTCTTGGAACTCTCCGCAAGCTTCTGGGTAGGCTTGTATGAATGTGATGTATAATATTCAGTGGACTGCCCTATGATGACACCGGCCAGGAGCCCGACAATCACAGAGAACGAAACCCCGAGCCAGTTAGGGATGTCGAGGAGGTACAGGACCCCGAATGTAGCCACGGCGATAAGGGCGGCGCTCAGGTTGGTCCCGAAACCGAGGGACTTCAGCAGCTGGCTCATCCCGGCCCCCTCCTTTGTCCGTACGGTGTATATACCTATTATCGAAAGGACGACACCCACGGCGGCGATGACCATCGGGGCGAACACAGCCCTGAGCTGCATATCCTCCCCGAGCCCGTAGAACGCGGAGGCGCCGAGGGCCGTCGTCGCGAGAATGGAGCCGCAGTATGACTCGTACAGGTCAGCGCCCATACCGGCGACATCACCTACATTGTCCCCGACATTGTCCGCAATGGTGGCTGGGTTGCGCGGGTCGTCCTCCGGAATCCCGGCCTCCACCTTGCCCACCAGGTCGGCCCCTACGTCAGCGGCCTTCGTATAGATACCGCCTCCCACACGGGCGAAAAGGGCCTGCGTGGAAGCACCCATGCCGAAAGTCAGCATTGTGGTGGTGATCACCACCAGTTTCTGGGGCCCCTCAACGCCTATGAAATGGTCGAGGATGATGTACCACACTGAAATGTCGAGCAGCCCGAGCCCCACCACCGTAAGGCCCATGACCGCACCGGAGCGGAACGCCAGCTTCAGTCCGGAATTCAGGGACCTCATGGCCGCATTGGCAGTCCTTGCCGAGGCATAGGTGGCAGTCTTCATGCCGATGAAGCCGGCAAGTCCGGAGAAGAACCCTCCGGTGAGGAATGCGAACGGCACCCACGGGTTCTGCACTCCGAACCCGTAAGCAAGGACGGCAAAGAACAGGGCCAGGATGACGAAGACGATCGTCACGACCTTGTACTGCTGCTTCAGGTAGGCCATCGCCCCCTTCCTCACATACAACGCGATTTCCTTCATGGTTACAGTGCCCTCGCTCTCTTTCATCATCTGACGGAAAAAGAGCCAGGCGAATGCCAGCGCAATCACCGCTGCCGCCGGCACCAGATAAAACAGGTTTGTCATAAGACTTCGGTTATTGGTTATTAATAATGTCCGGGTCAAAATCCTTTAAAGATAATAAAAATTTACATGATTGTCTGCAATAATCCATTTTTGGAAATTGATCCGGACAGGAAGGGATGACAAAAAAGGCGGCACGCTGACAATGCGCACCGCCTCCTGCAGGCAAATTCCGGCAGTCCTACTCGAATTCGAGCAGGGCCGAAATAGGATAATGGTCGGAGATATACTGCACCCCGTTCCACCTGTCCATGATGGTATGGTACTCGAGCGGAGTGAAATCCGAATAGAATATATGGTCTATCGTAGAGGTGGTCGTGCCCCATCCGTTGTAGGTCCCGAACTGGTTGCTGCTGTCGAAAAAGTAGACACGGGAGGGTAGAAAAAGATTGAAAGTTGTAACTTTGGTAATCATTGGAAGTCG
>CALVDL010000038.1 GCA_944326305.1 uncultured Bacteroidales bacterium
CTAGGGTGACAGCCCCGGTGGGGCATGCGGCTCCGCTTCGCTCCGCCGGCACCTCCACTGCCTCGGTTCCCTGACGGTAACCTCGCTGACGCTCCGGTGCGACCCTGAAGGGCCTTCCCATCTCGAATCCGCCACAAAGATACGCAAAAGACAATGTAATTTCCTCATTGGTGACACTGTTTCTAACTAACTGGACGCGAATTTATAACAGCGCACCACTCCCGGGAAATCAATTAGACATACAGACCGATTTTACCGACAAAAAACATACATTAAAATTTTAGAATCACCCTCATCTATTTTGCAGTCTGTCTATCAATGCCGTTCTTACCAACTCATATCCGGTCTGCATGTCGAAAATCCTGTCCGGACGAATTAACTGATGAATATCTCCCAAAAAGTCCACATCAGCCATTTTCTCTTCCATATTGGCAATGAATTGTTTATAGGTAGGCGGTTGTTGTACGGAAAATCCAATATATCGATGATAGCATTTCATAATCTCCTCCGGATTCACCTCCGTTTCTGTCAAAGCCACATACAGATCGAAAAGGTCACGCCCTTTCTTGCGCTGATACAATGCTCGGAGTTTTGTCCCCAACAGTTCGTCAAGCTGATATGTAGTTATTTCACACTTGCCAGAAAACCAACTGTTTTCCATTTCAAAAGGCTTTTTTACCAATTCCAACTCGTTGAAATGCTCAAAGCAGTTTATCTCAATCTTTAGTCTTAACGGGACAGTTGGCGGAATTTCTGATTCCATACGGAACAACATGGTATTGTTGTAGCGTTTCTGTTTCGTCACACGATCTGGCAGAAAATCCAATACCTCGCCGAGTCTGAACATAATCGGCTTGATTGGCCCGGGATTGATTTGAACCAAGTCTATATCCTCACTGTATCTCGGCTGAAGAGAGATGTATAGTTTATGAAGTGCCGTACCACCACGAAAAGCCAGCTGTGATGCAAGAAATTCGTCACTGAAAATGGCGACCAGCGCACGGGAAATAATCAAGTCCTGCTCCACCTGCGCATTGTCACTCCAAGGGACTTGATTATTCCATTGAGTTATAGATGCCCTGTTTATCATATTTCATCAATTTCTATGTTCAAATTAACATTTACCTTCCAACGTCTGTTTTTCTCCGTTACACCATCCGGGTGACGGGTACTTAACGGAACATAACGGAAGCGCCTGGAGTAGATTGTCAGTTCCCTGTGCAGTATATCTGCAACTCTTGACTGTTGTAAAACTTCATCCAAAATATATCCTAAACGCTGTATGGTGGCAAGCGATGTATATCTGAAAATGGATTGAGCTGCATCTGTAAAATCAGTCTGTTCTGACAACTCCTCCAAAACAGTTGCAGCTCGGGACAGACCTCCTATATACTGCTCGTATTGCACAAGGTCAATGGATGTCAATTCGGCATTTGAGTAACGGATAATACCGGTCTCTGAATTTTTTGTCAACAAAAAACAGGTCGGAATGTCCTTGCGGTACGACCATGACAGTAGGTTGTTCTTTGCAACTGAAACCGAAGACTTGGGGAATATTGTCATTACAGAGAATTTCTGTGGACGCTGATGCGCAGCACCTAAAATTTCCGCTGCACTGAGCAGACTGATATAATAGGGCTTATTAAGATGCGCCATCAGCTGGTCTATATAATAAATAGGCGGGACTATTCCTTTTGCTGCGTATTGCGTCGGGATTACCACATAAAAGCCACGATATACCGGCACAACGTTTTTTTGTGCTGACAGCCGGAATAATTCGTTCTTGACGACCTGCTCTGAAAAATTCGGGAAGCTGTTCTGCACCTCTTCAAAAGTAAAAGTAGGCAATCCGTTAATTTCCCGGTTCCTTATCCATTCCCTAATTGTCATTTGCGTTATTTTGGCGCAAAGGTAATCAAAATTCGATTACCTTTGCACTATTTTAGCGCATTTTCGCGGCAAAAGCACTCCCCCGAAATATCCTTCACCGTCCCGAGGGGGATGCGGAGGCCGTCATCCATTTCCAGGATGCACTCAAGAGGGTGGACTTTCTTCATGGTGCCGGTCACTGTCCTGTAGGCGCCGCCGGACTTGGCGGCATCGGGCTCGAAGTATGTGATTGATATGACAGGTTTTGCGCCCTTATATTCAAGGAGGAACGCCAGCTTCCTGTTCAGGATGTCCTCCTCCCCCTGCGTCAGCTGCATTTCGCTATCTGTCAGCCGTGCTGTCTCCCGGAGCGCCTCCTCATGCCCGGTAAGGGCGGAGAACGGGGCGAACTGGGCAGCCCGGCTGTACATGGACATCCTCGGATGCACAGAAGACACATGGTGCGGCAGGTCTATGATGTCGTCATACGGGGTTTTCATGCCTTATGCCCTCCTATCTGCCTGTTGCGGTCCTTAGCTGTCGCCCCTTCCTCATAATTGAGGCCCTTCAATATGGCATTCTTGCCGAACTGCTTCTTTATCTTCAGCACCGCACTCTGCATCCGGCGCTCTTTCTCCAGCCTTTCGTCCTCCTCCTTCTGCGCCTTTTCAATGGCGTCATAGTCAGTGAAAAGGTCATATTGTACCGGCCGGCGGTTCTTCCCGGCCTCATTCTCGTCCACTACATGATTGGTGGTCAGGTTGATACGGCGCACCAGCAGGTCAGGGTTGATGATCCTGTCATACAGGCCCATGACGGCATCGGCAATCAGCCTTGCGGATGATGTCGGCCTGTCAAGATTGGCTGAGCCGTGGGCG
Organism: uncultured Bacteroidales bacterium; assembly: GCA_944326305.1. GTDB lineage: Bacteria > Bacteroidota > Bacteroidia > Bacteroidales > UBA932 > Cryptobacteroides. The sequence continues at coordinate 2,748 of CALVDL010000038.1, forward strand.
TGCTTCGGGACCTGCCGACCGTAATAATCTGTCGACATTCCTCCCCTGTATCTCGCGCGGACGGCAGGATCGGCAAGACTTTCAACATCATACCCGACGGTCAGCACGACCTGGTCCGTCACCATCCTTTTGTCAAGCAGGTCGAGGGCCGCCCCCTCGGCCATCTCCCTCACCACCACACGGGCTTTCTGCACGGTGTACGGCTCCTGGAGCACCTGCCCGCTGCTGAATGAATTGGAGGACGGCCGGTATGACTTTATCATATCGATCGTACACGGCTCCCAGCCCCACGCGTGATCTATCAGAAGCTCCGCATTCACCCCGAAAAGTCTATACAGCAGTTCCTCATTCCGGAGAGACTGCCGGGCAACATCGCCCATCGTATATATGCCGTACTGTTCGAGCTTCCCCGCTATACCGCTGCCCACCCGCCAGAAATCCTTCAGCGGACGGTGCGTCCACAGGCTACGGCGGTAGGACATCTCGTCCAGTTCCGCGATACGCACACCGTCCTTGTCCGCCGGAATGTGCTTGGCCTCGATATCCATCGCCACCTTGCAAAGGTACAGGTTGGTGCCGATGCCTGCGGTCGCCGTAATGCCCGTGTTCTGCAGGACATCCCGTATGACAGTCCTGGCAAAGTCATGCGCCGTCATCCCGTAGAGCGGAAGGTAGGAGGTCACATCCATGAACACCTCGTCTATGGAATAGACATGAATATCTTCGGGAGCGACATATTTGAGGTATATCTGGTAGATGCGGGTGCTGTATTCTATATAGAAGGCCATTCGCGGAGGCGCCGCGATATAGTCCACCTCCCAGTCGGGATGCGCCTTGAGCTCGATGTCTGATATGGACTTGCCCCTCAGGCAGTGCCCGTACGCCCGTCTCCTCCGCTCCTGGTTCACCGACCTCACCCTCTGCTCCACCTCGAACAGGCGGGCGCGTCCCGGTATGCCGTACGCCTTCATAGACGGGCTGACGGCCAGGCAGATAGTCTTCTCCGTCCGGCTCCTGTCCGCCACGACAAGATTTGTGGAGAGAGGGTCCAGCCCGCGCTCCACACACTCCACCGAAGCATAAAACGACTTCAGGTCAATGGCGATGTATGTCCTGCCGTTACCGTCCATACAGATTTAACGTTAATGTATGGCAAACAAATGCCAGTTACCGTCCTTCTCGCTTCTCCCGATATATCCTTTTTCCGTCATACCCTTGACAAGTTTCTGCACCGCCGACATATTGATTCCGAGCAATCTGGACATCCCAGCATAAGTAATATATGGATTTTCCTGAAGGATGCCCAGCAGTTTTGTACCATTCGGGCTACGGAACTTTATCCGTTCCCCATCATACCACCAGCAGTCTTTCCCGCTGTTAGTAATGTAATCAATATCATTGGCCAGTTCATCGTAGACAAGCTTATTGAAATAGTTCAAAAATGGACGGATCTGCGCCAGTCCGGCATATGCCCCGTCTCCCGGATTGTCGCCCACCACCATGTCAGTCTGGTGCAAGGCTTCAATATAATCCTGTTTCTTACGGCTGCGGAGCCTGCCATGAAACAAACAAATTATCCAATTTTGTCATTATCACACCTTTGATTTACCACTTCATAAAGTGGTATCATACCACCTTTAAACTGTTTTCATACAAAAGTAACCAATAAATTCTATAAACTGCCATTCAGAAAACAAATTTAACGTCAGTTCGACGAATTTATGTTTAACAATATTATATAAAAATCAATATTTTATCATTTATGACCGGAATCCCTGTCATCCCGAGCATTTTTTTGTCATCCCGAGCGGAGCCG
>CALVDL010000039.1 GCA_944326305.1 uncultured Bacteroidales bacterium
TTTGAAAAAATCGAACGGCTGGATCTGATAATCATCGATGACTTCGGCATGCTTAAGCTGGAAGGTCAGCAGCAGAACGACTTTGAACAGATCATTGATGACAGGTACCATAAGAAATGTAAGCCTCCGACAAAGTACAATTATATAAGATTGGCAGCGATTACCAAGGATTATCAAGGTAGTCGCTGCTATTATTGGGTAGTAGCGGGTATTACCCTGCTACTTTCGGAAGTTGCAAGGCAGTAGCGTGTCAATGTCCTTTTCTGTTGGGATCCTTTTGAGAGTGTCTTCCAGCCAGGTGCGGGTGTCTATGCCGCGAGCCTTGCAGCTGCTGAAGAGGGAGTATACGATTGCCGCGCGGACGGCCGCATCGTGGTTACCGCAGAAGAGGTAGTTCTTCCTGCCGATGGCCAGCGGACGGATTGCATTCTCCACCCCGTTGTTGTCGATGTGGTATCTGCCGTCAAGGACGTAGCGGCTTAGTCGCGGCAGCAGGGTGTAGGTATATACAAGGGCTTTGCCCATTCTGGATTTCGGTGCGAAGCGGTTTGACACTGAGTCCATCCATTTCTCGAACTCCCGGATGATTTCATAGGACTTGTCCTGACGGCGTTTCCGTATTGCCCCGGCATCGAGTCCGGCCTCCTGCATCTCCTTCTCGATGCCGTAGAGCCTGCCGATATACACGAGGGCCTCGCTTGCATGTTTCCTGTCTTCATCCAGTGCCTCCACGAACTTCCTCCTCGCGTGCGCCCAGCATCCTATCATCCGCTTGCCGGGAGCTCCCTCATAGGCTTCATATACCTCGTAGCCGTCTGTCTGGACTGTTCCGCGATAGCCTCCGATCAGCCTTCTCGCGGTCTCGCCGCTGCGCGAGCCCATGTCATAGTGGAAGTACACGTCACCGAACACGGCATCCCTCACCGCCCAGATGTACCCCTTGACGGCTCGGTGCTTCTCGTTGTCTATAACTGGCAATGTGCTTTCATCGACCTGGATATAGTCCGATGACATTATCCGCTCTCTCAGTTTGTCGTAGAGTGGCCTCAGTCTCGAGCATACTGCTGAGAACCAGTCTCCGATTGTGGAGTCACTCAGCACGACTCCCAGCTCCCTGTATTTCTGTATCACCCGGTAGAACGGCAGGTGATATACATACTTGTCGATGAGGATGTCGGCCAGAAGGCTCTCAGATGCCATTCCCTTGGGGATTATCGTCTCAGGAATCGGGGCGATCATGAAGGTCTGCCGGTCCGGATTATCTATCTGAAGGCTCGACTTGAGAACGAACTTGTGGCGTACCGTTCGCTCGATATACATCTCCGCCGGCCTGATGGCTATCCTGTCCGTTGTCTCCACACCGATTTCCGTATATTCTTCGGGGTTGACACCTTCAGGGTAGATATGGATCTCCTCTACAGGAAGGTCATCTCTCATCACAGGCTTGCGCACTTCACGCCTGTGAGACTTCACCTCGACGGTTCTGGCATTCTGTTCCTCCATCTTCTTCACCTCTGCATCAAGTGCAGACTGCTCCTTTTCCGTCAGCTGCGTGTCAAAGAGTGTCGGCTGCAGGACGGACGGGTCAAGGGGAAGGTGCTTCTCACTCATGGAGCCGAAGAGCCGCTTGCGGAAGTAGGCCATCATGTTCCGCAGGCTGTCGATCACGGACTGCATATGCTCCATCTTCCTGTCTTTCCGAAGGCCCTCCTCCTGAAGACTCTTGACTTCCTCCTGAAGTCTCGCGAGCTCTGACTGAAGACGCAATATTTCCTGACTCTGATCCGACATTTATGTACCTTTTATATACATAAAGATACGAAAAATCAGCATTTCACGCAAGTAGAATGCTGATTTTTTTCTGTCTCGGATTCCACTTTTCAGAGTCCCCGTGAAAGCAGTCTCATCCTCCTGACATATGGACTTTCCATAGCCGACTTCGCTGTCGAGATAAGGGAATCGTATCCCAGTATTCCGGATATCTCATCGGTGTCGCCGGTGAACGGCATGCGCATCCTGCCCATTTCTATACGGAGGGAATACAGTACCAGGCCGCCTTCTTCGCGGTGGAGGATCTTCATACGGTTGCGGGCCGCGTTGACAAAGACGAACACGTCTCCATCGCGCAGGTTCATCCCCATCCGGTTCGTGACTATGCCGCTCAGGCCGTTGAACCCCAGGCGCATGTTTACGGGACGGTTGTAGAACCAGTACCGGTGGCTCGCATCAAGGCTGAACATTGCTCGCTGATATCAGTTCCCGAAGATGGGAGGATGTCATATTTCCCTGGATGCGCATCGCTGTGCCGCAGGCTGTTCGAAGTTCTATTGTCAGGTAGCTTTCAACTATCGGTCCGGCATCCTTCCGGGACTTCTGCCTGATCATCCGCTTTGATGGCTGCAGGGCAGGACCGGAAGGTAGCGTGGCCAATTGGATGAAATTGCCTGCGGACGGGTCTGAACCAATGAGTTCATCTTCCCGCTGATATTTCCTGCGTGCCCTGTAGAAGTTCCAGAATGGAATACCCAGCTCTGCTAGCCGGGCCTTCTTGCCGACATTATGGTCCGAGCAATACTGCTCTATCTCTATGATTTCTTCCCGTGTCATCATAACATTTCCGTTTTTATGCAAATGTAGCCACGAGAAATCCCGGCTACAATATGCATTTTATCGGAGGCTTACGGTCACGGAGACTTTCACGGTTGGATAACTGTCCAAACATCAACACAGCCAGCTGATTCCAGCAGGTAAATTGTTTGACGTACTTATTGCCGTCGTATTTATTTGATATTCTGAGGAATACATCCTTGTTAAGGAAATCTAAAAGCTGTGCGAACACGTATTTCCCTTTATTCATATGCCATTCTACGTTAGTCTGGCAAAGATAAATTCAAATCGGCGCGCTCTAAAAATCCCTGTAACTACCTAACTTTCAATATTTTCAAAGAACTTTTATGATTTTTTACCGGACACTAATGGTCCAATCCAATAAAGCACAATCTATGCTTAGCCTGTAGCACACTGAGGACAGATGAAAAGTCAGATTAAATCTGCAAAGTTTTCATTTTAACAACTATATCTTAACCTTCAAGCGTTATTCTGTCCTTTATCTTAAATAAAATATCATCAAATCTTTTTATTATACCTTTATCAAATTCTTTATGGGCTTTATAATAGTTTACAGCATCATTCAAAATTTCCACAACATCATTAATGTATTCTTTTAATGAAAATAAGGTTTTCAAGCGATCATATTTACTATTATCATCTCTATAATGCGATACAATATTAGAAACTATAAAATCTATAGCACCACTTTCTGATGACTCATGTATCGAATCTGGATTTTTAGAGGTTGTATATATCTGACTATCCTTCATTTGCGCTAACCTTTGAGCATACTCGAGGCCTACTTCTTCATCAAGATTAAGTATTAAAGATAATGAATCCACCAATGAAGCTGTGTGCTGAACAATATCTCCTGAGAGTAGAGCCAACATCTCCTTTGATATTGTCTCCTCACTAATTGAGAACGACAACAATGAATATCTATCAATAAATTGACTAGGGGTAAATTGCATCCATCGATGAGCAGCAGGATTTTGTTTAAAAAAATCAGTTAGTACTTCAAACATAGTTTTATCCCACGTCACAAAAACCGGGTCGATCGGATGTATATCAACATTACCATCTCCTAAATATTTCAACATTATTGCGTCATTATTAAGAGCAAAATTAGTTTTATAACGCCCCGTTACAGATAGTCTGTTCCCTATTATCTTAACCTCTGTCTGTATATCATATTTTGGGAGTTCCACTACCGTAATTCCCATATCATTCAAATAAGTTTCTGCAAGCTGACAATTCACAGTACTATTTGAATTTACAAAACAAAATTTTGCTAGATATTCTTCATATGATACATCTATTTCATCAGATTCTATAAGATAGTTATAATGATTAAAGAAAACATTTCTAGACCGTCCTAATAAAGTAAAGTTTGGAAGTTTAGTAAAAGGTACTAAATTAAATGCCTCTTGTATGTGAGTACCAACTTCCCTCAAATACCGATTTGTTATAAATAAATTAATGCCTGACTTTTTACAGAAGTCACATAAAGATTTTGACAGTTGGTAATTATAACTATGGTAGTCACAATGTGGGGCATAAAAATAGCACAAAATATATAATGCTATTGTCGTATCCACAAATACTTGCTTCCTTTCTTTGGCATACCTTTGCAGGTTATCAATGTTTACTTTCTGACTAAATATAGAGCTAGCGCATATTTTTTGCAAGAACTTGCTACTGTCGCACGCTTCTATAAGACTTTTAATTAAAGCTGCCCTATCTGCTTCATCTTTAACCTCTTTTTTAATATAGCGTATAAGCGTATTAAGCGCATCTAGACTATCAACATTATTCTGTACTGAGATTCTTTTATCAAAGCTCTCTATATAGATATTCTTAAGAAAATCGACATAAGCATCAATATTTTTTTCTTGATTGCATTTTGATAGTATATTCCCTATTTGATTAAGGAATTGTTGCTCATCTAGCTTTATTTGATTGTCTTGCCTTGTAATCTCATCATAAGCATCATCAGTAAGATTGTATGTTTTATTTGATTTATCATAATATAGCTTATTTTTTCTATTATATAAATTTTGTACTAGCTTAGCATAAAATGTTATATTATCATCTGTCGAGAATTTGTATTTACACAAATTAGAGATTTGAGTTAAATCCATAGCTCCTTGTTCATACAAACTCCTAAGAACATACGCTTCAACAATCTCTAATTTTATATCTACACTTCGCCCAAAACTCACTAAATCATAAATAAGATTATTATTTTTGTCTTCGTATAAGGATTTTTTCAATTTAAATTCAGCAAGACCAGTCGTATCATATATAGCTTGCTGAAGATTTAAATATTCTTCTGATTCTTCTGCTATTTGATTTGCATCAACGACATCAAGATTAATATTATAATCTCGAAATGCTTCTTTCGCATAATCTCTTATAACCTTATTAGTTAATTCATGCGAATAGAAAAAAATTAACTTGTTGCTCCAGCCATATTCTTCTGCATTTTCCTTTGCCTTAGCTACATCCTGAAATATTTTATTTTTTAGAGCTGTTTTCTCTCCCTGAGTTTCAGATTTTTGGACAGTCATTTGATATTGAATTTTTTGATCAGAAAAATCAAAAACTTTAATATCTATACCACAATCATCTTTCCCGTCTGTCTGCACAATACGTTTAAACGAATATATTTCTTTCAAGTACATTTTGACGACTTTATCGAAATCTGGTTTCTCACATGCAGCAAGCATTTGAATTAAACTTTTTTTTCTAGACATATCGGTATTATTTATCCTATTTATCGAATTATTTCACTATTCTCTTAAATACAAGAGCTTTATCCATTAACCAATTAAAGGCATCATCCCATTGCTCTTCTTTACTTATATCGCAAGAATGCAAGGTAATAATTCGTGTTGCTTTTGTCGCCTCTCGCCATTCGACTTTTTCTCCTATCAATTTTTCTATTTCATGAACATGTTCTTTAAACATGGCAAACTTATCCTTATCATCAGTTATGTATATTTCTGCACCTAACCGATTTTTCTGAGTATTTACAGTCAAACCAATATGATAGGAAAGCTACCAACACTCAAATCATACCAATGTTGTGGCTGAGCTTTTCTCGGAGTAAACTCCTTAGCATAAGAATCATTAGATTTAATACATTCGGATAGTTGTTGCCAAAAATGTAATTGCAATTGTTTTGTAGGCTCGAGAAGAACATCAATTCGACGCAACACCATCATCGGCATGATGATTTTCTTGTATTCTCCCTTGTCGAAAGCAAATACAAGTACATCTGTCGCAATGTTCCAAATAAATGAAAACAGTTGATTATATTGACTTTGTTCCATTATTACATAATTTTTCTAATGAGTTTAATCAAGCTTAGTCGGATTAATCAAAGTTCTTACATCTACATCTAACCACTTTGCAATCTCTTGTAATTGAGCTATAGATGGCTGAGATTTGTTTGAACACCACCTTGAAATGGTATTCTCAGACTTCCCCCATCTATGCGGCTAACCACTTATTAGTTCTTTGCTTTCCTACAAGAACGACCTTAATTTTATTCATCACTATTTGTTGTTTATTCGACATCAGCATTCAAACGAAACTCATTAAATTACAAACAAAAATACACCTAATTTCTTATATAGCCAAGTACACAAGCAACAAGAACATCTTTTATAAGGGAGTTGCTACTATTGCACAAAACTATGTAAAAACTATACTTTATTTTGCCTCAATACAATCATCATTCATGTTGTTCATTTTTTAAATTATTCATTCGTCTTCCTCAAATCCTTCCGAGGCATTTTCCACTAACGCCTTTCCTATTTCCAACTGCAAGAATTTAGGTAGCTGAAGCAATTTTGCCATAAGTTGGCTGTATGTGAACTCAACTTTGGTATCCAGTATAGGTTCTTCTTCGATGTCCGTGTCAATCCTTTCTACCGACTCAGAGTCTTCAATGAAATCGGAATAGTCCGGATTCTCAGGCCAATTTTCTATCGTACCGTTACTATTGATCCTTAAACGGATATAGTCTCCACAGTCATCCGAATCCGGAATCAGACCGTTTGGCACATAACCGGCTATCTTGCATATCACCTTTTTATTTTTATCAAGCAGGAAATATGTTCCGCTATCGCACACCTTGGCCTGCAGGTACAGATCCCCATATTCAGGCTTCCAATTCAGCAGTTTATGTGTTTTCAAATTGATTATTCCCGACCACATACCTTTAGCAACCAACGGATATTTGTTTTCATATAGTTCCCCCATCCATGCATCCGTATAGCTGCACATTTCCTCGTTATATGGGAAATATATCATAAGATAGTGTGCAATCTCACTC
>CALVDL010000040.1 GCA_944326305.1 uncultured Bacteroidales bacterium
ACCCAGAACACACAAGACTTGCTTGATTTGCGTAAATCTTTATCAGCTGTTGATGACAAGGTTGCCAGTATAATAGACACATTGGGCAATGTTGTAACGAAGTCGGAACTGGCGAATGTCATGCTTGACTTTAGCAACCCTACCGTCAGAAGGGGCTGGCTGATACTCAACGGCCAACCTGTAGAATCCGATTGAAAGACGTTCCTGCCAACGTGAAGATTACTGTATTCTCAGACAATATCGGCAATCGACTACATCAATCGGAGTTCAATGACTTCTGTCGGGAATATCCAAATGTTTTTGTTTCGCTACAAACATCCGGCGGTATATTCCATGATAGGTACATTATCATTGACTACAAAACGGCAGACGAGCAGATTTATCATTGCGGTGCTTCATCAAAAGACGGAGGGAATAAAGTTACGACAATTACAGCCGTTACTGATGAAGATATTTATCATCCCGTGATAGACCAACTTCTGAATAATCCAGTATTAGTGCTACGGTAAAAGTCTTGCTAAAATGAGATTTCAAGCATAGCATACGCAAAATGCAAATCGTTGAATTTTAGCGAAATTCAATTATACTTTTGCCCCATCGTTCCGATACGGGAGCGGTGGTGCAGTCGTTTATTATACTGCCGAAGCGGTTGCGCCGGACAATCCGGCAAGACCATAGCATGGATGAAGCGGCTCTGCACATGTTCAATCTTGCCAAATCGTATGAGCCTTCCATATAGGAGGAGACGATTAGGTTTTTCTGAAAAAATATTAACTTGCATGACTAAATAGAGTAAATTGATGAGTCATGTCAAAGCAAGGTTACATCCAACGGTATCTATTGATTATCCGGTTAATACGAAACAACCGGTATATTTCGCTTCCGGAACTTATCCGCGAAGTTGAGGACGGACTTGTATATTTTGATGATACTGAAGATATCGGCATTTCCAGAAGGACTATTCTGCGCGACCTGAAGGAAATCCGTTCGGTAATGGGCATCAGCATTGAATACTCCAGGTCTGAAAACGGCTACTATATACCTGAAGACGAAGACCAGATATCCGACATCGAAAGGATATTGGAACAATACGACCTTATCACTTCTCTCCATGCCAGGGAAGAACTGTCTTCAATCGTCTTTCCGGAAAGGAGGAAGCCACGTGGTACTGAACACCTGTCGCCATTGATTCATGCTATCAAGCGAAGTCTGGTAGTGGAATTCACGTATGTGAAATTCAACAATGCGGTCTCGCGTGTACGCAGCGTTATGCCGTATGCTCTGAAAGAGGGCCGCGGAAGATGGTATCTGCTCGCAATCGAGATAGGGGAGAATGTCCGCCATGCTGGAGAAATCAAGAGTTGGGGACTTGACCGCATCAAAGATTTGACCGTCACCGGGAACAGGTTTACGAAAAATCCGGCGATAGATCCGGAAAAAGAGTTCAGGGATGTCGTAGGAGTTTATTCGAACAATGATCTTCCGGTCGAGGAAGTCATCCTGTCGTTTTCCCCGAAAGGCGGACGGTATAACGAGGCTTTCCCTCTGCATGAGTCGCAGGAAACACTCGTGGACGACGGAAAGGAATTCCGTATCCGATTGAAAGTCAAAATAACATACGACTTCAAGCAGGAACTCCTGTCCCAGAGTGATGACCTTGTCGTCATCGCTCCCGAACACCTCCGCAAGGAAATCTGCGAAGTTTACAGGAAAGCACTGGAGCGGAATAGCGGATTGGACTGATGCGTATCCGTCCTCAAGATTCCGTATTGTTCCGGAAAAAACTTTTTTGATTAATTGAAAAATCAGTATGATTGGCATAATCATTAGAAAATTTCCGGAATCCAAAACTGTTTCTTACATTTGTTGAAACAGAAATACCGCAATACTTCATCTTGCCTGTTGGAACCTGACAAATTTCAAATCGATGCAAAAGATGAGGTCTGCTTACGCATAGCGTGGGCATTCCTGTCGTGCATCAAAGGTTTTGTCAGGACCTCAACAGCCGCCGGGATTGCCCACGCTTTTCTGTCGGCAAAGATGAATTGCTACAGTGCCGTAGTATGGCATTCTGCGTGATAATTTTGTAGCCACATACAGGAATAACATTAAAAGCGTATAGCAATGAAAGATCAGGGAAATGGCAGTCATTTGGAAACGTCGGTTGACGATGTATTACAAAATGGGGGATGGGATTGTTTGGATTTTAGTTGTATTTTAGCTCAGGCGTGGGAAGCATTTCGTAATAGAATATCTGAGAAAGATGTTTTAGATAGGGATTCTCTTTCCCAAAAGTTATTAGACATAATCAAAGCGAAGGTTGTTGACTACAAGGTTGTTGACGGCCAAAATGTTTTCATATATACTACTCTCCTTTCTGTCAATACAATGCAAAGAAAAATTATTGTACTCGAAGTTAGGGATGGAAGTGAAATCATTTGTAATCAAGCAATCTTGTTTCAATTCATAAAAGATAAGAATGAATTGAAAGGGATATACAATGATTTACAATTTCTTGAAGAACTGCTACTTAAAGATAAATACGAAAACATTGACTATGTTGCGGTTGTCAATTCTGGGCAATCTGATAAGATTTTCGTCTACATATTTGATATAGACTATAGCAAGGATTATTACTATGGTGTTTTTAACATCACTATTGGCACAGACAGATTCGCAGATAGTGGCCATAATGGCAGAACTGATAAAGAATGTCAGTATAATTTTGTTGATGCTGATGTCCGTATTCCAAAATATCTTTTGAAAAAGCTGATTGGAAAATTTTGTAAATAACATAATAATTATGAAAGATGTACACTTAATTGCAACTGATTATCCGTCAAGGATGAAAGAGATACTTGACGAGGCATGGAAAATTCTCAAGGCACAATTTGTTTACAAGCGCAATGACATTGACAAGGAATCCCCATTCCAGCTTCAGTTTGCGAGCATTATTAAAAATGTGGGCGAATTGTATTCAATAAAGCCAAGTGAGCAGTTTTTCGTGGGAATGGAAACCAAATGCAAAGATATCAAAGAGGGTGGAAAACCGAAGTATGTTGATATAACGTGCGGTTTCAGGACCGGAAGTAAATCTGAATTTTCTTGTGCAATAGAACTTAAGTTCAAAACACGTCAACAAAGTGCGCAAGATATAGGGCGAATTAATGTTTATCAGGATTTAGAATCTCTTGAAAAAGTGTGTCGGAAAGGCGGATACGATAGTGGTAAATTTTATATGATTACTGACAGTAGAATGTACACAGCCTTGGGTAAAGGAGAGGTAGCTGACCAGTTTATGATATATGACGGTTATACGACACAGGGTAATACAACTCATATTCACGATGAACCCAAATGGAAAAATAATAAGTATTGTAAAGTCGAATTAAAAAATCAATACAGGTTTGAATGGGAGCATTCTGAGAGGTATGAAGGTGACAACAATGTGTCAAATTGGTATTTTCTTGAAATTGACATAACCAAATGACAGCAATAAAATCTTCATTTTCGGAGAATATACTCTTCAGAAAGAAGGAGTTGTAACGAGTGCCCACTCCTTAACCATCATTTTCAGGGACGCGGAGTAAAATCTAACATGGGAAATGCTTTCTGGAGAGTTCAGCTACGGCTGAGGATTTTTCTTCGGCCGTAGCTTTTTATTTGATTGCAGATTTCATTTTTATTTCTTTTACAGAGTGCCATAGTCTGGCTCTGAATGTACTTTTCTTTGTCCGGGACTGATTATTTGTATTTGACAGTAAGTGTTTTCACAATTGACAATGCAGGCAAAAGAAATGGTAATGGAAACGACAGAGCAGCAGTATGCCTTTGACATGATTGCCAGGACAAGGACGAGTTTTTTCTTGACTGGAAAGGCCGGGACGGGAAAGACGACATTTTTGAAGAAAGTGCAGGCGGAGATAGAAAAGAATTTTGCCGTTGTCGCCCCGACGGGCGTCGCTGCACTGAATGCAGGAGGGCAGACTATCCATTCATTTTTCGGAATCGGTCTCGGGGTACAGACTCCTGATGAAACAGGCAGTGTCAGCAAGGCGAAGCAGGATGTGATGATGAATGTGGATTCAATAATTGTGGATGAAGTGTCGATGGTTCGTTGTGACATTATAGACACAATGGACAGGACACTGCGTTATGTCAGGAAAAATACTTTGCCTTTCGGTGGTGTCCAGATGATTTTTGTCGGGGATCTGTTCCAGCTCCCACCTGTTGTGAAAAACATTGATAAAGAAATAATGGAACAGTATTATTCCGTCGGTCCATTCTATTTCTATATGGCAGATGTATTGAGAAACTATAATTTGCCCAAAATCGAATTTACAAAGATTTATAGGCAGACTGACGCTGATTTCATTGCATTGCTTGACAGAGTCAGGCTCGGCACTCTGTCATACCGGGATTTACAGGCGATTAATTCAAGAGTGCAGTCTGGATATGGGCAGGAAGATGACAATCTCCGTATTATCTTGACCTGCTATACAAAGGATGCAAGTTATATTAATGAGCAAAGACTGGCGGGTTTACCTGGGAAAGAAACTCTGTATCAGGCAGAGTATGAAGGCGAATATGGCAGGGTAATGGATGCGGCGGAAAAAATTCTGAAGCTCAAGCCGGATGCCCAGGTCATGTTCACCAGAAATGACAAGGACGGCAGGTGGGTAAACGGTACTATCGGGAAAGTGGCGGATTTGTCTGAATACTGCATAAGAATTTCATTGGAAGATGGAACGGAACATGAAGTTTTTAAAGAGAAATGGGAAGCTATCGACTATGTCTACAATAAGGAGGAGAAAAAACTGGAAAAGAAAGTAATTGGATCTGTTACACAGTATCCTCTGAAACTTGCCTGGGCGGTTACCATACATAAATCTCAGTCATTGACATTTGATAAAGTTACAATTGATTTCGGACAGGGAGCCTTTACCGAGGGCCAGGCTTATGTTGCATTGAGCAGAGTGCGTTCATTCGCTGGATTGCGTCTTGTCGCACCGCTGACATTTCGTTCTATAAAGGTTTCAAAGGACGTTTTGGAGTTTGCTCAAAATTATAATGATGTAGAGCAGATACAGGAAGAACTGATTTTCGGCATTTGAATTCAACGGCCTTTCAGGAAAAGTTTTAAATATGGACTGGATTTTATGCAGAGTGTCGTAGTCTGGCACTATAGATAACTACTTTTGCAGCATAGAAATTAAAATTTCTGTCCTTGAATACCGTGGCTGCCGCGATTGGTGCGAGAAGTGCGGTATTCTTGGGCAGATTTGAAAAAGGAGTGAATTATGGCAAAGGATATTGGAGAAATAAAGGACAGGATAGCAGGGTGCCTTTGGGGACAGGCAATAGGTGATGCTCTGGGGCTTGGGACAGAGTTCATGAGCAGTGATGAAGTGAAACAGAATTATCCTGACGGACTTTCAAAGTATAGTCAGATCGGGATAGAATCCGGGAGATGGACTGATGATACTGATATGATGCTCTGTATAGCAAGGGCTATTATTTCGGATAAAAGAATAGAACCGAAAACTGTCGTACATAACTTCAAGGAATGGTATAAAACTTCTCCCATTGACATAGGCGTAACTACTGCAAGAATATTAAGTCTGTATGAGTATGAGGATTCTCCATATGAAGTAGTTCAGATGATGTGGGAAAGGTTTGGAAAAAACGATGCTGGAAACGGTGGTGTAATGAGGACTTCTGTAGTAGGTCTCTGGAATGAGGATGTGGCAGAAAATGCTGAAAGAATATGCAGACTGACTCATGCAGACCCAAGATGTGCAGGCTCATGTGTCATAATATCAGAACTCATAAATTCTTTAGTCTGGCAAGATAAGGGACTGTCTTTTGACGAACTTTTGCAAATTGGAGAGAAATACGACGGTAGGATAAGGCCGTATCTTGAAATAGCTAGGAATGGAATCTTGGAGGATTTTGAACTTGATGATGAGCAGACAATGGGGTACACACTTAAAACTATGGGGTGTGCTGTCTGGTGCCTATGTCATGTTGATAATTTCATGGAGGGGCTTTTGAAAGTGGTAAATGCAGGAGGAGATGCCGACACCAACGCAGCGGTAACTTGTGCTGTATTGGGAGCAAAATATGGCAGGAAAGTCATTCCGGAGTATTATATACAGAATCTGAACAGGAAAGATGAATATGAAGAAATGATAGGACAACTTACAAATATTCTGATAAGATAATAGATTACATAACTATAGCAATCTGCAAGGATTTATCCCTCTGTGTATAAGGATTCTGATTTTATTCTTCTTATACATAAAGAACCTTGACTTGAAAGATCAGAATCAGGTTTCCGGAGCGGGATCCCGGACGGATTGCATTTTAAGGATTTCTGCCCTTTGGTATCGGCAGTTACCGCGATTGGTGCGGAGAGGCGAGGTACTTCAGGGCAGATTTTTATTTTCAGAGTGACGCATTGTGGCATTGCGGATAATTACTTTTGCTTTATGAAAATAAGATCAGGAATGAATATGAATTGTTATCCAATCCCTTCAGGATTTTCATCCTTGGACAGGATTACTGGAGGCTTACATCCTTCAGAATTTGTAGTGATTGCAGGTAAACCGGCTGTGGGAAAAACAGCATTGGCTTTGGATATTGCATATAATACTGCTGTAAATTGTAATATTCCTGTTGCGTTCTTTTCGATGGAGATGCCTGTTATTTCTATTACAAAGAGACTGTCGTTATTAATGAATGGTAAATATGATGTCTCGCTGCAGTTGGAATCGGAGTTAAACCCTTTGGCTCATGCTCCACTTTATATTGACGATACGCAGGGGCTGCGAGTTCCGGATTTTCGTTCTAAAGCGGAACATTTAATTGAACAGAAAAATGTCCGTCTTTTGATAATTGATTATTTACAATTATTCTCATATCGTGATCGTAATAATTTAACCATAGAAGAAGTGAAAGAAAAATTAGACATTTTGTTGCAGTCGTTGAAAAACTTAGCAGTAAGTACAGGTGTGCCAATAATAGTCTGTTCTCAATTATCTCGCTTCGAGTCTAAAAAAATAGGGGATAACTGGCCGAGATTCAGCGATCTATACGATTATGACCTTTTCAGGAAGAATGCAGATTCGTTGATTTTTATTCATAGGCGTTGGACTTCTGAAGATAGTAATGAAACTAAAATCACTGTAGGGAAATTCCGTGATGGAGAAGTGGCAGATATTCAGGAGGCAAATATGAAGTTTCAGGAAAATACAGTTGGATTTACAGATGTTAAAAAAAGTGAATAGTCATATACAATTCAGCCCTTTGATATCGTCAGTTACCGCATTGAGTGCGGAGAGGCGAGGTGCTTTAGGGCAGATTTACAAATGTCCGCGACATTTTCAAAATAAAAATTTTCACTTGTGCTACAGTTTGGTACAACAATGTGTTTATTTTGCAGCAGAAACCGATAAGACATACAGGTTATGGAAAAGAAAGAAATGAAAATTCCGGCATTCTTCACTGAGCATGGCATCACTTCGACATCGGCAAACCACTTGTCCAATGTCGCCAAAGAAAATTATATGGCGATAGAAAAGCAGATGTCGTCATTGGAGTTCTACAAGACTACAGTCAGTTTTATAGGCTTTGAAGAAGAGACTGTATTGTCTTACGGGACTACGCAAGAGACATTTTCCAGAATAAGTGAATGGATCAATGAAATGATCGCCTGCAAGAGCCTGATTGCATATCTGCGTGAAGCGATAAAGGCAAAGGATAAGATGAAGCAGGACCTGAACGATTATGGCGCAGACGAAATAAAGGAACTTGCCGGAAAGGAACCGCAGAAGGATGAAAAATTGACATTTGAACAGGTGATGGACACATTCTCCATCAAGGAACGGAATCATTATCTTGAACTTGAGACAAGGTGTGCGGTCATCGGCAAATTCATACATCCGGACGGAGAGTATTCTGACGCGAGAAAGGATTTCATGGACAGGAAGCTGTCGCCCAAGCAGGTCAAGGAGAACGGGAAAGACACATTGATATACTCATATTATCCCAACATCGA
This sequence comes from uncultured Bacteroidales bacterium, assembly GCA_944326305.1. Classification (GTDB taxonomy): domain Bacteria; phylum Bacteroidota; class Bacteroidia; order Bacteroidales; family UBA932; genus Cryptobacteroides. The sequence continues at coordinate 8,060 of CALVDL010000040.1, forward strand.
AGAACAGGAGATAGATGCCTTGTTTTTTGCCCTGCAGTCCGAACACCGCAAGGCGCAGGCGGAACTCAACGGGATGAAGAATGAGATTGAGAGGCGTATTGATGAGGACTGGAGGCGCAAGAATGACAAGTGGACGATTGAGCATGACAAATGGGCGAATGACCTGGTCAATCTGAAAGAAAGGATCATGCGGGAAAAGGAAGCCAGGTCCAAGGAGATTGAAAATCTGAAAATTGCAATTCCTGATTCACTGAAACCGATATATGAGAAAATAAGGACATTGTGACAAATAAGGCAGGACTGGATGCTTGCACGAAACCTGCCTGAATGGGTATGCCGGACAGTCCGTATATGGCAAGAATCATTGGACAAATGATTTCCGGTTCTTTATCTGCCAATGGCAGATGACATGTTTGGCTGTTCCGCTTTTTTATTCGCTGAATTCCTTTGCTTTTGTCATTGATTTTGACGCGGAACAGGTTTTCGATATGGATATTGTTTTTGTGCTGTCGGGCATATCCAGTTTGTCCTTTTTCATTCATGACACTATGACAAAACAACAATTTACGGAACTCTACCATGACAACAACCCCAATGCGGCGAGAAGCATTCGTGTTGAGATAAAAGACGGGTTTGTCACATTCGAGCAGCAGGACATCGGTCCTCTGTGTGATGAAATGTTCGGGGACTCCGACTATGAACGGGTAATATCCGGCCTGCCTGTAGAACAGTTGAGGTCTGCAATGGGTGCCAAGACCGATAAAGAACTTATTGCGGTACTGAAACGGGACTACAGCACATCTGATGCGTTCGACAGGTTTTCGGAGTTTGTCTATGATAATCGTCTGAAATACAGTATCTATTGCGGTTAATTATGACAGTAGAAGAAACATTACAGATTGCGCTCGATGCGCACAAGGGACAAAAGGATTTAGACGGCAAGCCTGCTATCTTGCATCCGATTACAGTCGGCATCATGGGCAGCAATGATGCTGAAATCAAGACAGGTTTTCTGCACGATGTGGTGGAGGACTCTGATTTGACGATTGACGATTTGCGTCAGAAAGGCGTGGACGAGGAAGTGCTTGCTGCATTGGAACTGCTGACCCATGACAAGGGAACGGATTATTTTGAGTATGTCCATAGAATAGCCCATTCCGGCAACTATACTGCTATCCATACGAAAATCAACGACTTGAAGCACAATTTCGACCGCGGCAGAAAGTCTTACAGAATGGCAAAGGAACTGAACGACACGGAAAAGGCGGAACGCCTTGCCAAAATCAACGAGAAACACCGTAAAGCATTGCAGATATTCGGGTCCGACGTGATATAAGCCGGACTGTTTCGAATCCGTGGTGTCTATGCTAATGTGACAATGGGTTATGGTATTGTCATTCTTGGCTATTCTTTGGCTTTTTATAGAAATAATATAGCCTCATAATCAAGCGATTATGAGGCTATCTGTGTACCCGGAGCCGGGCTGTTCTCGAACGAGTTTCTTGCTGACCTTGAACGGATTTGGGCGTTGAGGTATTACATACCTGACCCGAACAGACCAGATTACTGTGAGAACATATAGGGCGGGGATATGGCATTATAAATTCTGTTATCCGCCTTATTTTCTTGTCCCGAAATGGGAGGTGTAGTAGACGGAGAACAGTTCGATGTAATGATTTTCCGTGTGTGTTCATTCGATACATCTGTACTATGCTTGACTTTTTTACTTGACCTACCTATATATTGATAGGACAGGCAATGAAAGAGCCTGATTATGTATTATGCAGATAAAATATAAACGACAGTACCGTGAACTCAGCGATGAGACAAAAGCGAAAATAGCGGCAGCAAACCGTAACAGACCAAAGTCAGACCTTCACAGACAGCACATCAGTCAAGCGATGAAAGACTACTGGGCAAATGTTCCGCACCGTCCCGCGAGTGATATATAATCACTTATCAAGAGGAAGAAAACGGGTAAAATAATGCAGTAAACGCAGATGAAAAGGTGCAGACATTCGACAGATTGAAGATTGTTGCTGACATTACTGCTATACGGATAACCGATGAGCGTGTATTTACCAAGTCAATCAGGGAGGATACAGTCATTTCAATGAAATACTATCAGAGTACCCCTTGTATGCTGATGGTTAAAGTTGATTATGAGAACGGAGAAGTCGTGGTGGAGTTTACAGGAAAGATACTGGGACACAAATATCCTCAACTAATATCAATCACTAATATTGAAGACTGTTTCCAAGGCATTGAATCATTAGGCTTCTGTATGTTCGATATGGATATGATTATGGATTCCACTGTTGTATCCTGTGATGTGACAAAGGATATCCAAAGTGATGATGTCAGGAAAATCCAGGCCTATATAAAAAGCCACATTTCAAATTACGACAAGTATGTATGCCGTGCATTGAAAAATGGGAATGTCGTGCTGGAGAAGAATGTTACAACCAGGCGAATCCGAAAAAGGCTGACCATATATGACAAGGGAAAGGAAATGAATAAAGCAGACAACATCAAATTTATGAAAACGAATGGACTTTCTAATGAATATAATGGGAAATGCCGGTTTGAAATGAACCTCACCACACAGGAACAAATAAGGAACACCCTTCATATAGAAGATACAAAACTGAAATCAGTGCTTTCTTCAACGAATAATCCGATAGTGGACTTCCTGAATGAAGCAGTCGGACAAACAAAAGAAACCATATCCTGTTCTGAATGGAAATCATATCAGCGTTATCTGGTTCTTAAGGATTGTGATTTTGATTTGGCAAAGGTTGAGGCCAAGGTCAGAAGTCTTTACAAACGAGGGACAAAGATTGCGGATGTGATGAAGCCTTATCGGGATGCTTACGATTCATTGTGCTTCGTTAAGGATGATTTCTTTTCCGGTCTGATAAGACAGCTGAATTAAAAAACCGGGGGGGGGGATAGAGTGGAATGCCGAATTGGCATTGGGTCAAACCTTAACAGAAAGCACCCTAATACTTCCTGAAGTGGCTCCGTACCCGTTCAATCTTGCCGAATCGCTTGCGTTTATACGCTTTGATTCTGACAAGCCTGATAACCTCCACCCTAACGGAGATTATGACGAACTTGCAATGTGTTCTCTTTTTCATATTGGATTATAGACTATAGTTGTAAGAACAATTGGCCTCTCGTACAGGCACCTCCCCTCGGTTATCGGTCAAAATAAAAGCAGGCACCCATTTAGGGATAGATGCCCGCCTTATTTTACTATAGTCATTCCAATATGACTTTGCAAAAGTAATAATAATTTTCAGATTGACAATGAATCTTTGACTGGGTTGTGTGTCAAAAGTCATAGTGTGTCAATTTAATATCTGAAAAAAGGTGATACACCCGTGTTGGAATGTATCACCTTATCATTTTAATTTAAAATGCCACTGGCTACTCCTGCACGAAGGCATTTACAGAATCGAAGAACTCCTGTTCTGTTATTTGATGGAAAGTCAGGTTTTCATCATAGTATGAGCAGGTAATGATATTTCCGCCGACAGTGTAGGTGTCAGGAAATTCAGCTCCTACCGACAAAATGTATGAAGCCTCAATGGTATTTCCTTTCTGGTTCGCAAATCCGGCGGTATTCGCACCTGTGCTTATCTCTGCCATTATGGAATGTGAGAAATCTGCTATATCCAAAAGAGAATTATCTTTAGCCTCATCGGTAAGTTCCACAAGCCCGAGGTAAAATGTCCCGTCAGAACATTCAGCAGTCCAGTATGATGTACCTATAATGTCGGAATCATTTGGGCTGCCACTTGAATTGTCCTTGTCACACGAGACGACGCATACCATAGCTGCAACTGTTACCAATGCAAAAAATAATGACTTTTTCATAATGTTCGGAGTTTGACAATTTACCTTTTCCTTAGTTCATAGTACCATCCGCTGGTATCACCATCTTCGGTGTAATCCACAAAGAGTGTCATATCTGTTTCTGACAGTCCTAGAATCTGATATTTAGTGGTGTATCCCTCCGAATCGTTAAAAGAAATTAAGTCTCCCTCTAGGGTGTACTGGTACACTTCCGGGGCTTCATCAGGGGAAAAGTACAGGGACATTTCAGTTTCCGAAAACACAAAATATTCTCCTTCTCCTTCAGAGTCATCCTCAATTGCCCCGTCCCCGTTCTTCAGATAATATCTTACAACATCCCAGGTGCCGATAATAGATGGTGCTGGTTTTCCGACAAATTCAGTTACTCTATAAGCCGTTGATACAGACCTGTCAGATGTAATAGACAGAACATCTTCAGATTCCAGAGTGATTATTCCAACATCAACTCCACCCAAAGATAAAGTGCCGTCATTTGAGATGTCATAAACATGGTTGTCCGATTCGAAGTCTTCCAGAGAGGCACTGACCACCCCATTATTAAATCCGTAGCCATTATCCTCTGTGGCATTATACATCCGCAGAGTCATATCCTTGCCGATTACATCAATCCCGACTACCCTGCCGTCATCGTTGAGAATAGCCCAAGTGCCGACATACTGACTTTCGGAAGGTGTTTCTCCTTCATTTCCTTCTATATCTGGCTTTGAACAGGATAGCGGTGTCATTCCAAGACAGAGCAGGAGCATCGTGACATATATTAATCGTTTCATATTTTACTGTTTTGCATATTTGTAAACCTCTTTCATTTCGTGTTCTTGTCCATCCTGGCCTTTCCAATCCATATTAGGCATATCTTGTATGTCTTGATATACCCAATTTAAATCAAGGTCAGTATCACTTATATAGTAACCTAAAGCACTTGGACAATATTCTTCAGTAATATAGTTTCCAGAAATATAGATATCTTCATAATATTCACCGCCCTCATCATCGAATATTGCGATTCGGTTATTTTGATAAAACCAGGAAAAATAATAATTTTCATCAGTATAATCCTTACTTATCCACCATTGATAACCTTTCCCGTTGTCATTGAATACAAAACCTGTATTTACATCATCATCTTCTTCGAATGAGATAGCCGAATAATTTGATACGTAATAACTATAGTCTTTATGGTAATAATAAAAATAGTCTTTAGAATCAGGCGTAAGGGAGTAAATCAACTCTCCGTCATAGTAAAAATCAATCCCGACACATTCCCATTCTCCAATAATGTCGGCAGTGTCATTGATTGTTCCTTTGTCTTTTTCGCAAGAAGTCGCGAAAATTGCTAACAGTAACAACAGAAATAAACTCTTTTTCATTGCTTTTTTAAGGTTAATTTTTCCTTCCCAGCCTCTCGGAAGATTCTTTATGATGCGAAAAGTGTGAGGCTGATTTCGTCTATCTAACGGAGGCTGTGGCTAGCCTATCGGATATAAACGACCAATACCTCACACTCGAATAGGTATGAGGTATCGGATATATCCGTATAAACCGCATAGACTAAACAAGAATGAGTGCTGTCCGTTGTCCTTCCGATACTGAAAATTGCCACATTTCCGTTAAGGACAAAGCGAAAACTCTTCCGTATGTATGCCCCATAATAAGGCACGACAAAGGTAAGCATTTTCCTATAACGGTCAACACTCATTTAGAGGTATTAGAGATATTGCCGTGCAAAGTAAATGAAATTCATCAATGTTGAAAAATTCTTATTCAGAGGATGTGTCTGCGGTTTTCTTCCGTCCTCTTAAACCTTTAGCAGAAATGAGTATTCCCTCTTTAATGACCACTTTGTTATTAATGTATGGCTTGTCAGGAGTTATGCAGAAGTTCCGCAGTGACCCGTATGATACACCCAACTGTTCTTTTGTGAACACGGAATATATTGCAGCAACGGAGCCGAAGTAGTAATCTTTACCGTTATAGTTAAGATGTATGATTTTTCTGTTAGGCATATTTCAATTTTCCACGAATATATGACTTTGTGACAGATATTCAAAATATGTCACACATTTATTTGCATATATTCAATAAAAGTCATAAATTTGTATCGGGAAAAGACATAGAATACCTATGTCGGACTTAACGGGCAAAAAGAGCGTATTTTAATTGACACTAACATCATTACTTCCAATAATATGGATAAGGTAGTCATTTTTGCAAGGGTAAGCACGGACAGGCAGGAATATCAAAGACAATTAGTCGAGCTGCGTGAGCATTGCGCAAAGATGGGCTGGATGGTTGTCAAAGAATTTGTAAATAAGGTATCAGGTGCAAAACGGAATGAGGAACGGTCGGAAATAGTTGAACTTATAAACTATGTAAAGGCTTCTGATATAAGGCGCGTAGTATGTTTGGAAATAAGTAGATTAGACCGAAATACCCTCGAAGCGTTAAAGGTTATTCAGACCCTCAACGAGAATGGTGTCAGTCTTTACGTTAAGAATTATGGATTAGAAACGTTAATGCCGGATGAAACGGTTAATCCGGTGGCATCACTTATATGTACGATATTATTAGAGGTGGCAAGTATGGAACGCCTGACCATAAGGGAGCGAATGACATCGGGAAGAACTCAATATATAAAAAGGTGTAGGGAACAGGGAATCAAGATGGGACGGCCAGCCTCGTATCGTAAGTCGGAAATAGAATATAAAGAACAGTATGCAAAAGAATTGGCCTTGTTAAAGAAAGGAATCAGCCTTCGGAATGTAACTGCAATTACAGGGACATCTGTAAATACTTTAAGGAAATTGAAGACAATGATATAGGTAGGGTTTGTTAAATGAAAATCATTTCTGTATATTTGCTTTGGACAGTGAGGAACATTTCTGATGCTGTCTTTCAAGGTTGTGTTGACTTTGAATTTTAATAAGCCGCCTGTTCTGGCATTATAAAAAATATAGAATATCAAATAGTCCATAGTAATTCCGGCAAAGAGGCCGGACAGGGCAAAGCCGTCCTGGACATACAAGAGCCAATGCCATAGTATATAAGGCATTGGGGTCGAAAGGTGAATAAGAGGTATAAGTGACTAACAGATGTTATCACTTGAAAAGTGTGCTGCTATACTCAACAGATATGATTACAAGATAGATAACAACACACTTAAAGAACTGCGGGATTATCTGTATTCTATCGCTTCGTTACAGGTAATGAATGATGATTTAGAGACGGATATAAATGATTTTACTAATAACCCATATAATAAATTAGCGATATGACTAACGTAATGCTATATACAAGGGTCAGCACCGATGAACAGGCTGACGGTATGGGGCGGGATGCCCAGGAGAGATACTTACGTGCATACTGTTTAAACCACGATTACAATATAGTCGGGGACGAACAGCCGTATAAGGAAGATTATTCGGCCAAGAGCCACGAACTTGACCGACCCGAACTGAAGAAGATATACCAATACTGCAAGAAGCATAGAGGCCAGGTAAACAAGGTGCTGTTTCTGCGGTGGGACAGGTTTACGCGAAATGTAGAGTTTGCCTATACCTACAAACGGAAATTTTTCGACGAAATGGGGATAGAAATCAATGCAATAGAAGCCCCGATAGACTTCAATCGCTCGGACTGGGCCCTGATGCTTGCGATGTATTGCGGAGCCGCCCACGCGGAGGACAACAAGATAGCCGAGAGGACAAAGGACGGCAACCACGAACACCTTATGAGGGGAGAATGGGTAGGCAAAGCACCGAGAGGTTACAGGAATGTAAGAGCAGGGAAGCACAACTGTTGGATTGAGATAGACAAAACCAAAGCCCCGGCAATCAAAAAGGCGTTTGAGGAAGTTGCGAAAGGTTTGGAGACCCCGACACGAATACGGAAACGGATATGCCCGTATATTCCTGACAGTTCATTTTTTGATATGTTGAGGAATCCTTTTTATGCAGGTATAATCCGTGTCCCGGCATACAAGAATGACCCTGAACAATTTGTGGAAGGCAAACACGAAGCCCTGATAGACAAACGGACATTCGACAAGGTACAGGACATCATTAACAGTAAAGGAAAGAAAGCCGTGAAACTTGCACAGAAGCAAATCAATCCGGATTTATATCTGCGGAAATTCCTTATCTGCCCGGTCTGCGGACATCCTTTGACTGGCGCGACAAGCACGGGCGGACACGGTGGAAAGTACACATATTATTTCTGTAATTGTGACCACAAGCACATCAATACGAGAGCCGAGGAAGTCAATGATGGATTTGTACGGTATGTTTCTGCCTTGAAACCAAATAAAGCAGTGCTGGAACTGTATAACGAAATTCTGTCGGACATCAGAGGGGATAAGGTCAGGGCCAACAAATCACAGGCTGATAAACTTGAAATAGAGTTGCAGAACATCCGGAGCAGAGCGGGTAAAAGACCTGTTCTATGACGGAGAGATAAGCAAGGCCGAGAAAGAGCAGACTTTGGAACGGTATAATAAGCAGATGGAGAGCCTGAAAGAACAGATAGGCGCGTTGCGGATGAGCAGGGAAATGAAGGTACAGGACAAACTGGACTATTCTATCAACATTATCGGCAATCTCGGGGAGTTCTTCCGTTCAGCAAGGCCGGAAGTCAAGGTTTTGCTGCTGGGTTCGATATTCCCACAGAAAATCGAATTTGACGGGAAAAATTATCGAACCCGGTCATATAACAGGATGCTCGACCTTATCTATCAGGAAACCAATAAATTACAAGGAAAGAAAAATGAAAAATCCTCTGAAAAATCAGAGGATTTCATCTGGGTACCCGGAGCCGGTACAATACCGTGAAAAACATAGTCAAAGATAATCAGATAAAGTAAATAAAAATCAGTTAGTTACGAAGATATAGTCCGGACTTTTGTTGACTTTCTTTTGAGATTTTTCGCGGAATAGTACACCTTTAGTACACCTTGAGGTCCGAAAAGATTTTATATTTGCTCTATCAAAATCATATCGTATGGCAAAACTTGAAAAACGGGCAAAGCAAAATCCGAAACTCGAAAAGCGCACACTTTCCGACGGGACTATAAGCCTGTATCTGAACTACTACCTCGGCAGGACGGAAGACCCAAAATTGGATGAAGCAGGGAATCCGCTACTGTACGAAACGGGACCGATGAAAGGGAAGCCGAAGTACAAGGTAACACATCATCGGAAGAAAGAATATCTTGGCCTCCACCTGCTTGCGCATCCACGTAAGCCTGCCGATAAGGAAAAGAACAGGCAGACACTGGCGCTTGCAGAGAAGATAAGGTTTGAGAAGGAGCAGCAGTTCAAGGAGAGTCAGACGGGCTACCGCATAATGCAGAACAAGGATGTTAACTTCTATGACTACTTCCAGTCCTATATAGACAACTACACCAAGAAAGACATACGGATGATGCAGATAGCCTTGAAGCGTTTCCGGGACTTTATAAATGACAATAAGGCATATAGCATCTACGAACACCGTATCAAGCCCAACCAACTGACAAAGGATATGATGACAGACTTTGTGGAGTACCTGCAAAGCCGGAGTAAGGGAGAGGGAGCCAAGAGTATCTATCAGAGGTTCAAAAAGGTAGTGAACTATGCCGTAGAACACGGGGTAATGTCGAACAACCCTTGTAAAGGTGTGTCGATAACGGTGGATGAACAGATATTGCGTAAGGATGTGCTTTCCCTGTCTGAAATAGACCAGTTGATAAACACCCATTACAGGTATGAAAATCCGCAGGTACGCAATGCGTTCATCTTCTGTCTCTACACAGGGTTGAGGTTCTGCGATGTAAAGGATTTGACCTACGGCAATGTGGACTATCAGAATAAAATCCTTAAATTTGAGCAGAACAAGACAAAGGGACATTCGGGTAGCAGCGGAGTAATAATACCTCTTAATGACGGACTTCTGTCGCTGATAGGCAGTCCGAAGACGGACAATATAAACGAGGAACTGATATTTGAACTCCCTACCTACGAAAGTTGCTGCAAGTCAGTCAGAAGATGGGTAAAGAGAGCCGGAATAAACAAACACATCAGCTGGCATTGTGCCCGTCATTCCTTTGCCGTGAACATCCTCAACAACGGTGCAAATATAAAGACTGTAGCCAGTCTGTTGGGACATTCCGGACTGAGGCACACGGAAAAATACACAAGGGCTGTGGACGAACTCAAACGGGAAGCAATCAACAGCCTGCCGGAACTGAAATTATGACGATAAAAGCCATATAATTATGACAAAAGCAGAAGCCTGGGATATATTCGAGCATTTCAAACGATGCTGTATATGTGTCGGTGCTGTTGCTCCAAGTACCTTTTGGAGTACCATAAACAACTTTCCGTGTTATCACCATATTGGGAATGAGATTAGGGACTTGAATGATTACATAAAAAATTATGAAGACACCAAGTTGGCAATAGCCATTGATGAATTTATATGCGCTTATCAAGCCGGAGATGAGGATATATATAATGTCCTACTCGTAATGGCATATTATGCAGATGACATGGAGTCGGAAATTGCGCAAGAAATACAGGTCGGGGTTGAGTATTTACAGAAAATCCACGAGTGGCTTATGATTACGGAGTTCAAAGTAAAGCCACAACGGGTTTTTGACTACCATGTAAAAAACGGCAAACTTACTCTGATTAAAAAAGGGAAAGCAAAACGGTATAAAAGTGCCTTGCCACGGGAATTTAATAATGAATTAGCCTTGGCAGTTTTACAAAAAGCCAAAGAAAAGGGACTATATAAGGTGGTAGAAGTGGGTGACAGGGTATGCAATCGGTGGATGCTGGGCGGAAAAGTTTTGTTGGCTTATTTCGCTGTGAGGTGCAGTGCTTTTCTTGGTTTGGATAACACAGCGCATTTTAAGGATGGAACAGAGCAAATTCTGACGAACTACACTCCTTTTGAATTATATTTTGATGTGAAAAATTTGCGTACTTATACATTTAAGGAAAGAGAACGCACAGGAGAATTCTACCCCATCGGTCACGAACAGATAGACAGTTTCTTTGATGAGTTAGAAAAGTTAAAACAAGTATAAATAAAATATTTGTTATTAGATTGTTACCTCCGAGTTTTCACTCGGAGGTTTTTTGTTCCCTGCCATGGCGAAAATAGGTACTGTGATAATGCGTGACCAAGCGTATCCTGTAATTTTTTTATCGATGGAATACCTTCGCAGCGAACAATTACTGATGGCCATTGGTAAAAAAAGTAGAACTATGACAGATATATTAAAGTCTAAGGCTATCCTCACATTAGCGGAGGCAGCGGAGTACATGGGACTCAAAAAGAGTTACCTGTACCGTCTTACGCACGAGAAGCGTATCAGGCATTACAAGCCGAATAACAAGATGATCTACTTTAGGGTAGAGGACATTATCGCGTGGCTTACGAGCAACCCTATCCTTACGGATGAGGAACTTGCTGAACAGGCACAGTCGTATTGTCTGAACTCTAAACAAAGAGGTCGGCATGGCATCTGATACCAAAAGAAATCCGTTGATTATGAATTACACCAAATGCAGAGTGCAATTTTCAGCCCCGGTTGCCGTTGATGCCGGGGCTGAAATATAAGTTCTGTCTTTAACAAGTCTCAATATGTATCATCTTTCACAATACATTTCACCCTCTCTTACCTCACCCTCACCTCCCTTCTCTCCTTACCTCTATCTGCATCATGCAGCCACATCAATCATCAAATCATTAACTCCTAAACACTGTAAAAATGTTTGACAAGGTAAAATTAAGACTCAATAAAGAGCATCTGCCAGCAGGGTACGACTGGACATCAGTGATTGACAATGTCAATGTGTGCAACAGAGGATATTATGATGGTGGAGATGGGGGATGGGGTGAGTATAGAGGACGGAAAATCCGTGCAAAGAATGACTATGTGATATTTGAGGGGAGTCTGTCCAAATGCCTGTTCGGTAACAACATCCAGACTCTGACACTGACACAGGTAAGACAGGTCATAGAGATGATAGGGGAGGAACTCGGAGTGCCAATGGAGAATGCAGAGGTGATGGAACTGGAATTTGCAACCAATCTGACAATGAGCAGGAAACCTGTGGAATACATCAGACTTCTGAACGGAATGAAAGGGTATTGGAAAATGAATGTTGCAGAGACAGTGTATTTTAAGAACAGGCAGACACAGATAAAGTTCTATGACAAGGTATTGGAAGCAAAGAAGAAACGGGAACTGCCGAAGTACTCTGAATTCGGCATGGCACCCTATCAGTTGAGGTATGAAGTGACATTCAGCAAGAAAAGTCTGGCTGCAATGTTCGGCAGGACTCTGAAAGCGTCTGACCTGTGGGACAAGAAAGTGTTTTACAGACTTGTGGCGGAATGGTTTGGTCTGTATGAGGAAATCGACAAGTTGAGCGACAGTCCGTTCGGAGTGACATTCAATGACATTCGGTCGATGCGGGACTTCTATACTTGGTGCATTTGTATAGCCGATGTGCAACAAAACATGGCTTGTTATGTAAAGGAGTTGTTCCAAAGACGGGACAATCCCCAAGCGGAGGACAGGCAGGCTCACAGTCATATACAGAGGGCAATCCGTGGTGCCCAATCGTGGAAGGCAAAGCATGTCAAATCATCCGTTCTGATAGACGAACTTACAGACACTCTGCATACCTATCTGAAATGGCTGCTTGACTACTCGGCGGACGGTATGACATTAGAAGAACAGCGGGAACTGTTCGGCTGCTGACCCGCAGTCACTCCTACTGGGAGCGCAAAGGCAGCAACGCCCCATGTCCGATATAATGCTCCGGAGAGCGCAGGTCGATGCCTTAAAACGGGCTAAATCCCAACCTGTGCTCTTCCTGTATTATCGAAGTCCCAAGGGCGACATAATGACATATTCCTATTGCCGTCATGTAGATAATGTAGAAAATGTAGCAAAATTGGAATGGCATATAATCTTCATTTGCTGATGAGGAACAAGGCGGTCTGTATCGGCACAAAAAGAGATGCCTGCGTGAAAGGCAGATGAAAGCCCCCAATAATGACCATAAAAATTGCTGACAGAAAAATCTTTCGCTATATTTGTCATGCCTTTCGGGGCAAAATACTGAAAAAAAGTGCCTTATTTTGTTAAAGTCGCCAACTTTATAACAGCATACGAGGCACAGGTAACTCGCTTATTGTGGGTTGCTTGTCTGCGTATGCACAGGGGTTTGGCGACACCTAACAAAATGTGGACTGCAGCCCACTTTCTTTGTGTAACAACCATTCCTGTCGGCTGCAAGGAACAAACTGATAGCCAATGGAACGCCTTTACAGTTACAAGATGTCCCACGATGACGGCTTCGCTCCCAATCCGTACTTCGGCGTCCTCACTCTCGCCACCTGTATGTGCAAGATGCGGCAGAATACCAAAGTAGGGTATTGGATAGCAGGCTGGACATCCCGTAAGACTGCCACCTCCACACCTCCAGGCGAGGAACGGCTCATTTATCTTGCCAAAGTCACGGACAAAATTCCTATTGCAGAGTATTGGGACAGGTTCCCGATGAAACGCCCGTCAAATGCAGACGAAAAATCAACTCACGGAGATAATATCTATTGTCCCGACAGTTCATCCCCTGACGGACTTCGTCTTGTGGAAAGCATCTACCGCAGACCGACAGACACGGTCAAAATCAGCAAAGACCTCAACGGTGGCTTTGTCCTTATCTGCGATGAATACTGGTTCTTCGGTGCTGACTCTCCATTGGAGATACCGCAGGAAGTTCGCCCGAATGTTCCTAAATATCAAAGCAGTTTCGGTGTCATAACCGAAGACCCTGCCTCTTTCATAGCCTTTGTCAAGGCTAATGCTGGATTATGTAAAGAAAGTTCAAATCGCAGAAAAATATGAAAAAGATTATTGCTACTGTTGTCTTTCTTCTTACTGCTATGTCGGCAATGTGCCAGACTACATATAAAGGATGGAAGATAGATGATCCGTTATATTTTCAAGACAATGTATTTTCTGCAGGGGAAGTCACTATTGCAAATTTGGGTAATGGCAATTACTCAATAAAGGGATTTGACAATACTGGCAATTTATATCTGTCGGGAGAGTTTACATATAAATTTAAAGACTCTGGGGATTATATGTATGCCGGAACACTTGATTATCAAGGGGAGATGTATCAATATGTCAGCATCAGCACGGCACTTAAATTAAGTACCTATTTACACAAGTCAGAAATATTTGATTTGAAACTAAACATACTGAGGTTTATCATATACGATTATATCGATGGTAAATTATCTCCAGCCAGATTATTAAAACTCACATTGTTATAAATCAAATAATTATCAAAAAAATGAAGAAAACGATTATTGTCCTTTTAACCGTAATGCTGAATATCATATCTCTGTTAGGACAATCCCGTACAGAGATTTATGACTATTTTATGGTTCCAAAAGAGTTTGAGTATAATTATACTGACGCTAATGGCTATACGAGTCCAAGAAAATTTACTGTCAAATCGGTAATATTAAATTTCAAAAACGATGAATTGACAGGGTTTACGCTGAAATCAGACGGCAAAGCACAGGCGTCATTCAAAGTCTATAAATGGGTAAATAATACCCCGCAAATGAAATATTTTTTTATAGATGAGAATTTTGCGGTGTCAATTGTTGATTGGACAGCCATTGAAGATGGATTATCTATTACTTTTCGCTATAATGGATATGTTACATTTGGTGCATATTTTAAGAAACGCCTGACGGCAGAAGAGAAGAAGTTGAGGGAAGAACAGGAGCGAGCAAGAATAGCAAAAGAAAAAGCAGATAGTATTGCCGCTGTTGAGAAATACAAGGCAGACAGTATTGCTGCTGTTGGTAGGATAAAAGAGTATGTTGTGAAAATTGACAGTAGTAATATCAAGACAGCAGTCAGGGACTATGAATATAAGAACTATAAGAAAAATGCAAGGGTTCTCCGGCGTGAATTGTGGCGTATAAATCAGAGTAACCTCCCCATATTTTCATCATATATCGAAAATAGTCATGATGTTACTCTCTCTATTGATAGTGTAGCAATTGAGGTAGTCAGAATAGATGAACCCGTTAAATATTCGGGTGCCAAATATGTATTTGACGGAACGACATACGCGGTTCAAGACGGGGGATTTATTTGTGAGGCTAAAATAAAGTCAAGATTATTTGCAGGTTATTCAGATGGAATAATAATGCAGTGGAAGAAAGGTCTTGTAACCTATATTGGGGCTGATACAAGTGAGGAAATAGATAAGAGCCAAATTCCCCTTATAATTTCTTCTGAATTAGAGAAATTGGTTAATACTAACGGAAAATATCGTGTCGAGTATGTGTTCGTCGATAATATAATTTTATCTCTGACCATTACTAAAGGAAAGAAGGTAATTTACCTCCAAAATTATGATGATAATGGTCACTTACAAAAATCTGGAACTTTGTTGACTGATCCGAGATAGCCGAATTAGCCAAAGAAGAAACCCAGCAGGAAGAGGTCAAGAACTGACTCCGGGATATTCGCAAAGCGTTTTATACCTTTGTGTTATCCGTAAGGCTTTATTATACTCTATTGATTGTGGGGCTGGCTTGTAACGGGTCAGCCCTTTTGTGTTTCCCGATTGTACTGCGTTTTGGTACAGGCAAGAGTTATTTTTGTTCAGCGTTAATTAGAACCGTGTATGAATACTGTTAAGCAAAAAACTGTATCAGCAACCCTCTATGAGGACAACAATCCTAATGCAGCAAGGAGCATCAGAGTTGAAATAAAAGACGGGCTTGTCACATTCGAGCAGCAAGACATTGGGTCATTGTGTAATGAAATGTGTGGGGACTCCGACTATGAACGGGTAATATCCGACCTGCCTGTAGGACAGTTGAGGTATGCTATGGGTGTCAAGACCGACAAGGAACTCATCGCGGTACTGAAACGGGACTACAGCACATCAGATGCGTTCGGCAGGTTTTCGGGCTTCATTTACGATAATCATCTGAAATACAGTATCTATTGTGGCTAATGTTGTATGTGGGTAAGAACAGTATTATGAAAGTCAAGGATATTTTCAAGGCTAAAAAGAATGGTGGCACCTCTGAATATGTAGGTGTGTTTGTCGGAAAGGACGGGGCGTTCACCTTTGATGTGATTTCAGAGAAAAGGTACAAAGGAATTTTGACGGGCAGCAAAATAGTCGCAGGTTTTGTGGTGTCGCAGAAACCTTTTGACGATTGTGAAGCCGTAAACGATAATAATGCAGACAGGCTATATGTTGAGGGTGTCGTAATCAGCCCCCGTATTTCAGATGTCATATATGATGTCCTTCATGATTTTATCGTGATTAACTGTATGGAAAGAGGGGCAAAGTGGTTAAGTCTGAAACTTGATAAAAATTCCGGCTTCGCACATTATCTCGCTTCGGAAGATGCTTATAAGTTGGCAGGGACAACGGTAGAGCATATATATTTTGATGTTGATGTCGCTAACTTTGACTAATTGACTACTGGCATACGATAAACACCAGTTTTGGGCGTGTCAAAACGAGGTGGATATAAAACCGGAGCAAATTACCGATATTATACCCTCGGTCGTGAAATTATATCCGCAGGCAGTTGAAATCCCGCTGCGCTCCTAAAAGCCGACAAAAAGCCGAGAGGACATTGGCCATTGCAAGAGCGGAGCGTTGAGTCATAGCAGACAGGCAGTGAGGTGTCAATATGAGTACTGATGTAGGAATGTAGCAAATGTAGATTTTTTGCCAAACCTGTCTGATTGCTCATTGGCGAGGGTGCAGGTACGGGTAAATTTGCCCTGTCATTTTTGCGTTCGCAAGCCCTGTAGCCATACACAAAATTTTGCAGGATTTTTGACTTTCCTTTGCAATCTTTCGCGGAATAGTACTCCTTTAGTACACCCTGCTAAAATTAAAAAGCCTCATAATCAAGAGATTACGAGGCTATCTTTGTACCCGGAGCCGGGGTCGAACCGGCACATCCTTTCGGACATTGGTGTTTGAGACCAACGCGTCTACCGATTCCGCCATCCGGGCATTGCTGGTGGTGGGCGGCAGCCCTGTCTGAAAAATCAGGTGTGCAAAGGTATTGCAAATTGGCTTAAAAAGCAAGTGCGTTTGCAGAAAACTTTTTATTTCTATATGTTTGTACCGCCGCGGGCTGACGGCATGTAGCGGCGGGTTGATAAAGGTTTAGTATTATGGCTTCTGTAAGGATACTGTTTGTGGCGATGGTGATTTCCGTATGCTCTCTGGCCTCAGGGCAGGACAGGATTTATTTCAGGGATGCGGCTCCGGTGGATGCTTCAGTCAGGGAGATAGGTGATGATTATGTGCTGTACAAGGCATGGGACAATCTCGGCGGCCCTGATTTCCGGGTCTCCCTTATGAGGGTTGACCGGATTGTCTTCGAGAACGGGACTGAGAGTGTGTTCATGGACGGGAAGCCGGTCTCCGGCCCTGATGCCCTGATGTTTTCCGGGGCGGTGGTCCCGGGCAGGCTTGATTACCGGCACGGGCGGTATTATCTGGGGGTTTCTGTAGTGACTCCTGAGCAGATGATGGATTATATCGGGTACAAGAATTACGGCAGCACTTATCTGAAGGCCAGGAGGCAGTACATGGCCGGACTTTATCTGACTTGCATAGGCGGGGCTTTCCTTCTTGCCGGGATAGTGACACATGCGGCATCAAGTGCGGCTGACTCCATGTTCGACGATTCCGGTTTCGGGCCTTCCGGGGGGTCGGATGCGGGACTTTATGTGGCAAGCTATGTCCTCGGGGCCGCCGGACTGGCTTCCGGCATACCCCTGCTTGTCAAGGGGAACAGGAAGCTGGACGCCATAGCGGATGACTATAACCGGAGAAACGGCTACAGCCTCGGACAGGGTCATGTGGAGAAGTCGCTGACCGTAGGGCAGTGCCGTAGCGGCGGAGTCGGGCTGGCGTTCAATTTCTGACCCGGGCCCCGCTCTGCTATTCTTTTCAAAATGTGTTGTATATTTGCAATTTTGAGTTGATGAATGTAAGCTTGTCAAACCGGCAGTACTGATATGGATGTAAATACAGAAAAGAATATACTGGAGGACATTACCCAGAAGGAGTATGAACATGGTTTTGTGACGGATGTGGAGCAGGAGTTCATACCTAAAGGCCTTAATGAAGACATTATAAGGCTGATATCGGCCAAGAAGGAAGAGCCGCAGTGGCTTCTGGACTTCCGCCTGGAGGCTTTCCGTAAATGGCAGAGGATGAAGATGCCCCGCTGGGCGCATCTTGATATCCCTGAAATCGATTTCCAGGATATCATATATTATGCGGCGCCTAAGAAAGACAGTGACCGTCCCAAGGAGATAGATCCTGAACTGGCGCAGACTTTCGAGAAACTCGGTATCCCCCTTCATGAGAGAGCGGCCCTTGCGGGTGTCGCCGTGGATGCTGTATTCGATTCAGTGTCAGTGGCTACGACCTTCCGGAAAGCGCTGTCGGAGAAAGGTATCATCTTCTGTTCTTTTTCCGAGGCTGTCAAGGAACATCCGGACCTGGTGAGGAGGTATCTGGCTTCAGTGGTCCCCGCCGGGGACAATTTCTTTGCGGCCCTTAATTCCGCTGTCTTCAGCGACGGGTCTTTCTGCTACATTCCCAAAGGAGTCCGCTGTCCGATGGAGCTCTCCAGCTATTTCAGGATCAATGCAAAAGGTACGGGGCAGTTTGAGAGGACGCTTATTGTCGCCGACGAAGGGTCGTATGTGAGCTACATGGAAGGCTGCACGGCTCCTATGCGGGACGAGAACCAGCTTCATGCAGCTGTGGTGGAGATAATCGTGGAAAAGGACGCTGAGGTGAAATATTCCACAGTCCAGAACTGGTATCCTGGAGATGCACAGGGGCGCGGCGGAATCTTCAACTTCGTGACCAAGAGGGGAATATGCAAGGGCTCCGGAAGCCATCTTTCATGGACCCAGGTGGAGACAGGGTCAGCCATCACATGGAAGTACCCGAGTACAATCCTCAAGGGTGACAATTCCTCTTCCGAGTTCTATTCCGTGGCAGTGACCAACAATTTCCAGCAGGCCGATACGGGCACCAAGATGATCCACGCCGGGAAGAACACCCGCAGCCGCATCGTGAGCAAGGGTATATCGGCGGGACGGAGCCAGAACAGCTACCGCGGCCTTGTGAAGATGCTACCGGGGGCGGACAACGCAAGGAATTTCTCCCAGTGCGACAGCCTCCTGATCGGTGACAAGTGCGGAGCGCATACTTTCCCTTATATAGAGAACGCAAACAAGACTGCGGTAGTCGAGCATGAGGCCACTACATCGAAGATAAGCGATGACCAGCTTTTTTACTGCAACCAGCGCGGTATCGGACCGGAGGAAGCCGTGGGGCTGATTGTCAACGGCTATGCACGGGAGGTCCTGTCAAAGCTGCCGATGGAGTTTGCGGTCGAGGCCCAGAAACTTCTGCAGGTCTCTCTTGAAGGCTCGGTAGGATAGCCTGCAGGCCAGGGCAGTATTATGCGATGCCGCCGGCCGGAGCCGGGGTATGATTCCATTAGAATAAGATGAAAGAGTTCATAAACTATACATTGTTCACAATCGGCGGAGACACGCCGGTATTGCTGATAGACCTTATCACGTCTGTCCTGGGGCTTACTTGCGTATTCCTGGCGGGACGTAACAGCAAATACAATTTCTGGGTAGGCTATCTGTATACTTTCGCCCTGTTCCTGATGTTCTGGAACAAGAACCTGTACGCGAGTCTTATACTTCAGCCTATATCGTTGGGTATTAATATATTGGGGCATTATCGCTGGACGCATCCGAAGAAAGAGGAGGAAAGTTCCGCAGACCACAGCGCACTGAGGGTGTCTATGCTCAGCTGGCCGCAGAGGTTTATTGCGGCTGCTTCAGTATTCATCCTGGCCGGCTGCTGGGGATGGCTTCTCAGCCAGCTCGGGAACAGGTGGTTCCCCGGCGCTTTCCCGTCTGACCCTATTCCTTATCTTGATGCCTGCGTGACTGTGCTCATCCTTGTGGCGCAGTTCCTTTCGGCTCTCAAGAAATGGGACTGCTGGATAGCCTGGCTCCTGGTCAATGTCACGCAGATGATGCTGCATATCTCTGTGGGGCATGTGTTCATGCCGATAGTGTCGTGCCTTTACCTTATAAACGGTGTGGTGTCGCTGTATAACTGGTACAAGCTGTACAGGAAGTCGGCATGAAACTCTTTCATGAACGGTTTCCGGTTGTTAAAGTAAAATATTGATTTTTAGGATAATATTATTATATATTAATTCGTCGAACTGACGTTGAATTTGAATGACATTAACTGAAACAATCTGATATGGCACAAGACGACATACTTCTTAAGATTGAAGGTCTGCATGCCCGGGTCGAGGACAAGGAGATCCTCAAGGGCGTGGACCTCACCATAAGGAAAGGCGAAATACATGCTGTCATGGGACCGAACGGGGCAGGGAAGAGTACTCTTTCCGCCGTACTTGCAGGAAAGCCTGATTTCACAGTGACTGGAGGTTCGGTGACATTCATGGGCAGAGACCTGCTGGGCATGTCTCCGGAGGAACGTTCGTGGGCCGGTATCTTCCTTTCATTCCAGTATCCTGTGGAGATACCTGGGGTCACTATCACCAGTTTCATGAAGGCTGCCGTGGAGTCGCGAAGGAAGGCAGAGGGCCTTGAGCCCCTGAAGGCAGCCGGCTTCCTTAAGCTCATGAAGGAAAAGATGGCTTTCGTGCAGATGAAGCCCGAGTTCGCGAAGCGCGAGGTGAATGTAGGCTTTTCCGGGGGCGAGAAAAAGCGCAACGAGATCTTCCAGATGGCCATGCTCGACCCCGTGCTGTCGATTCTCGATGAAACGGACAGCGGCCTGGACGTGGACGCCCTCAGGATTGTCGCGCAGGGAGTGAACACCCTTCATACTCCGGAGAAGTCCGCTATCATAATCACCCATTACCAGAGGCTTCTGGAATACATAGTCCCTGATGTGGTTCATGTGCTTAAAGACGGCAGGATCGTCAAGACCGCCGGGAAGGAGCTTGTGTCTGAAATAGAGGAAAAGGGATATGACAGCATCAACTGAAAACACCTTTGGGACGCTCCGTGATGCCAGAGTCGCGGAAGGAGGGAGCCTGAGCCGCTCTCTGGTGCTTGATGCGGGGAAGTCCGGGGATTACAGCCTGCATATCGTGATGGAGGCTGATTCCAGGCTGGACCTTTCAGTGATAGTACTGCCGGGTGCAAGCTGCCGGGTCGATTTGCGGGTGGATATGGAGGGGCCTGGTGCGGAGGCGTACCTTTCAGGAATTTATATCTGCCCGTCCAATGAGGCAGTATGCATCCGGACGGATGTCAACCATAAGGTCCACCACTGTGTTTCCCGGCAGCTTTTCAAAGGGATTGCAGGCGGGACGGCCAGGACCGATTTCTACGGAAAGATAATGGTCGCACAGGACGCCCAGAAGACCGAGGCCTATCAGGAGAACCACAACCTCCTGATTTCCGATACTGCAAAAATGGACACCAAGCCCCAGCTGGAGATATATGCCGATGACGTGAAATGCTCCCACGGCGCCACCGTCGGGCGCCTCAATGAGGAGGAGCAGTTCTACATGCGCTCACGGGGGATTCCGGAGAAGGAGGCAATGGTGCTCCAGATGATTTCGTTCATTTCTCCGGTGGTCGGCCATATACCGGACCCGGGGACTCGGGCCGCTGTCGAGGAGATTGCGGAAAATGCCATAAGGACAATGTAGCGGAGCCATGATAACGTATCCTAATGTCAAAGTGAATCTCGGCCTCAATGTCCTGCGGCGGAGGCCGGACGGCTATCATGACCTCGAGACCCTGTTCCTGCCATATTCCGGTATACATGATGTGCTTGAAATAGTCTCCGGGGACGACTACAGCAGGACTTCATCGGTGCTGTTCGCAAAATACGGGGAGCCCGGCAGGATAGCCCAGGCTGTTTCACCGGACGGCAAAGTCATGATTACGGCAGCCAGGCAGGAAGGAATCGGATGGGACCCTCTTAAAGACTTGTGCGTCAAGGCATATAGCTTGCTGGATGCGGATTTCGGGCTTCCTCCCGTAAAAATATTCCTGGAGAAGCTTTCTCCTGTCGGTGCCGGGCTGGGAGGCGGTTCGGCCGACGCTGCATTCACTGTAAGGATGCTGAATGACATGTTCTCCCTCGGTCTGGATGACGGGAGGATGGCCTCCTATGCCGCCGAGCTCGGAAGCGACTGCGCTTTCTTTATCTATAACAGGCCGATGATCGGTCAGGGGCGGGGCGAGATACTGTCGGAATACAGTTTGCCGGGCATAGACATCCGTTGTCCGGGGGACAGCGGCCCTGTGGCAGGAGAGCCAGATGGCGTGGATGTGAAGGACAGATATGTGATGCAGGTGGTCGTGCCGGAAGGGATAGCAGTGTCCACTGCCGACGCATACAGGGGGATAGTCCCTTCGGAGCCTGAGATCCCGTTGCGTGAGGTCCTGGCAATGCCTGTCGGGAAGTGGAGAGACCATCTGAAGAACAGTTTTGAGGATACGGTGTTCTCAAAGTATCCGCAGCTTGAAGCCATCAAGCGTTCCCTTTATGAATCCGGTGCTGTCTATGCCTCCATGTCCGGCAGCGGTTCTGCATTGTTTGCCATATATCCCGCATAAGTTCCCTCTGATTTGCTTTATCGTGAACTGGTGCGCGTAGAACGGTGATTTTTTCTGTTTTTTAATGTTTTTATTAAGATTCAGCTTAAAGAAAAAATATAAAGAAACGTAAAACGGTGGCGAAGTCCCGGTATCTGAGGCGAGATATTTCGGGACTTCCTTTTTTATGTCTTCCTTTGCAGCCGAGCCGCATGCCCCGCCGGGGCTGTCACCGCAGGTGACCGGGGGTGGACAGACATGAATTGTCATTTCGACCGAACGGGACCTTCTCTGTCATTTCGACCGAACAAAGTGAGTGGA
>CALVDL010000041.1 GCA_944326305.1 uncultured Bacteroidales bacterium
AGCCGAGAATGGTGCTAAAAATCACTAACTTACACATTCTCAGATACTTGCCAACCTATTGGTTGTACCTTTTAGAGCGCTATACTATTGATAATCAACAATGTACACATACTGCGTCGGGAAGTTTTACCGGACAGCAATGATATTCTGAATCAAGAATTGAATTATCTTGTTTTTAGAATAGCTGCTGCCGTAACCACTCGTTCATAAAACGATCGTAAATGATATACCCACAAGGAGTCTGATAGACTAGTTCGTTATCAAGCAACTTTTTCAATGAAGCACTAACGCTACTTGCGGCACGGAGTCGATGTCGGCTGATAAAATCCCCCGCCAACACCTCTTTAACGCAGCCTTCCCGAGCAATGGCTTTCAATAGACGTACGTGACCTGCAGAGTAAGCTTTCAGCAGATCCGCATACGAATAGCTTTGTTCGGAAACAATCTGTTCCGTAGCATATGCCACCAACTCCTTATCCACATTCTGATTATAACCGTACAAGCGATTAAGAAGGCACTGTATGTACCAGGTATGTCCGTTAAATTTATCGTATATCGTATCGAAAACCTCACGAGGGAGTTGCACGCCATGTTCAGCAAAGTGTCTGATGGCAAAACAAGCATACGCCTCACGATTAACGGGACCGATGGTCAGCAGTTGCGTACTCTGATAGAACGGCCTTTTAGACGACATGAACATCTCCTGCATCAAATGTTGCTTGCTGCCCGCAAAGATGAAGTTCACATTGGGTAGGAACTGGATATAGGAGCGTAACAAAGCCACAATCCCTTTCTCCTGATATTCTGCAATTTGTTGAAACTCGTCAATAGCAATATAACACCGTTTCTCCGAGGATCCCAGATAATCGAATATCTCTTTCAACGTACTCTCTTCTTCTTGGGGTGCTACCTCGATCGTCACTTTGGGAATCCCTGTCAGTTCGTCAAAGGTGAATACCGGACGACAGCTGCGAATAAATTGTCCTATGCGGCTTATCGCTTTCTGAGGTGCAGTATCCAGTTTACCCAATACCGTATTGGCAAACAACCGCACGAAATCACCCATTGACTGCGTGGAATAAATATCCATATAGAGCGTGGCAATATCGGGTTCTTGCTCTTTCAGGCGATAAAAGGCATGACGAATCAAACCGGTTTTACCCATACGACGCGGGGCTATCAATGTCACGTTACGTCCATTATGGAGTGCATCGAGAATAGCAGACGTTTCCGTCTCACGGTCACAAAAGAATTCAGGGCTGTGATAGCCCGCTATCAGGAAAGGATTGTTCGGCTTCATTTTATTCTGTCCAATCATTACACAATCATCGTAACGCAAATGTCGCAATTAAATATAAAACAGCCAAAGAATATTACTATTTTATTCAAAACAGCAATGTATGTTGCATAAAACATATACTATTTTATGCAGTACAGAATCATAATTGAGCAAAAAAGTCATTTCTACTTTTTCGGAGGCAACAGGAGGCAATCTCAAGAAAAAGCTGCAAGCTCTTCCATCATCGCCCTTCTGCGTTTATACTGCTCCCGGAATTTCCCGACAAGCTGCTGCACGACCTCTTTCCCGCCGTCAAGCTTCTGCATCATGCGGAGTATCCGTGCCATATATGAATAATGGTTCCTTCCGAGATTATTCGCGACATACAATTCGAGAGCCGTTACGCACTGCTTAAGCAAAGCCGGAGCATAACCAGACGGGAGACCGAGAGCATAATTCATCAGCATATCCAGACGGGTGGTCATACTGCAGGTCTCGATAAGGCCGAAAAGACGTCCATACTCTTTCTCCTCTGCATATATGTCCGCCTTTACGTCAGACCCGCCGAAAGCGAAAGGCTTTATCTGGTCCAGCATGTCCTCCAGGAAGCGCTTCCAGTCCGGCCCCGGCACAAGTTCCTTCAGCCTGTGGTAATACTCCATGCTTCCGTTCCTCCGGATGAATATCTGACGGCAGTCGGATATGACGGATGCAGTATCACCCATACGTTCATGGATATGCATACGCACTTCCATCCATCCGCATACTTTACCTGAAAAAGACTCTTTCTGTGCATAGTTTATCGCATTATTGACGAGACTTAATGCATCGTCAAGACGGTTCAGGGATTGAAGCCATTCCACTTCATGTCTGCGTACCTCATCAATATGCATGAATTCATCGGCGGTTTTCTGAGCTTCATTGATTTTCCCCATGTCCCGTAAGATATCGATCTTTGCAATGATATACCGGGACTGTCTGTAAGAACCGTCCATATTCCCGATCTGCCTGTCAATCAGTTCCACAGACGCATCCGGGGAATT
Source organism: uncultured Bacteroidales bacterium (assembly GCA_944326305.1). GTDB lineage: Bacteria > Bacteroidota > Bacteroidia > Bacteroidales > UBA932 > Cryptobacteroides. The sequence continues at coordinate 2,323 of CALVDL010000041.1, forward strand.
TACCCGGCTATTGATATCCAGGAACAGACCGTCCATATCATATATTTCAGACAGGTTCTCTGCAAGTGCGAGTTTCAGGAGTTCCTCTACAATCCCCGTCCTCTTCCCGGCCGGAACCGAATCATGGACCGATGCCTCGGTCAGAAGATTTCCTGCTTTCATGCAGCAATCAGACAACACCGCAGGCGGATCATAGAATATATCTTCGTCATCCAGGCCAGCCAAAGAATGGAAAAGCTGAAGGGTGGCACTAACTGCAGGTTCCGCCTTGCCAAGCTTCATAAGCAATGCTGTATCATCCAGAAGACGATTTATTTTACTGCACAACCCACCCCAGTCAATATAAAAGTCATAATCATAATACCTTTCTGACCTGCCATGGCCGATGTGGGTTTTCAAGGCCGACTTGAATATTTTCAAAACCTCATCGGCATAATCGGTGTTCCCGGATGACGGGCACAGATACATGGAGCGAAGATACCCCATAAAGTCCGTCTTGAAATCATCATGGGAAGGTGCATAGGAAACGATGAAATTCTTGAAATCCTTGTCCTTTGCAAGCTTAAGCAAATCATGGAAGTCGGTATCCAGCCCCGTCTTTCCGACAACTGCGGCATCCCGGACATTTGCTGAGGAGGAAGCAGATTCCAGCTCTTTCCCGCACTGTTCCCGAACAGCAAGTACAACTGCCACGACATGTTTGCAGATATCCCCTCCGTCATAAGGACAGTCGCACATCCACGACAAAACCTCATCTCCATCAAGAGAAATTTCAACGTGATAGTCCTCCGTCCCTTCCACAGTCGCCTGCCACTGTCCGCGGGAAATTTCTTCTAACTCCACGACTGCCCCGTCTTCAAAATAGGCTACTCCACGCGACCATATCTTGGGCGGGACGAAATTTCTGAAATTATCCAGTGTGATTCTCATCTCAAAGTGTTGCAAAGTTTGGTAGCCGATGTACAACATATAATATGCAAATGTACTGCTTTATGTCTATTTGATGATATATTATAGGCAAAAATCGCAAGACTAGAAGAGATACAATATCCCACGATTGGAACTTGCATTTTGATAACGTGGGGACTGAGACTATCCCGATATAATGATCTCATCCTCAAACAAGATTTATCCATTTCCACACGAAGTAATTCTTGCCGTTATCGGCAAAATACGCTATCTTTACAAGCGAAATCGGGCAGTAAACTTGCCGATAGATTTTAGAATATGGAGTATATTTCTGTTACAGAGTTTGCCGGCAAGCATGGGATTCCGGAGCGCACGGCACGGAATTATTGTGCTGCAGGTAAGATTGATGGGGCGATTCTTGTGGGCAAGACCTGGAGTATTCCGGCCGATGCCGAACCGCCGGCACGCAAGAAACGCGAGGGCAAGATCACACCCCTGCTGGCGGTGCTGCGCGAGCAAAAGTCAATGGGACTGAAAGGTGGCATATATCATCGCACACAGATTGACCTCACCTACAACTCCAATCATATCGAGGGTAGCCGCCTTACGCACGATCAGACACGCTATATCTTTGAAACCAATACTATTGGCATAGAGGGCGAAAGCATAAAAGTGGATGACATCATTGAGACCGTCAATCACTTCAGATGCATCGACCTTATCATTGACCGGGCACAGGAACCGTTGACAGAGAGTCTTATCAAAGATCTTCATGCAATACTCAAATCCGGTACTGCCGACAGTCGCAAGGTGTGGTTTGCAGTCGGTGAATACAAGCGTTTCCCCAATGAAGTAGGCGGCAACGAAACAACGGCTCCGGAAGATGTCAAACGTGAGATCAAAGCTCTCCTGAAGGAATATAATGTCAAGAAGAAAAAATCGTTTGATGATGTTCTGGACCTGCACCAACGTTTCGAGGCAATACACCCGTTCCAGGACGGCAACGGCCGTGTAGGCCGGCTTGTTATGTTTAAGGAATGCCTGGCGAATGGTATTGTGCCGTTCATCATTACGGACGAGTTGAAGATGTTCTACTATCGCGGTCTGCAACAATGGCCGGCAATCCGGGAATATCTGCGTGACACTTGCCTCACCGCACAGGACAACTACAAGGCCTTGCTCGACTACTACCGGATAAAATATTAGGATATATTCGGACCTTTGCGTAGGATGCAACCGATGTCTCCCATAGATCATTGAATTCTTTTTCAATGTCTCTGGCAAACTCGCCTTTGACTGTAGACACTATTTTGGTATTCCATTCGTAATTTTTCGTTATCGCATCCTGAGTAAGATTGGAGCTACCAACGATAATTCTCAGATCGCTCTTGTTGTGAAACAGGTAACCCTTGGTATGAAACCCTCTTTTCCCTTCTGCTGTCTTGAACATTCTAAGTTCAATATTACCAAGGTTGTCCAATGTATTCAAAATTCTTCATCTCCCTCTCAAGTACTGTGAGGACCTTCTTCCCGTTGCTGTTTGTTATCAGAGAAGGACTGTATTCCGGATCAGATTCATATCCGGAGTCAATGAATGCTTTCCTGTACCCGTCAACAATCTTTGAAGTGTGGAAATCAATATTGTCGTGCATTGTCTGAATCTCTTTTTCGAAATGATTTTTGCTAAAATATAAAAAATATCCTTTTTTCGGTATTCTTCAAATCAACAATCGGTATATTAATCCATTCAGCAAAATGCAAGGGAAATGAACATTAGGTCGAGATATGTCATAGATTTTTTATGAATCTGATGTAAGCTTCCTTTGAAAGTGTCCTGTTGCACCCTGTCCTGTCCGGTTTGTAGTTGGTGCACCCCAGGAATGGCTCTCCGATACCCTCCTTCACGATCAGGTATCCGTCACGGCACTGGTCGCATTTCAGGATTGACAGGCTCCCGCCTTTGAGGTTGTTGGTCATGAAGTCACATATTTCAGGTTCATTGGAGCATATCCACAATTTGAGGCCGTATGATTTCCTGTAGCGCAGTTGCAGAGGGTAGCCGCATACTGGACAGGACTTCACATTTGTAGAAGTGTCAGTCTCCTCATCCAATGTCCCGCGCAGTGTCACATTCGGGTAATCCCTGAGAAGTTCCCTGACAAATTCAGACGGCCTTTGCTGTGGAGTGACAATATACACACGGTTTTTGGTACGGGTAAGTGCAACATAAAACAGTCTGCGTTCCTCCGCATATTCTATGGTATGGTCATCCTGGACTACGAATTTCAGGACCGGGTCGTCCTGGACCTGCGACGGAAAACCGTAAACCGCATCCATTGCATTAATTATGATAACATTGTCATAACCAAGACCTTTTGCCCTGTGCACTGTCATGAAATCCATCTCCACATCAGAGAAAATCCTGGATGACACACGTCCGGACTTCTCCCAATAAACGAAATCAGAGGATTTTGTCAGATTGAATCCGTCAAACCCATATCTGCCGAGCAGAAGTATTGATGAATCCGGATTCTCAGACAAAATTTCCTTCATGATTTTTTCCACAGTCTCCCCTACCAGGAAAAAACGGCCTCCCCGGCCTTCATATTTCTTCCTGTCCACATTTTCCGTATAAGTCTGTATTATCACTGGATTATGGATATGTTTGGAAGACACGAGAGCTTTACGCATCTGTGAACAGTTCCGCTGGATAAATCCGCCTGCTATATCTATCAGCTCCTGAGCATTACGGTATGTGCGGGTAATCCTCAGTTCCTGCCCGTATCCGAATGCTTTCCTGAAATCTGTAAATAATGATATATCCGAACCGGCATAAGCGAAAATAGACTGCCAGTCATCCCCGACTGCAACTATTTTCGCATCACATATTTCGCTCAATTCCTTTGTCAGGTTAAACCGCTGACGAGAAATATCCTGATACTCATCGACAATGACATATTTGAAGTCCAGCTTTACACCTTTGGCCTTACCTTCTCTGAGGATACGTGCCGAGTCGTTGATCATGTCCTCAAAATCAATAGCATTCTTCTCTTTCAGACGTCTGGAGTACTCATAGTAGCACTGTTCACAGATTGACAGAAACAGTCTGTTGCGTTCATTGCGTGTACTGTTTCTGAATTTCCTGAAGTCTTCAGCCTCATAGCCATCAGTCTTGAAATTCCGCAAGAATGTGCACACAAGCTTCACCAGCCTGGAAATATACCGGTTCTCTTCCGTATTCACTATCTTGTCGAATATTTCTCTGGAAGACCTTGGACGCAGTTCAAAGCCATGCTTTGCAAGTTCCTCCTGCAGATGGACCAGTATGTCACGGCCGTCACAGTACGAAGAAAAGGTATAGACAAGATCCGTATTATGTTTTGAATGCAGCCTGACCTTGTCATTGACTGCTTTCTTGTAGCGTTCGAGCTCTGTATCCGAATAACGGCTGTTCTTTCCGTCCTCAGTTATCCCGAAATGCTCTATATAAGCCACTTTTCCATCCTGTTCTATGGTGAAATCGGGAGTATATTGTTTATAGGAGTGTCTGAACAGATAGGGATACGGTTTTTCATATACATATTCAATCCCGTTCATATACAGGAAGTTTGCAATCCTGACTTCCTGTGCTGAACGCAGGAACTCGTGTGCGATACTGATGCATTTGCCTGTACGTCTGTCTATGACCTGCTCTGCATATTCTGAAATATTGCCTTTCAATGTAGAGAAATCCGCCTTTTTCACATAATTGAAAAAGTCATTGAGATCATCTCCTTCGAAAGGAGCGTCAAAATAACTGCCGAAGAAAAGAATGAGCTTGTCCACAAGTTCCGGATTCTCCAGTATGTTCCCTTTAAGGTAATTGTTGATGACATTGAACATGAACCCCTGATCAACAACCGTTTTTCTGTCGTTGTCCTGACGGCGGAGGACAGCATACCCGGCCTTGTGAAATGTAGTGACAGGACAATCTATCTTCAATGCTTTGTTTATCCGGTCCTGCAATTCCTTCACCGCCTTGTTGGTAAAAGAAATGACAAGGATCTGATCAGGCCGTATATGCTTCTTTTCCACAAGATATTTGACTTTGGCCGCCACAGTTGTAGTCTTTCCGGCTCCGGCACCTGCAATTACTAAAGTATAGTCTTCATCAGAAAGGACAACGCGCCGCTGCTGCTCATCAAGACGGATTGCAGGATCGGCCTCTTTAAGGATATTGTCAAAATATGTCTTGTCAGAAACCAGATGTCGGCTGATGAACTTTTCATTATGCGCGGAGACTTTTGAAGAGCCGTCCTTATCCGCCAGATCTTCATAAAGTTCCAGGAACGACTCGGCTCTCTCGTACTGTATGTCTCTACTGTCGCAAAAGAAGGCCAAGGTGCCGGATTCCTGCAGAATATCCAGTCTGGAATACAGCGACGAGTATTCATTTACTACCGGTATGTAATCTTTTCTTGATATGAACTTATCTGCGGACAGCAGTTTATTCACTTTCCGTTCAAATGCGCATATGGCGTCTGCCTCATGAGAAAACTCCGTTTCATTCCCCTCGGATTTCCGCATTTTGAACAATCTGCTGAAAAAAGACATACCTGCCGTTTTTTTGATAAATTGTCTGAAAAATAGTTTTTTCTCTACAGGCCAACCGAAACCTGAACAAATATACCCGTCAGGGATTTTTACATGGTTCCGGACTGTATCCCGCTATACACCTGAAACCAGTCTCCCCATTCATGCTCTTCATCCCCGCTGGTGAAAGGGTCACCTGAATACTGTTTATCCACGGAAACCTCCACCTTGACGGTCCTTTCAAAGCCGGAATCATTGGCAGGGACATCCACAGACAGTATCATGTCATACATGGCGTCGTAATCTTCCGTGTATGAGATGTCCTCTTGCCCGGGATATTGTTCCGGCCCCGGTTCATCCCCGAGCAAAAGTCTGTAGCGGAACTGCCGGTATTCACGTCCAGGCTGGAAACGGGTATTGACATAAGTGAACGGAATCTGGCATATTCCACCTTCTGCAGGAATGGCCTCCTTTTCCGTCGTGTCCTCACCGAATTCCGGGCAATAATATTCATTTCCCAAACACATCGACACCAATGGAGGAAAAAGCAATATCACAAAAAGCAGCGTCTTCATAATACTCAAGTTTATCGGAATCCGTCACTTGCCTTGCGAGGTTTTACCAGAAGGTAAGGATACGGACGACACGCAGGTTACATAATGCAGTAAATATATGATAAAATTGCTTTTCCGCAAAATATCCAGAACGGATCTGACAAAAGGAATCCCTACCCCACTCCCAACATCCTTTCCAGCCTACTCACAACCTCGACATCCGCAGGAAGCCAGTCGACGCTGTAAAGCTGGCCGGCGGAGAGCCAGCGGGCGGATTCGTGCTCTTTCAGGACGAGGTTTCCCGACCTCACCGAACATATGTAGCAATGCATGGTGAGATGGAAGGCGGGGTAGTCGTATTCCACGGTGCACAGGAAGGGGCCGATGTCTATCTCTGTGTCGAGCTCTTCCATGATTTCCCTTTCCAGAGCCTGTCCGCGGTCTTCCCCCGGCTCCAACTTGCCGCCGGGGAACTCCCACTTGTCCTTGAATTCACCGTATCCCCGCTGTGTCGCGAAAATCCTGTTGCCGTCCTTTATCACGGCAGCTACTACTTCTATCTGTTTCATAATAACGTCAGTTCGACGAATTTATGTTTAACAATATTATCCTAAAAATCAATATTTTATCATTTATGACCGGAATCCC